>NZ_JABWRW010000069.1:0-567 GCF_014269095.1 Pseudomonas sp. SWRI50 | reverse complement strand
CCTGGCTCCAGCGCTTCCTTGAAGCACACGGCCTTGGCGGCGATGACGTGCATCAGCGGGCCACCCTGGGCGCCGGGGAACACGGCAGCGTTGAGCTTCTTCTCGATCTCTTCGTTGGACTTGGCCAGGATCAGGCCGCCACGTGGGCCGCGCAGGGTCTTGTGGGTGGTGGTGGTGACCACGTCAGCGAACGGGATCGGGTTGGGGTACAGGCCAGCGGCAACCAGGCCGGCAACGTGGGCCATGTCGACGAACAACAGCGCACCGACCTTGTCGGCGATGGCGCGGAAGCGTGGGAAGTCCAGGGTCTTGGAGTAGGCCGAGAAGCCGGCGACGATCATTTTCGGCTTGTGCTCGACCGCCAGGCGCTCGACTTCGTCGTAGTCGATCAGGCCGGTCTTGGTGTCGATGCCGTATTGAACCGCGTTGTACAGCTTGCCCGAGGACGACACTTTAGCGCCGTGGGTCAGGTGGCCGCCGTGGGCCAGGCTCATGCCCAGGATGGTGTCACCGGCCTGCAGCAGGGCCAGGTACACCGCGCCGTTGGCGGAAGAGCCGGAGTGCGGC
>NZ_JABWRW010000068.1:0-628 GCF_014269095.1 Pseudomonas sp. SWRI50 | reverse complement strand
CGAAGCCCAGGTGTTCGCCACCCCGGACGCCCCGGCGTTGATGTTTGGTGAGCAGACCCTGAGCTACGCCGAACTCAACGGCAAAGCCAACCAGCTGGCGCACAAGCTGCGGGAACTGGGCGTGGGCCCTGACGTGCTGGTAGGCATCGCCATGGAGCGCAGCCTGGAGATGGTTATCGGCTTGCTGGGTATCGTCAAAGCCGGTGGCGCCTATGTGCCGCTGGACCCGGAGTACCCGCAGGACCGCCTCAGCTACATGTTCGAAGACAGCGGCATTGCCTTGCTGCTGACCCAGTCGCACCTGCGTGATGCCTTGCCGATCCCGGCTGGCCTGCGCAGCCTTGATCTGGATGTCGAGGATTTGACCGGCTACAGCGATGCCAACCCAGGTATCGACGTGGCGCCGCTGAACCTTGCCTACGTGATCTACACCTCCGGCTCCACCGGCCGCCCGAAAGGCGCCGGCAACAGCCACCAGGCACTGGTCAACCGCCTGTGGTGGATGCAGAAAGCCTATGGCCTGGACGCCAGTGACAGCGTGCTGCAGAAAACCCCGTTCAGCTTCGACGTGTCGGTGTGGGAGTTCTTCTGGCCGCTGATGACCGGTGCGCGCCTGGTCATGGCCCAG
>NZ_JABWRW010000067.1:0-634 GCF_014269095.1 Pseudomonas sp. SWRI50 | reverse complement strand
TGAGTGACGGCAAAACGGTCATCACCGTACCGGCCAACGGCACCACCGGTTCGATTACCGTAACTGCCCCGGACAACGTCTACACCGGCACTAATCCGCCGGTAGAGCAGAGCCTGCAGGCGGTCAGCGGTGCTGACGCCTGGAAGTTCGAAAACCTGGTTCTGGACAAGACTCCAGTCAGCACCACTGTCACTGACGAGCCGGGTACCCCAGGCAACGAAGGTGATGTGGTCAAGGTCACCATCACCGCCGATCAAATCTCGGTGGCTGAAAACGTTAAACCGACCTTCACCGTCCATATCAACACTGCCCTGGCCCACGACCTGGTCGTGACCTTGAGCAACAACGCCACCGTCACCATCAAAGCCGGTGAAACCAGCGCGCCGTACACCCACGAAGCGCAGGGCGACGACGTTTACAAAGACGCCGGCGAAATTTCCCTGGGTATCAAGTCTGCCGTCGATGTTGACGGCCGTGCCTTCGAGAACCTGCAGCTGGGCGACGCGGCATCGGTCAAAGTCACCGATACCACTGACGACGTCATCGCCAAACTGACCGCCACTCCTTCGGTCACCGAAGGCGGCGAGATCACTTACACCGTCACCCTGACCAACAAAGACGGTCTGCCGATCGA
>NZ_JABWRW010000066.1:0-650 GCF_014269095.1 Pseudomonas sp. SWRI50 | reverse complement strand
TGGCTGCCATCAAGGTAGGCTGCAATCGCCTTGAGCTTGAACTGCTCGGTGTACTTGCCCATAGATCCCCCAAGGGTTGGATTGGTGTCCAACTTCTTGGGGGCAGTCCAATGGCCCTGCGTACGCGGCCATTGTGGGAGCGGGCTTGCCCCGCGAAGAGGCCGGCATGCACAACACAAAAGCGAATGTCGTAAACGCGCCATTGCAAGGCGTGCGCAGGCATCTGACCCACCCCGGCCAGTCATACCATCGCCACAAAGGGCCACAGTGCTCTACAGACAAGAAACGATCGCTGCCGGGAGACAACAAGATGTTCAGCAAGCAAGACCAGATCCAGGGTTACGACGACGCACTGCTGGCGGCGATGAATGCCGAAGAACAGCGCCAGGAAGATCACATCGAGCTGATCGCCTCGGAGAACTACACCAGCAAGCGCGTCATGCAGGCCCAAGGCAGCGGCCTGACTAACAAATACGCCGAAGGCTACCCAGGCAAGCGCTACTACGGTGGCTGCGAGCACGTGGACAAGGTCGAGGCACTGGCCATCGAGCGCGCCAAGCAGCTGTTCGGTGCTGACTACGCCAACGTCCAGCCGCACTCCGGCTCTTCCGCCAACGGCGCGGTGTACCTGGCCCTGCTGCAGGCCGGTG
>NZ_JABWRW010000065.1:0-686 GCF_014269095.1 Pseudomonas sp. SWRI50 | reverse complement strand
TGAGTTCGGCGTAGCTCAGGGTCTGCTCACCAAACATCAACGCCGGGGCGTCCGGGGTGGCGAACACCTGGGCTTCGATCAGTGAGTGGATGCTGCGCTCATTCGGGTACGCCGCGAGGGTGTCGTTCCAGCCTTCAACCATCAACTGCCGTTCTTGCAGGTCCAGCATCGGCAGCTCGCCAACTGCTGCATCCGCATCCGCGACCAGTGCCTGCAGCAAATCTGCAAAGTTGGCCGCCAGGCGGCCAATGGTCTCGTCGCTCCACCGCGTACGGTCGTGGTTGTAGTGCATCGCCAGGCTGCTACCCAGCTCAACCACCAGGGTCAGTGGGTAGTTGGTTTGCTCCTGTACGGCCACGTTGCCAAAGCGCAAGCGCCCGGGCGCGCCTTGTTGCAGCGCCTCGGACACCGGGTAGTTTTCGAACACCAGAATGCTGTCGAACAGCGCGTCACCGCCCTGCCCGGCCCAGCGCTGCACGTCGTACAGCGGGGTGTGCTCGAACTCGCGCAACGCCAGGTTGCAGCCTTGAACCTGGGCGATCCACTCGCCGACACGCTGCTCGGCACGGGGTGCACCAATCACCGGCAGGGTGTTGATGAACAGGCCGATCTGCTCCTCAACGCCTGGCAAATCTGCCGGGCGGCCGGCCACGGTGGCGCCGAAGCAGACACTGGCCTGGCCGGTA
>NZ_JABWRW010000064.1:0-909 GCF_014269095.1 Pseudomonas sp. SWRI50 | reverse complement strand
CCCATGTCCAGCCGGCCGATGCCGCGCAGCACCATCTGGCCCAGGCCGCCGACCGAGATCATCGAGGCGATCACCACCATCGACAGCGACAGCATCAGGGTCTGGTTGAGCCCGGCCATGATGGTCGAGGTGGCCAGCGGCAGCTGCACGCGGGTCAGCATCTGGCGCGGCGTGCAGCCAAAGGCGCGGGCCGCTTCGATCTTGTCTTCCGGCACCTGGCGGATGCCCAGGTTGGTCAGGCGCACCAGCGGCGGCAAGGCAAACACGATGGTCACCAGCACGCCCGGCACGTTGCCGATGCCGAACAGCATCACCACCGGCACCAGGTAGACGAACGCCGGCAGCGTCTGCATCGCATCGAGCACGGGGCGGATGATGCTTTCCAGGCGGTTGCTGCGGGCGCAGACAATGCCCAGCGGGATGCCGATCACCGCGCAGAAGAACACCGAGGTAAGCACCAGCGCCAGGGTGGTCATCGACTCCGACCACACGCCGATCAGCCCCAGCAGGGTCAGGGTGACGAAGCACAGCAGCGCCATGCGCTTGCCCGCCAGCTGCCAGCCGAGCAAGGACGACAGCAGGATGCCGATGGTGGGCGGGATGCTCTGCAGGGTGAACTCGATGCCATTGAGCACCTGGTCGATCGGCCAGCGGATGGCGCGAAACACCTCACGGAAGTTGTGCACGAGGAAGTTGAGGGTAGCGGTGACCCAGTCGCCCAGGGGGATGGTGGCCGCCTGGAACGGGTCGAGCAGGCTGAATTCGGACATGGGGCAAACCTCGCGGGGGTCAGTGGCGGCTCAGGGACTGCAACGGCGTGCTGTTGGCCAGGCTGGAACACTGGCAGCGGCTGTTGAAGGTCTTGAAGAACGCGCGCACGTAATCGTTGGCCGGCTGGTTGATCAGCTG
>NZ_JABWRW010000063.1:0-1014 GCF_014269095.1 Pseudomonas sp. SWRI50 | reverse complement strand
GGCCTGGACGCCAGTGACAGCGTGCTGCAGAAAACCCCGTTCAGCTTCGACGTGTCGGTGTGGGAGTTCTTCTGGCCGCTGATGACCGGTGCGCGCCTGGTCATGGCCCAGCCGGGTGCCCACCGCGACCCGCAGCTGCTGGTCGACACCATCAACCAGTACGCCATCAGCACGCTGCACTTCGTGCCGTCGATGCTGCAGGCGTTCATGACCCACGAAGCGGTGGAAAGCTGCCGCAGCCTCAAGCGTGTGGTGTGCAGTGGCGAGGCACTGCCGGCCGAGCTGGCGCGCCAGACCCTGCAGCGCCTGCCAGGGGCGGGCCTGTACAACCTGTACGGCCCGACCGAAGCGGCCATCGACGTCACCCACTGGACCTGCCGCGCGGACGAACGCATCAGCGTGCCGATCGGCCAGCCGATCGACAACCTCAAGACCCACATCCTCGAAGGCAGCCTGCAACCGGCGGTACGCGGCAGTGCCGGCGAGCTGTACCTGGGCGGCGTAGGCCTGGCCCGTGGTTATCACCAGCGCCCGGCGCTGACGGCCGAGCGTTTTGTGCCGGACCCGTTCAGCGACAACGGCGGGCGCCTGTACCGCACCGGTGACCTGGCGCGTTACAACGCCGATGGCGTGATCGACTACGCCGGGCGTCTCGACCACCAGGTGAAGATCCGCGGGTTGCGGATTGAACTGGGTGAAATCGAAGCGCGCCTGCTGGAATTGCCAGCGGTGCAGGAAGCGGTGGTGCTGGCCCAGGACGGGCCGAGCGGTAAACAGTTGGTGGGCTATGTGGTACCCGCCGACAGCACGCAAAACGAGGGCGCGTTGCGCGACAGCCTGCGTGAAGCCCTCAAGGCCGGCCTGCCGGATTACATGGTGCCTACGCACCTGCTGTTGCTGAGCACGCTGCCGGTAACACCGAACGGCAAGCTGGACCGCAAGGCCCTGCCGCAACCGGATGCCAGTTTGCTGCAAGGCGAATACATCGAACCCCAGACCGAAATGGAGCAGCAG
>NZ_JABWRW010000062.1:0-1036 GCF_014269095.1 Pseudomonas sp. SWRI50 | reverse complement strand
TGGACTGCCCCCAAGAAGTTGGACACCAATCCAACCCTTGGGGGATCTATGGGCAAGTACACCGAGCAGTTCAAGCTCAAGGCGATTGCAGCCTACCTTGATGGCAGCCACGGCTTCCGAAAAGTGGCTCGTCACTTTGGCATCGATTTCAGCCTGCTGAGGCGCTGGGTGGCCAGCCACCAAGCCGACTCCAGCATCGGCCGACGCCCTCACGGCCGGCGTTATAGCGAAGAGTTCAAGCATCGGGTGTTGAAGTACATGCATGAACATCGGCTCTCTTTGCGCCAAACAGCCGCCCATTTTGATCTCGGACAGTCTTCGCAGATAGGCATTTGGCAACGACGGTACTACAGTGGTAGCCCCGCAGCGCCTACTGCCGCCAAACCAAGAAAGCCTACTCACGTGCCAAAGAAAATTAAGCCAGTCGAGCCCACTGATATCGATGACGCGCAAAAGCCCCGCGAGCAGCTGCTGGCTGAGCTCGAATACCTGCGCATGGAGAACGCTGTCCTAAAGGAGCTCAAAGCTATGCGCGAGGAGAAGGAGCGAATACAGACGAAAAAGTCCTGATCGTCTGCAAGCTCAAGCGCAGATTTCCTTTACCTGACCTCCTGCGGATGGTCAGGCTGGCGCGCAGCACCTTCTACTACCAGCTCAAAAGCCAACAGAAGCCGGACAAGCATGCTGAGCTCAAAGAGCAGATACAGCGTGTCTATCACGAGCACAAAAAGCTGTATGGCTATCGACGCGTGGCGCTCGTGATCAGAAACAACGGGACCCTGGTTAACAAGAAGGTCGTTGAGCGGTTGATGGCTGAGCTAGACCTGAGATCGGTCGTGCGGCCCAAGAAATTCCGTTCCTACCGGGGCGTAGTGGGCAAAGTGGCAATGAATCTTTTAGAGCGTAACTTCGTGGCTCAACGGCCCAATCAGAAGTGGGTAACCGATGTAACCGAGTTCAAGGTCGCCGAGCAAAAGCTCTACCTCTCACCCGTCATGGACTTGTACAACGCCGAGATCGTGGCATACGAAATGGC
>NZ_JABWRW010000061.1:0-1232 GCF_014269095.1 Pseudomonas sp. SWRI50 | reverse complement strand
TGAATCGCCCCTGGTTTCGTAGACACCTCCAAGCCTCATAATGAGGCCCAAATAGGAGGTGCCATGAGTCGTCAGCGTTACCCCGAAGAATTCAAGATCGAAGCGGTCAAGCAAGTGACCGAAAAAGGCAAACCTGTCGCCGAGGTCGCCCAGCGCCTGGGCATGTCCGTGCACAGCCTTTACGCCTGGATCAAGGTCTACAGCAAGCCCCAAGAGCAGCGTCAGCAAGACAATGATCAGCAGGCTGAACTGCGCAAGCTGCGCGCTGAACTCAAGCGGGTGACAGAAGAGCGAGACATATTAAAGAAGGCCGCCGCGTACTTTGCCAAGGAGTGCGGCTGAAGTACGCCTTCATCAACAAGCACTCGACGGATTACCCAGTGCGTCGCCTTTGCCAAACCCTCAAGGTGCATCCCAGCGGCTACTACGCTTGGCTGGCCGAGCCTCAATCTGCCCGAGCCAAAGAAGATCAGCGCCTGCTTGGCTTGATCAAGCAGGCCTGGTTAGAAAGCGGCGGCGTGTATGGCTATCGCAAGATTCACGATGACCTGCGAGAGCTAGGAGAGATCTGTGGGCGAAATCGAGTCGGTCGCTTGATGCAGGCAGAGGGGCTGCGTTCGCAAACGGGCTATCGCCGTCGTACTGGGTTTTATGGCGGAAAACCAAAAGCGGCATCGCCCAACCATCTGGCCAGGCAGTTCAAGGTCAGTGAGCCGAATAAGGTCTGGGTGACCGATATCACCTACATCCGCACCTACGAAGGGTGGCTGTATCTGGCGGTAGTGCTGGATCTGTTCTCTCGCCAAGTCATTGGTTGGTCAATGAAGCCCAGGATGAGCAGCGACCTAGCCATCGACGCCATGCTGATGGCCGTGTGGCGACGCAAGCCACAGCAGCAAGTGATGATTCACTCAGACCAAGGCAGTCAGTTCAGTAGCTCAGATTGGCAAAGCTTCCTGAAAGCCAACAATGTGATCAGTAGCATGAGCCGAAGGGGAAACTGCCACGACAATGCCGTAGCCGAGAGCTTTTTCCAGCTTTTGAAGCGGGAGCGAATCCGACGAAAGATCTACGCAACGCGTGACGAAGCCCGAAGTGATATTTTCGATTACATCGAGATGTTCTATAACCCCAAGCGTCGACACAGCAGTGCTATGCAGCTGTCGCCAGTAGAGTATGAGAAACGCTATTTTCTGAGCTTGGAGAGTGTCTAGTAAACCAGGGGCGATTCA
>NZ_JABWRW010000060.1:0-1251 GCF_014269095.1 Pseudomonas sp. SWRI50 | reverse complement strand
TGTTCTGGTCAAGTTTTTCCGGACACCGATTACGGTGATCAAGCCGCTTGCTGCTCCATGGCTATTGGCGACAGGTAGTTGTTGTAGCTGTGGAGCCTAATGCGGTTGTAACGCATAAAGAAGCTGGTCATGTCCTGTCTAGCTTCTTCAATTTCTGAGTAGCCCTTGGCAGGCACCCATTCTGACTTGAGCGTGCCGAAAAATCGCTCCATTGGTGCGTTGTCCCAGCATTGGCCTCTGCGGCTCATGCTTTGGGTTATGCCATGTCCAAGCAGCTCAGACTGGAAGCGTTGACTGGTGTATTGGCAGCCTTGATCCGAATGAAACATCAAACCCGCAGGGGCGCCCCGAACTTCCACTGCCATTCTCAGAGCCTTGGTGACCAGGTTGGCATCATTGACCAGAGAAAATGCCCAGCCAACGACCCGACGGGCAAACAGGTCAATGACTACGGCCAAGTGATACCAACGCTTCCCGACCATCAGGCTGGTAACGTCGCCGCACCAAACCTGATTGATGGCCGTTGGCTCGAAGTTGCGTTCGAGCAGGTTCTTGGCCACAAATGCCTCGACGCCCCTAGAGCGATATTGGTGGCGGCGACGCTGCCTGCTAGTCAGGTTCGCCTCGGCCATGAGCCTTCCCACTAGATACCTTCCAACCTTGAGCTGCTGCGCTTTCAAATACTGAGAGATCATTCTCGCCCCGGCACTTTCTCTGCTTTCAGCATGCAGCTGCACAACCTTTGCCCTGAGCGCATCACGCTCGGTATTAGGTTTTGAGCGGCGATATGCCCAGTCATAAAATGCGCTGCGGGAAACACCCAGAGCACTGCAAAGCAAGCTGGTCGGATACGAACCGGACTCTCTCAGTTCCTCAATCAGGAAAAACGATCGGGATCCGACATCAAGAGAGCCGTAGCCTTTTTTAAGATTTCAGCCTCGGTTTCCAGGCGCTTGACCTTGGCCCGCAGCTGTTGGAGCTCTCGCTGTTCGTCACTGATTGCCTTGGTGCCTGCCACTGGCTGACCTTTCTGACGCTCTTTCCGAACCTGATCCACCCAGCGGCGTAGCGCCGTAGGGCCGACGTCCATCGACGCGCAGACGTCAGGAACTGAGCAATTGTCATCAAGAACCATGCTCGCAGCACGTTGCTTGAACTCGCGGGTATAGGTCTTACGCTCTTGCATGGAACCTCCTGAATGGGCGAATCATATCGCCCTTAAGAGGTGTCCGGGATCATTAGGCCAGTTCA
>NZ_JABWRW010000006.1:0-281704 GCF_014269095.1 Pseudomonas sp. SWRI50 | reverse complement strand
CATTACTACAACCATGACCGCATCAAGCTAAGGCTTAACGGCCTGAGCCCTGTTGATTACAGGGCTCAGGCTGCTAGCTGAAACTGTCCAACTTTCTGGGGGCAGTCCAAAACTTGTGGGAGCGGGCTTGCCCCGCGAAGAGGCCGGTGCAGCAAGCCGAAAACCTTCAGGCAAAAAAAAACGGCACCTGCAGAAGGTGCCGTTTTTATTTCACGCCTTGTTACTTATGCAGCTCTTCTGCCGCATACAGCGTGTTTTCCAGCAAGCACGCCCGGGTCATCGGCCCGACACCACCGGGCACCGGGGTGATCCAGCCCGCGCGCGGCAGGGCGGTCTCGTAGACCACATCGCCGACCAGCTTGCCGTCTTCCTGGCGGTTGATGCCCACGTCGATGACGATGGCGCCTTCCTTGACCCACTCACCCTTGACCAGCCCCGGCTTGCCGGCGGCCACGACCACCAAGTCGGCACGGCCAACGTGGCCGGCCAGGTCCTTGGTGAAGCGGTGGCAGACAGTGACGGTGCAGCCGGCCAGCAGCAGTTCCATGGCCATGGGGCGGCCGACGATGTTGGACGCGCCGACGATCACTGCGTTCATGCCGTACAGGTCCTGACCGGTGCTTTCGAGCAGGGTCATGATGCCTTTGGGCGTGCACGGGCGCAGCAGCGGGATGCGCTGGGCCAGGCGACCGATGTTGTAAGGGTGGAAGCCATCGACATCCTTGTCCGGACGAATACGCTCGAGCAGCAGCGAGGCGTCCAGGTGCGCGGGCAGCGGCAGCTGCAGCAGGATACCGTCGACAGCCGGGTCATCATTGAGGCGGTCGATCAGGTCGGTCAGGGTTTGCTGCGTGGTTTCGCTGGGCAGGTCGAACGCCTGGGAAATGAAGCCGACCTCTTCACAGTCCTTGCGTTTGTGCGAGACATAGACTTGGGAGGCGGGGTCGGTGCCGACCAGGATCACAGCCAGGCCTGGGGTGCGCAGGCCTTGCTGGCGACGCTCCACGACACGTTGAGCGATCTGCTGGCGCAGGCTGGCGGCGATCGCCTTGCCATCGATTAGGTGTGCAGTCATAGACGCGTGATTAACCATCGAGAAGGAAACAATAAAGAGGGCACATTCTCGCACGACACGGCCCGAGGGCAAAGGCGGGTGGTCGGGCAAATCCCCTAACCCCTTAAATAATTTAAATTTTTTTGAGAAAGATGTTGACGACCCTGCGCCTCGACTATAACATTCGCCGCACTTGTCGGGCACTGCCTAGCACTGGTTGGCAAAGTCGGGCAGAATGAATGGTTTAGCGGTTCTCTGCTAAAGCATCGTTCGGTTAGGCTGATCGCTTATGCGCCCGTAGCTCAGCTGGATAGAGCATCCGCCTTCTAAGCGGATGGTCGCAGGTTCGAGTCCTGCCGGGTGCGCCATCAGGCAGCTTAGGCAAGCAAGTAGATGTACCGCAATATGGTGGGCGTAGCTCAGTTGGTAGAGCGCCGGATTGTGATTCCGGTTGTCGTGGGTTCGATTCCCATCGTCCACCCCATATTTTACAGAGGCGCCTTGATAGTATCTGGCGCCTTTGTTTTAAGCGTTACGCGGACGTGGTGAAATTGGTAGACACACTGGATTTAGGTTCCAGCGGCGCAAGCTGTAAGAGTTCGAGTCTCTTCGTCCGCACCATGCTTCTGTAAGGTTGTACCGCAACACCGCAATATGGTGGGCGTAGCTCAGTTGGTAGAGCGCCGGATTGTGATTCCGGTTGTCGTGGGTTCGATTCCCATCGTCCACCCCATATTTTTTCAAAGGCGCCTTGATCGTAAGATCGGGCGCCTTTGTTTTTTTGTGTTGCGAAAAAGCCGCTGATTGCGGCTTTTTTTGTGGGTTTTTGGGGTGAAGTGTTCAATTTGGGCCTTGCAATCCTCTGGTGACACCCCAATAAAAGCTGATAGATTTCAGCCGGTTGAAACACCGGCCAAGAGGTCGGCAGAGGATAACCCCATGATTGCAAAAGAAGCCCGTCAGGCCCTGGCGCTGCAGCGCTTCGCCGAAGCCAATCCGCAACTGCTCGAAGAAATCCGCGAGTTGGATGCGCGTGAGCAAGCTCAGCAGATCGAGTGGGCGTTCGAAGATGCGGCGCAGGAGCAGGGCATCGAGCCTTGGGAGCTGGCGCTGCAACTGATCGCCGAAAGCCCTGAGCAACTGCAGGCCATGCGCCTGGAGACCCATCGCGAGGTCGCTGAGGCGCTGGGCATGGCGTGGGAAGAGTACTGCCAGTTCAACGAGATCGACCCTCAATAAAGGAAGCGATTTCGTAGGCTGCAGTTGTTTGACAAGTTATTACGGTTGCGCGTCGCCAAAGGCGCTACGCAGCCTCAATTGAAAGGGGCTCGGCGGTAAGCCGTGCGGGCCTTGCAAGTTAATCGACCGGCGTGGTTTCCCGTCGTCCCGAGTGGGGTGACTTCTGCTGCGCGACTCACTAGAATGCTTGCCCTTGATTCTGGAGTCGGGCTAACGCCGGCTAACGTCTGTGCAACGAGGAATATCCATGCAAGTTTCTGTTGAAAACACTTCCGCTCTCGAGCGCCGCATGACCATCGCCGTCCCGGCCGAGCGCGTCGAGACCGAAGTCAACAAGCGTCTGCAACAGACTGCCCGTCGTGCCAAGGTTGCAGGCTTCCGTCCTGGCAAGGTACCGATGAGCGTGATCCGTCAGCGTTTCGAAGCTGACGCCCGTCAGGAAGTGTTCGGTGATCTGGTCCAGTCTTCGTTCTACGAAGCCGTGGTCGAGCAGAAGCTGAACCCGGCCGGCGCTCCAGCCGTCGAGCCGAAGTCCTTCGAAAAGGGCAAGGACCTGGAATTTGTCGCAATCTTCGAAGTGTTCCCAGAGTTCACCGTTGCTGGCCTGGAGTCGATCAACGTCGAGCGCCTGAGCGCCGAAGTGGCTGATGCCGACCTGGACAACATGCTGGAAGTCCTGCGCAAGCAGAACACCCGCTTCGAAGAAGTTGATCGCGCCGCGCAGAACGACGACCAGGTCAACATCGACTTCGTCGGCAAGGTCGACGGTGAAGTGTTCGCTGGCGGTTCGGCCAAGGGCACCCAACTGGTTCTGGGCTCCGGCCGCATGATCCCAGGCTTCGAAGAAGGCCTGGTTGGCGCCAAGGCTGGCGAAGAGCGCGTTGTCAACGTGACCTTCCCAGAGGACTATCAGAACCTGGACCTGGCCGGCAAGGCCGCTGAGTTCACCATCACTGTCAACAGCGTTTCGGCCCCTGCGCTGCCTGAGCTGAACGAAGCCTTCTTCGCTCAGTTCGGCATCAAGGAATCGACCCTGGAAGGCTTCCGCGCCGAAGTTCGCAAGAACATGGAGCGTGAACTGCGTCAGGCAATCAAGGCCAAGGTCAAGAACCAGGTCATGGACGGTCTGCTGGCTGCCAACCCGATCGAAGTGCCAAAAGCCCTGCTGGAAAACGAAGTCAACCGTCTGCGCGTGCAGGCTGTTCAGCAGTTCGGTGGCAACATCAAGCCTGAGCAACTGCCAGCTGAGCTGTTCGAAGAGCAAGCCAAGCGCCGTGTGGTCCTGGGCCTGATCGTCGCTGAAGTGGTCAAGCAGTTCGAACTGAAGCCAGACGAAGGCAAGGTTCGCGAAATGATCGAAGAAATGGCTTCGGCTTACCAAGAGCCTGAGCAGGTCATCTCCTGGTACTACAAGAACGACCAGCAACTGAACGAAGTCCGTTCGGTTGTGCTGGAAGAACAAGTTGTAGATACTGTTCTGCAGAAAGCGACTGTGACCGACAAGTCGGTCTCGTACGAAGAAGCCGTAAAACCAGCCCAGGCACCTGCCGAAGCCGAGTAATACGCTACTCTCGTAGGAAACCCCCACAAGCCAGCCTTCGCGCTGGCTTGTGCGTATTCAAGCCATGACTATTTGGGAGTGAGCGCAGGACATGTCCCGCAATTCTTATATTCAGCAGAGCTCTGACATCCAGGCCGCAGGCGGCCTGGTCCCGATGGTTATCGAGCAGTCCGCCCGTGGCGAACGCGCTTACGACATCTACTCGCGCCTGTTGAAGGAGCGTGTGATTTTCCTGGTTGGCCCGGTAGAGGATTACATGGCCAACCTCGTCGTTGCGCAGATGCTGTTCCTCGAAGCGGAAAACCCGGACAAGGATATCCATCTGTACATCAACTCGCCCGGTGGCTCGGTCACCGCTGGCATGTCGATCTACGACACCATGCAGTTCATCAAGCCGGATGTTTCGACCATCTGCATCGGCCAGGCCTGCAGCATGGGCGCGTTCCTGCTGACTGCCGGTGCCAAAGGCAAGCGTCACTGCCTGCCGAACTCGCGCGTTATGATTCACCAGCCGCTGGGCGGCTTCCAGGGCCAGGCTACCGATATCGAGATCCATGCCCAGGAAATCCTCAATATCAAGGCGCGTCTGAACGAGCTGCTGGCCTACCACACTGGCCAGGATCTGGAGACCATCAAGCGCGACACCGAGCGTGACAACTTCATGAGCGCCTCGCGCGCGGCCGAGTACGGCCTGATCGACTCGGTATACGACAAGCGGCAACTGGCCTCCTGATCCCAGGGGCCAGAGCAGGTGGGTGCCGAAAGCGCCTACCTGCGGACTTGAAAAAGCCCGCAATTGCCTTCATCTTGTGTTGCAAGCCTACCGGATTGGATCGATCGAATGACTGACACCCGTAACGGCGAGGACAGCGGCAAATTGCTCTATTGCTCCTTCTGCGGCAAAAGCCAGCACGAAGTGCGCAAATTGATTGCCGGGCCCTCGGTATTTATCTGCGACGAGTGCGTCGACCTGTGCAACGACATCATCCGTGAGGAGGTGCAGGAAGCCCAGGCCGAGAGCAGCGCGCACAAATTGCCTTCGCCGAAAGAAATCAGCGGCATCCTGGACCAGTACGTGATTGGTCAGGAGCGCGCTAAGAAGGTGCTGGCCGTAGCGGTATACAACCACTACAAGCGCCTTAACCAGCGTGACAAGAAGGGCGACGAAGTCGAACTCGGCAAGAGTAACATCCTGCTCATCGGGCCTACTGGCTCGGGCAAGACCCTGCTCGCCGAAACCCTTGCACGCCTGTTGAACGTACCGTTCACCATTGCCGATGCCACCACCCTGACCGAAGCCGGTTATGTGGGTGAGGACGTCGAGAACATCATTCAGAAACTGCTGCAGAAGTGCGACTACGACGTGGAAAAGGCCCAGATGGGCATTGTCTACATCGACGAAATCGACAAGATTTCGCGCAAGTCGGATAACCCGTCCATCACCCGTGACGTCTCGGGCGAAGGCGTGCAGCAGGCGCTGTTGAAGCTGATCGAAGGCACCGTTGCTTCGGTTCCACCGCAAGGTGGGCGCAAGCACCCGCAACAGGAATTCCTGCAGGTTGATACCCGCAACATCCTGTTCATTTGCGGTGGCGCGTTCTCTGGCCTGGAAAAGGTCATCCAGAACCGCTCCACCAAGGGTGGCATCGGCTTCAGTGCAGAAGTACGTAGCAAGGAAGAAGGCAAGAAAGTTGGCGAGTCCTTGCGTGAAGTCGAGCCGGACGATCTGGTCAAGTTTGGCCTGATCCCAGAGTTCGTTGGCCGTTTGCCAGTACTGGCGACGCTCGATGAGCTGGACGAGGCTGCGTTGATGCAGATCCTCACCGAGCCGAAAAACGCACTGACCAAGCAGTATGCCAAGCTGTTCGAGATGGAAAGCGTCGACCTCGAGTTCCGCAGCGATGCGCTCAAGGCCGTTGCTCGCAAGGCTCTGGAGCGCAAGACGGGCGCCCGTGGCCTGCGTTCCATCCTCGAAGGCGTGCTGCTCGACACCATGTACGAGATTCCTTCGCAGAAGGATGTCAGCAAGGTGGTGATCGATGAGAGCGTCATCGAAGGGACTTCGCAGCCGCTGATGATCTACGAGAACAGCGAGCCGCAAGCCAAGGCCGCACCCGACGCCTGATTCAGGTGATGCTTGGGTGATGGTTGCAAGCAAGAAAGGGGCCTACGGGCCCCTTTCTGCTTTTCCTGCGCAAGCGCTTGTAATTTCCCAAGCGTGCCCCCACATTAGGTCCAAGCATCATTTCCACCGGTTTCCGGCCATCAAGGCCGCTGTTAGAGGCGAAATCATGAAGACCACCCTCGACTTGCCTCTTTTGCCATTGCGCGATGTCGTTGTTTACCCGCACATGGTCATCCCGCTGTTTGTGGGGCGCGAAAAATCCATTGAAGCCCTAGAGGCCGCGATGACGGGCGAGAAGCAGATTCTGCTGCTGGCCCAGAAAAACCCAGCCGATGACGATCCAGGCGAAGATGCCTTGTACCGCGTCGGCACCGTTGCCACCGTACTGCAATTGCTGAAGCTGCCTGATGGCACCGTCAAGGTGCTGGTAGAGGGCGAGCAGCGTGGCGCGGTAGAGCGCTTCACGGAAGAGGAAGGGCACATCCGTGCCGAAGTCTCCCTGATCGACGAAGTCGACGCCGCCGAGCGCGAGTCGGAGGTCTTCGTGCGCACGTTGCTGTCGCAGTTCGAGCAGTACGTGCAGCTGGGCAAAAAAGTCCCTGCTGAAGTGCTGTCCTCGTTGAACAGCATCGAAGAGCCTGGGCGCCTGGTCGATACCATGGCCGCGCACATGGCGCTGAAAATCGAGCAGAAGCAGGAAATCCTCGAGATTGTCGACCTGGCGACCCGCGTCGAGCACGTGTTGGCGTTGCTGGATGCCGAGATCGACCTGTTGCAGGTCGAGAAGCGCATCCGTGGTCGGGTCAAGAAGCAGATGGAGCGCAGCCAGCGCGAGTACTACCTGAATGAGCAGATGAAGGCCATTCAGAAAGAGCTCGGCGATGGCGACGAAGGCCACAACGAAGTCGAAGAGCTGAAAAAGCGCATCGAAGCCGCTGGCCTGCCCAAAGATGCCCTGACCAAGGCCCAGGCCGAGCTGAACAAGCTCAAGCAGATGTCGCCGATGTCGGCCGAGGCTACGGTGGTTCGCTCCTACCTCGACTGGCTCGTGCAGGTGCCGTGGAAGGCCCAGAGCAAGGTGCGCCTGGACCTGACCAAGGCCGAGGAAATCCTCGATGCCGACCACTATGGCCTGGAAGAGGTCAAGGAACGCATTCTCGAATACCTTGCCGTGCAAAAGCGCGTCAAGAAAATCCGCGGCCCGGTGCTGTGCCTGGTCGGCCCGCCTGGCGTCGGTAAAACCTCGCTGGCCGAGTCGATTGCCGCTGCTACCAACCGCAAGTTCGTGCGCATGGCCCTCGGCGGTGTGCGTGACGAGGCCGAGATTCGTGGCCACCGTCGTACCTACATTGGCTCCATGCCAGGTCGTCTGATCCAGAAGATGACCAAGGTTGGCGTGCGTAACCCGCTGTTCCTGCTCGACGAAATCGACAAGATGGGCAGCGACATGCGCGGCGACCCTGCCTCGGCGCTGCTCGAAGTGCTCGACCCTGAGCAGAACCACAACTTCAACGACCACTACCTGGAAGTCGACTACGACCTCTCGGACGTGATGTTCCTGTGCACCTCCAACTCGATGAACATCCCCCCAGCGCTGCTGGACCGGATGGAAGTCATCCGTCTGCCGGGCTACACCGAAGACGAGAAGATCAACATCGCAGTCAAGTACCTGGTGCCCAAGCAGGTCAAAGCAAACGGCTTGAAAAAGGAAGAGCTCGAGGTCGACATCTCGGCGATCCGCGACATTATTCGCTACTACACCCGCGAAGCCGGTGTGCGGGGCCTGGAGCGGCAAATTGCCAAGGTCTGTCGCAAGGTGGTCAAGGAACATACCGGCCAGAAGCAGGTCAAGGTCAAGGTGTCCAGCGAGCAGCTCGAGCACTTGCTGGGCGTGCGCAAGTTCCGCTACGGCCTCGCCGAGCAGCAGGACCAGATCGGCCAGGTGACCGGCTTGGCATGGACCCAGGTGGGCGGCGAGTTGTTGACCATCGAGGCCGTGGTCATCCCTGGCAAGGGCCAACTGATCAAGACAGGGTCCCTGGGCGATGTCATGGTCGAGTCGATCACTGCCGCGCAGACCGTGGTACGCAGCCGCGCCCGCAGCCTGGGCATCGCAGCCGACTTCCACGAGAAGCACGATGTGCACATCCACATGCCTGAAGGCGCTACGCCGAAGGATGGCCCGAGTGCCGGTGTTGGCATGTGCACCGCGCTGGTGTCGGCGCTGACGCAGATTCCGGTGCGTGCCGATGTGGCCATGACCGGCGAGATCACCCTGCGTGGCCAGGTGCTGGCCATTGGTGGGCTGAAGGAAAAACTGCTGGCGGCACACCGTGGTGGTATCAAGACGGTGATCATTCCCGAGGAGAATGTTCGCGATTTGAAGGAGATTCCGGAAAATATCAAACAGGATCTTCAGATCAAACCGGTCAAATGGATTGACGAAGTCCTGCAAATTGCGCTGCAATACGCCCCGGAGCCCTTGCCAGATGTGGCTCCGGAGATTGTCGCGAAGGAAGAGAAGCGCGACAGCGACGCGAAGGAAAGAATCAGCACGCATTAGTAGTTTTTGGCTGGGGGGCTTTCCTTGACAGTTTTTTCGGGGCCTTGCTATAAAGCGGCACGCTATTGTTATCAGGCCACCCAGCACTCGTTTGATACGCTTTTCATTACATACTTAGAAACAAACTCAATAGAGAAATAAGGGGACTTAGAGTGAACAAGTCGGAACTGATTGACGCTATCGCTGCATCGGCTGACATTTCCAAAGCTACCGCAGGTAAGGCTCTGGACGCTGTGATCGACTCCGTAACGGGTGCCCTGAAAGCAGGCGACGACGTCGTTCTGGTTGGCTTCGGCACCTTCTCGGTCAAGGAGCGCGCCGAGCGCACCGGCCGCAACCCGCAAACCGGCAACGCCATCAAAATCGCTGCTGCCAAGGTTCCAGGTTTCAAGGCTGGCAAAGGCCTGAAAGACGCCGTCAACTAAGTCGTCTCTTTCAGGCGGGCCCGGCTTCGCCAGGTCCGAGCACGTTAAGGCGGGTCGCAAACGTTCCCGCCTGACACGTTTGCTAAGAAAAGGCGCATCCTCGGATGCGCCTTTCTTTTATCAGGATTCTACCCACGCTCCGCGGTTGTCGACGCAGTGGTACAGCCGTTTCTGGGGGACGCATGCTGCAAAATATCAGGGACAATTCACAAGGTTGGATTGCCAAGACCATCATCGGCCTAATCGTCGTGTTGATGGCGTTGACCGGCTTCGAGGCCATTTTCCAAGCTGCCAGCCATAGCCAGGACGCCGCCAAGGTGAACGGCCAGACCATCAGCCAGAACGAGCTGAGCCAAGCGGCCGACATGCAGCGCCGCCAGCTGATGCAACAGCTGGGCAAGGATTTCGACCCTGCACTGCTGGATGACAAGCTGCTGCGTGATGAGGCGCTCAAAGGCCTGATCACCCGCAAGCTGTTGTTGCAAGGTGCTGAAGATGCCAAGTTCGCCTTCTCCGAGGCCGCGCTGGATCAAGTGATCCTGCAAACCCCGGAATTCCAGGTTGACGGCAAGTTCAACGCCGATCGTTTCGACCAGGTCATTCGCCAGATGGGCTACGGCCGCCTGCAATTCCGCGACATGCTCGCCGAAGAAATGCTCATTGGCCAATTGCGTACCGGCCTTGCCGGCAGCAGTTTCGTCACTGACAAGCAGGTCGAGGCGTTTGCACGCCTTGAGAAGCAGACCCGTGATTTCGCCTCCCTGACCTTCAAGGCCGACCCGGCCGCGGTCAAGGTCAGCGAAGAAGAGGTCAAGGCGCACTACGAGAAGCACGCCAAGGAATTCATGTCGCCCGACCAGGTGGTCATCGATTACATCGAGCTGAAAAAGTCGGTGTTCTTCGACCAGGTCAAGGTCAGCGACGACGAACTCAAGGCCCAGTACGAGAAAGAAATCGCCAACCTCGCCGAGCAGCGCCATGCCGCGCACATTCTCATCGAGGTCAACGACAAGGTCACCGACGCCCAGGCCAAGGCCCGTGCCGAAGAGATCGAGCAGCGCCTGGCCAAGGGTGAAAACTTCGCCGCACTGGCCAAGGAGTTCTCCCAGGACCCAGGTTCGGCCAACAGCGGTGGTGACCTTGGCTTCGCCGGCCCGGGCGTGTACGACCCAGCCTTCGAAGATGCTTTGTACAAGCTGAAGGATGGCCAGGTATCGGCCCCGGTTCGCACCGAGTTCGGTTACCACCTGATCAAGCTGCTGGGTGTCGAGGCGCCGGAAGTACCGAGCTTTGCCAGCCTGAAAGACAAGCTCACCCGTGACCTGAAGATCCCGCTGGTGGAACAGCGCTACGTCGACGCCAGCAAGCAGTTGCAGGATGCCGCGTACGAGGCGTCTGACCTGGCTCAGCCGGCACAGGACCTGAACCTGAAGGTGCACACCTCCGCAGCCTTCGGCCGTGAGGGTGGCGAAGGTATCACCGCCAACCGTGCGGTAGTCCAGGCGGCGTTCTCGGAAGAAGTGCTGGAAGAGGGTGCCAACAGCACCGCCATCGAGCTCGATCCGGAAACCACCGTGGTGCTGCGCGTCAAGGAGCACCGCAAGCCAGAACAGCTGCCGCTCGAAGCCGTGGCCAAGAACATCAGCGAACACCTGGCCAAGGAGAAGGCGACGGCCGAGCTTAAGACCAAGGCGGACAAGCTGATTGCCGGCCTGCGTGATGGTTCTGTTGCCGCTGGCAGCGTCCATGAAGGGCAGGGCTGGAAAGCCTACGAGGCGGTGACCCGCGGTGAGGAGGGTATCGACCCGGCCGAACTGCAGGCCGTGTTCCGCCTTGGCAAGCCGCAAGCCAAGGACAAGCCGGTATACAGCAGCGTGGTCCTGGGCGATGGCAGCCTGGTTGTCTTGCAGCTCAAAGGTGTCAACGAAGGCGCCGCCGCCACCGACGAAGAGAAACAGCAGATTCGCCGCTACCTCGCGTCACGTGCCGGCCAGCAAGACTTTGCGGCTTACCGCAAGCAGCTCGAAGCCAATGCTGATATCACCCGTTACTGAGTGATCACTGCATGAAAAGACAGGCCGCGTAATGCGGCCTGTCTTGTTTCTGGCCTTTTGTAGGGGCGGCCTTCTAGCGCTTTACCCCTTCGTAGTTGTCCAGCGTGTCCCGCGCAATCTCCCGCCCCAGGGCGATCAGCTCGGGTGCCTTGTAGAACTCGAAGAACCGGCACACCCGTTTCGGTACGTTGATCAACACATCTGGCGGGTAACCGGCGATCTTGTACTGCGCCAACGACGTCTGCATCACCTCGAAGCTCTGGTTGATCAGGTCCAGCAGCGAAGCCGGCCCCACGTTGTCGATGATGAACGAGCCGGTGGCCGACTTGGGTGCGCCTTCGTGCTCGGGCGCGGCCGCGGGCTGCTGGCCTTCCGGGTCGGCGACATCCGCCAGCCATGGGCTGGGTGGCGCCAGGCCTTCGGCAACGATTTCCTGTTCGATACGTATCAGTTCTTCCGCCGGCTTGCGCCGGAACGGCAGGCGCGAACCCAGTGAGCTAAGCAGCGAATCGAAGCGCATCTTGAAGGCTGCCGGGCGTTCGATCACCGGCAACTGGTACTGCTTCTGGTTGGTGGCGTTGAGGTTGACCGCAATGATCAGGTCGCAGTGGCTGGACACCACCGGCACGATCGGCAGCGGGTTGAGAATGCCGCCATCGACCAGCATGCGGTTGCCCTGCATCACGGGGGTGAACAGGCTGGGGATCGCCGCCGAAGCGCGCATGGCCTGGTGCAGGCAACCTTCCTGAAACCAGATCTCCTGCTGGTGGGTGAGATCGGTGGCCACGGCGGTGTAGGGAATGCGCAACTGTTCGATGTTGATGTCGCCGACGATTTTGCGGATTTGTCCGAAAACCTTGTCACCGCGGATCGCACCGAGGCGAAAGCTGACGTCGACCAGGCGCAGTACATCCAGATAGTCGAGGCTTTCGATCCAGTTGCGATACTCATCGAGTTTGCCGGCGGCGTAGATGCCGCCAATTACCGCCCCCATGGAGCAGCCGGCAACGCAGGCAATGTCGTAGCCACGCCGCTCTATTTCTTCGATCACTCCGATGTGTGCATACCCTCGTGCACCCCCCGACCCCAACACCAGCGCCACGCGTTTACTCATGATTTTCCCTCAGCCTGTGCAACCATGGTTTAACAATGCACCCATTGCTGCCTGTGCTTCAATGTAGACCGCGCTGATCTACGCTAAGCAAAGCCCACCCGCGGGCACTTTTTGCTTGCCCATGCGTCGAACAGCCACTCTTTTGACTTTGAGGAATTACCGATGAAAGCCTGGATCTGCCTTCCACTGATTGCCCTGGCCCTTGCTGGCTGTGCGGGCAAGACGGCCTACCGTGACAGCTGCGCGACCCAGCTGGATGCCGCCTGGAAGGAGCTCGACCTGGCCAAGGCCGAAGGGTTTGCCGGTACTGTCAGTTATTCGAAGGCGTTGTCGCTGCTGACGGGGGCCAAGACCCAGCAGCAGTTCGAAGGTTTTGAAGGGTGCACCAAGAAGGCCGAGAAGGCGCGTTTCTACATTCGTGAGTCGCGCGCTGGCCGCTGACCGAGGAGCGTCCCATGTCTGCCATGCTCGATCATGTCGTTTCACAAATCCTGGCCTTGCAAGTGCGCCTGCTGGCCTGCCGCGAGCGGCTTGCCGCGGATACCGACAGCGAGGCACTGCACGACCTGCGCATCGCTGTACGGCGCTTGCGCAGCCTGCTGCGGCCGCTGCGGGGGTTGCCGGGTGTCGAACAGCTGGAGGCCGCTGCCAAGTCCCTGGGCACATTGACGACGCCGTTGCGTGACCGTGAGGTGCTGGCGGCCGAGCTGGTCGGGCGAGGCTTGGTCGAGGTCGGGCAGCGGCGGCTGGCAGGGCGGGGCAAGGCCTTTGCCAGTGTCGCTGGCAGCCCGCAACTGACCCGTCTGCTGGCGATCGTGGATGCGTTTCCGTTGTTCCTGCGTGCGGCGGATCGCGAGGGCCTGGCGGATGCGCTGGAAAAACGCGTCGACAAACGCTTGGTTCAGCAATGGCGCAAGCTGCGCAAGGCACTGGCAGACCCGGCCCACGATCGGCATCGGCTGCGGCTGTTGATCAAGCGTGCACGCTACGGTGATGAGGCCTATCCGCAACTCGAGCATGCCGGAAAAAAACTGCAGCGCCTGCTGAAAAAGGCCCAGGGTGACCTGGGCACTTGGCATGACCGCCTGCAATGGTTGCTGCAAGCGCGCGAGCACGCTGACCTGGCGCCGTGCAAGATCGACTGGGAGCAAGAGCTGCATGAGGCGGAGCGTCAATCCGACCTCACGTTGGAGGCTTTGCAGGTGGCGTTGAAGCAGCGATAGCCCGGCATATGACCGATTTAGGGCCTGATCGGTGCAGGCGGGCTGGTTAGTATGTTTCGATGCAGGGCGCGTGCACTACGTGCCCACGGATCGATACGCTGCAGGAGCCTACGTGCGATGAACTTCACTGAACTGCTCGACGCCGTGCGAGCGAATGCTGAATCGGTAACCGTCCCCCCGACCTGGGCCCAGGGCCGCGCGGCCTTCGGCGGGTTGATGGCCGCCATGGTCTATGAAGCAATGCGCCTGAAGCTGACCGATGACCGCCCTGTGCGCTCCTTGGCCATCAGCTTCGTGGCGCCCGCGGCGGCGGATGTACCGATTCGTTTCGAGGTCGACGTGCTGCGTGAAGGCAAGGCTGTCACTACCTTGCTGGGCCGAGCGGTGCAGGAAGGGCAGGTGGTGACGCTGGTACAGGGTAATTTCGGTGCAGGCCGCCCCTCGGTGGTCGACATCCCGGCGCAACCGGCGTTTGCCATGAAACCGCTGGAGCAAGCCGCCCCAGAACTCCCTTACATCAAAGGCGTGACCCCGGAATTCATGCGCCATGTAGCCCTTCGCTGGGCGGTGGGCGGGCTGCCATTCAGTGGCAACGATTCGCGGCAGATGGGCGGCTGGGTACGCTTGCGCGACATCGCCGACGAAGCGTTGAACGTGTCTCACCTGCTGGCTTTGGTAGATGCTTGGCCACCGAGCCTGTTGCCGCACCTGAAACAGCCGGCAGCCGGCAGTACGCTGACCTGGACCATCGAATTCATCCAGCCCACGCCGACGCTGTCGACACTGGACTGGTGCCGCTATTGCGTCGAGACCGAGTACGCGCGTGATGGTTATGGGCATGCCGCCGCCGCGCTCTGGTCGGAAAAGGGCGAGTTACTGGTGCTAAGCCGCCAAACGGTTACAGTTTTCGCCTAGAGGTCCTCTACAGCCTTCAGTGGCGATGCTTGTGCCGTTCGCGCCAGGCCCGCCACCAGGCACCGCTCAGTACAAAGCGCGGAAAGGTGATGAACTGTTCCGTCAGCAGGCGCTGTACGGCGTCCTTGCGGTTGGCAAACGGCTCGGGTTGTTGAGCTTCCAGTCGATGCCCGTGTCGTTGCAGGCCCAGGCCAGCGATCAGAGAAATGATGCCAACGGCAATCTGACCCAGGTCCAGGGCAAACAGGCCGGACAACACCAGCAGCACGCCGAGAATGAACAGAGGTACGGCAATCAGGTGCAGCGCCAGGTTGGTCGGGTGGCGATGATTGTGGTGATAGCCACGCCATTGCCAGGCGGGCAGATTGGGCAGGCGTTTGCTCATGGGTATTTCCTCTCGGTCATGCCCAAAGCTTAGTGCGGCCCCCGGGAGGGGGCCAATCGAGCCTGGCTATCGTGACACGCTAAGGTGACTATAGCTTGAGCTGGCCTATGGCCTTGTTCAGCTCGCCAGCAAGGGTCGCTAATTCGTTGCTGGTGGTGGCCGAGCCGACGGTCTGTTGCACGGTGTGTTCAGTGACATCACGGATGCTCACCACCGCCCGGTTCATTTCTTCGGCCACCTGGCTTTGCTCTTCGGCAGCTACGGCGATTTGCGTATTGCTTTCGCGCATCTGCGCCACTGCACCGGTAATCTCGGCCAGCGCTTCACCGGCTGCCTGGGCCTGTTTAACGCAATCGTCGGCCTTGTACGAGCTTTCCTGCATGAACTCCACCGCATCGCGGGTGCCGGACTGAAGCGCGGAGACCATGGTGGTGATCTCGTCGGTCGAGGTCTGCACGCGTTTGGCCAGGTTGCGTACTTCATCGGCGACCACCGCGAAGCCGCGGCCCAGGTCACCCGCGCGTGCTGCTTCGATGGCGGCGTTCAGTGCCAGCAGGTTGGTTTGCTCGGCAATGCTATGGATCACCCCCACCACGCCGTTGATCTTCTGGCTGTCCTCGGCCAGTTGGCGGATCATCTCGGCGGTCTGCTGCACGCCGCTGGACAGCCCGGCAATCGAATCCTGTACGCGGCTGACCACTTCCTGGCCACTGCCGGCGAGCGTATCGGCCGTCTGCGACAGGTCGCGGGTAGCGCCGGCATGCTGGGCAATGTGGTGCACCGTGGCCGACATCTCGTTGATGGCCGTGGCGGCCTGGTCGGTTTCGCTTTGCTGGCCGAGCATGCCGTGGCGCACGTCGTTCATGCTAGACGCCAGGCGCGCTGCACCGGCGTCGAGTTGCGCGGCGGTGAGGGCCACGGTGCTGACCACACGGTGGTAGGTCGACTGCATGGCATTGAAAGCCCCCGCCATCTGGCCGACTTCGTCGCCACATGCCAGCGGCACCCGTGCCGACAGGTCGCCGGTCTTCTCCACGTGCAGCATGACGTCTTTGAGGGTGTTGAGTTGGCTGAGCAGGAAGCGGATCAGCAACTGCGAAGCACCGAGCATAGCCAGCATCAGGATCAGTACGCACACGGCGTAGTTGGTGAAGCGTTCGAAGAACACCTGGCGCACGCTTGGCGACTGGGCCAGTACGGCAACCTGCTGGTCGCCGTGTTGCAGCACCTGGGCGCCGCGCAGCGGGTTGTCGCCCAGTAGCCACGCGGCGGGCAGGTCGACCCAGCCCTGGGCGTTGCGCAGGGCTTCGATCGGTTCGCCCGCAAAACTTGGCGTCTGGCCCGGCAACCAGCTGATGACATTGGCTTGCCGGGGCAGCGCTTGCCCGGCAGGCCAGGCGGACAACAGCTGGGCTTGTGCCGCAGCTTGCGCCTGGGCCGCGTCGGCGCGGGCGCGTTGCTCCAGGTGCACGGCGTAGAGCACCAGCAACAAGGTCGTGACAAAGGCCACCGCGTTGACGGCCCAGAACTTGTACTTCAGGGAAACATTGCTAAGCCAGGCACCCATGGGCAGGTCTTCTCTGAGTTGAGCGAAAACAATATTGGCAAGGTGCCATCATTGTGCCTCCGCCCGACAGAGGCATTCTTGATATGTATCAAGAAAAAACAGGGTAGGGGTTAATGCCAGTCAGTTAAGCTTCATCCGCCTTAATTGGGGCTGCTGTGCAGCTCATCGCAGGCAAGCCAGCTCTTACAGGTGAGCGAGATTCTCAAGAAATACGCTACATCTGTAGGAGCTGGCTTGCCTGCGATGGGCCGCGCAGCGGCCCCCTAGGCCCTAATTGACTGGCATTAGGGCTGGGGCCAGCTTAGGCTAGCCGAAAGAATGCCCGTGCAGCCGCCGTCGTATGGGCTGCCGTGTGCTCCACGGGCTCGCCCCGGTGCAACGCCACTTCCCTCAGCACCTCCGGTAGAAACGCCGGTTCGTTACGGCCGTTTTTAGGCTTGGGCTTCAGGCTGCGCGGCAGCAGGTAGGGCGCATCGCTCTCGAGCATCAGGCGGCCTTCCGGGATGTTGCCGACCAGGGGATGCAGGTGCGTTCCGCGGCGTTCATCGCAGATCCACCCAGTTATGCCGATGTGCAGGTCCATGTCCAGATAGGCGAACAATGCTTCACGCTCGCCGGTAAAACAGTGCACCACGGCACCGCTCAGGTGGTCGCGGTAGCCCGTGAGGATGGCCAGTAAGCGCTCGCTGGCATCACGTTCGTGCAGAAACACCGGCAAGCCCAGTTCGGCAGCCAGCGCCAGTTGAGCTTCCAAGGCCTTTTCCTGCAGCGGGCGAGGGGAGAAGTCGCGGTTGAAGTCCAAGCCGCATTCGCCCACTGCCCGTACCCGCTGCTCATTCAGCAATTGGCGCAGCTGACGCTCGCTGTTGGCATCCCAGGATTTGGCATCGTGAGGGTGCACGCCAGCGGTGGCGAACAGGTGTTCAGCGCTTGCATCCAGCTGCTGGCACAGCTCCAGCGCCTGCTCGCTGACCGCCAGGCTGGTGCCCGTCAGGACCATCTGCGCCACGCCAGCTTCGATGGCGCGCTCAACGATGGCCGCCTGTTGGTCGTGGAAACTGCTGTTGGTCAGGTTGACGCCGATATCGATCAGTTGCATGGTGCTCTCTCGTGCCGCGGGGCGGCCAGCATAGCAAAATCCGCGTTTCTCGGAAAAAACCAAGAACTTCATGCTGTTGCCGTGGTCTTCTGCCGTCATTTATCACGAAGCGGCGATGCCACATGAACGCCGCCCACCGACCTCGGACACGCTTTCGCATGCTGCGATACCTGCTGACCTTCTTGCTGATGCTTGGGCTGACCACTGCCGGTGCTGCCCACGCACGCCTGCCAGGGCCGCAGCAAAATATCCCGCCCAGCAAGCTGCGTGACCTGCAGCAGATCCGTAGCAGCAAGGTGCTGCGGGTGTTGGTCAATCAAAGCCGCAACAGCTCTGGCGAGGTCAAGGGCGAGCCGGTCGGCATCGAATACTATCGCCTGCGCGCGCTTGAGCATTACCTGAATGCCCGGGCTGGCGATGGGCAGCAGATTCAGTTGAAACTCATCCCCCGCGCCAAAGAGCAGTTGCTGGGCGCCCTGCAGCGCGGCGAAGGGGACCTGGCTGCCCCGGGCGAACTGCTCGACCCGGTGGTGGTACGGGGCGTCAGCAGTAGCGCGCCGGTGCTCGACCAAGTGCCGCTGTTGCTGGTCGGGCGCAAAGGCGAGCGCAGTTTCAGCCATGTCGAACAGTTGTCGGGGCGTACGGTCGCCTTGACCAGTGCCAGTGCCGCTGGGCCTTTGATCCAGCAGGTAAACCAGCAATTGGCCTTGCGCAAGCGTGCGCCGATCAAGGTGGAGTGGGTCGACTCGACCCTGGCGGTGGAAGACGTGCTGGAAATGGTCCAGGCCGGTATCTATCACCTGACGGTGGTCGAACGCCCGATTGCCCTGCGTTGGGCCAGGGTGATGCCGCGTCTGCGCCTGGACAGCCGTGTGCACCTGGGGGCGCCGCAAGCCATGCGCTGGTACGTGGGGCGCGACGCGCCACAGCTACTGGCCAGCGTCGATCGCTTTCTGCAGGGTTACCGCGCACCGGATAACCAGGATGCCGCGTTCGAGCGCATCTACCGTCGCCAGTACCGCGTACACAACCCCTTGGCGAGCAAGGATCGGCAGCGGCTGAGTGCAGTGCGTGCGGTGCTGCAGAAGCATGGCGAGGCGCAGCAGATCGACTGGCTCAACCTGGCCGCCCTGGCCTTCAAGGAATCGACACTCAACCCATCGGCCCGCGGCACGGGCGGCGCCCATGGCCTGATGCAGATTACCCCGTCGGCCGCGCAACGGGTCGGGGTGAGCAATACCGCCACGGTCGATGGCAACGTCCAAGCCAGTGCCCGCTACCTGGCGCTGATCCGGCGCAAGTTCTTTGCCAGTGCCCAGATCAACGAGCGAGAGCGCATGGCGTTTGTGCTGGCGGCCTATAACCTGGGGCCTGAACGGGTCCAGGCGATGCGTGCCGAAGCCCGCCGTCGCGGGCTCAACGGCAACCAGTGGTTCTTCCAGACCGAGCGCATTGCAATGGAGCAGGTGGGCATGGGGCCAGTCAACTTCGTCAACAGTGTCAACAAGTACTTCCTGGCGTTCAACCGTGAGCGTGCTGTTCTGGAGCGAGTAGCCAAGCGCTGACAAATCGATTTTGTCGATTGTTATGTTGGGGTTTTTGCGATTTTCATATTCATTGAATTGATTATGATGGCGCCATTCCAACACAACTTCCCGGATTCAAGGACGCCACAACATGAACACCACCTCCCTCAACGCAGTGATCGCAACCCGTGCAGGCGCTGGCCTCAGTGTGATCCGAATCCTGGTCGGCATCATCTTCATGGCGCATGGCGCGCAGAAGCTGTTCGGCCTGTTTGGCGGCTATGGCCTGGAGGGCACCGGCCAGTGGATGGAAAGCATCGGGCTGGCACCGGGTTACCTGATGGCCTTGCTGTCTGGCAGCGCCGAGTTCTTCGGCGGCCTGGCCCTGGTGATCGGCTTGTTGGCGCGGCCAGCGGCCCTGGCGCTGACGGTGACCCTGGTGGTGGCGATCTTCTCGGTGCACATCGGCAACGGCCTGTTCATGTCCAACAATGGTTATGAATTCGCCCTGGCGCTGCTGGCCGGCACCTTGGCGGTGATGATTGAAGGTGCAGGTCGCTTCTCCCTCGACCGCCTGATCGCCCGCTGACAGGCCCCGGGCCTCAAGCTGCATCGTGCAGCTTGAGGCTTGAATCTTTGCGCTTCTAGCTCTAGCATACCGCCTGCGCCGATTTAAACAGCTACTTGCGGGGCGCAGGAGAGGCCCCCTCCGGGTCGTCCGAAATACCGCTAAAGCGCTGGTTCGGTGACGCCTCCCACCGCTGCCCAGCGGGATTCGCGAGGCGGAGAGAAGCACCATGAGTTGCCCACGTAGCCCACGTACCAGTGTCTGTTTGAGCCCGTTGCCTGCAAACGAGGCCTCCCGCACACCGCGCATTCTGCTCGGTGGCCAGCATCAGCCTACCCTTTTGCGTCATCTCGAAGGCCTTTCACGTCGCAAGGGCCAGGCGCGTGCCTTTCTTATCCAGTTCACCGAAACCTGCTGCCATCTCGCGCAGTACGGCAACGACCGTTTCGACTTGGCGGTCATTCAGGCCCCGGCCTCTGCCGAGGCCGCCGAAGTCATTGGCCATCTCACCCGCATCGCTCGTCAAGGCCTGATCACCCGCCGTTGAGGAGAACGCTGTTGAGCACCAACATCATCACCACCGAAGGCCATGAGGCCCTGAAAAAAGAGCTGGATCACCTGTGGCGTGTCTACCGCCCCGAGATCACCCAGAAGGTGACCTGGGCGGCATCGCTGGGTGATCGCAGCGAGAATGCCGATTACCAGTACAACAAGAAGCTGTTGCGCGAGATCGATCGCCGGGTCCGATACCTGCGCAAGCGCCTTGAAGATGTAAAGGTTGTGGCGTATTCGCCAGAGCAGGAAGGGAAGGTGTTTTTCGGTGCCTGGGTCGAGATCGAGAACGACGAGGGCGAGACCAAGAAGTTTCGCATTGTCGGGTATGACGAGATCTATGGGCGTAACGACTACATCTCGATCGACTCACCCATGGCCCGTGCCTTGCTCAAAAAGGAGGAGGGCGACGAGGTGGTGGTGCAGACCCCGACCGGCGACGCGGCCTGGTACGTCAACAGCATCAGCTACGTGTAGGAACGGCCCTAGGGGTATAACGCGGTCGGTGTGGTAGCGGCCTTGTGCCGCGATGGGGCGCAGAGCGGCCCCAGCATTCTTGAGTGAACAGCATTACGCGCCTGTAGCGGTTTTTTCACCCCTCCCGCAACACCGTCAACGGGCTGGCATTGAGCGCCCGCCGCGTGCCGAGCACCCCAGCACCCCCCACCAGCACTGCCCCCGCCAGGGGTAACACGAGCAGCCACGGGTGCGGGTTCCATTGCAGGTCGAAGGCATAGCGGTACAGCACCAGCGTGATCAACTCGCAACCCAGTGCAGCCAGCAACCCGCTGGCTGCGCCCAGCAGGCCAAACTCGATACGTCTTGCCTTGACCAGCAATGGCCGTGCCGCGCCCAGTGCCCGCAGCAGGGCGCCTTGGCGAATGCGTTCGTCCAGTGTTGCCTGCAAGCCGGCGAACAGCACCGCCAAGCCTGCCGCCAAGACGAACAGCAGCACGTACTCGACCGCCAGGGTGACCTGGGCAAGGATACTGCGCAGCTGATCCAGCAGCGCGTCAACCTGCAGGATGGTCACCGCCGGGAAAGCCCGTGACAGCGCGACCACATCCAGGTCATGGCCTGGGGCCAGATAGAAGCTGGTGAGGTAAGTCGTGGGCAACCCCTGCAGCGTGCCAGGCTGGAAGATCATGTAGAAGTTCGGCTGGAAGCTGTCCCAGTGCACGCTACGCAGGCTGCTGACCCGGGCCTGGCGTTGCTGGCCCCCGATGTCGAAGGTCAGCAGGTCACCCAGTTGCAGCTTCAGGCTCGTGGCCAGTTCGGCCTCCACCGATACGCCCGGTATCTCATCGCCCGACGGCAGTGCCTGCCACCATTCGCCTGCCGTCAGTGCATTGCCATTGGGCAATTCGGCGGCCCACGTCAGGCTGAGGTCGCGTTGCACGGCGCGCTCGCCTGCGGAGTCCTTGCTGACGATCTGCTGCACCGGTTGCTGGTTGATCTGGATCAGACGGCCGGGCGTTACCGGGTACAGCGGTGCCGAGGCTGCATTGACCTGCTGCAGCTGTTGAGCGAAGGGCTCACGATCATCCGGCAGGATGTTCAGGGCAAAGTGGTTGGGGGCATCCTTGGGCAATTGTGCCTGCCAGGTGTCGAGCAGCTCGGCACGCAGCAATGCGACCAGTGCCATGGCCAGTAGAATCAGGCCAAAAGCCAGGGCCTGGCCAGCGGCAGCCAACGGATGGCGCAACAATTGTCCGAGCCCAAGGCGCCAGGCCAGCGGGGCACCGACCAACAGTTGGCGCAAGCTGCGCAGGCCCAGTAGCAGCAGGCCGCCGAGCACCACCGCCGCGACCAGGCCACCGCCCAGCAGTGCGAAGGTCAGCAGCAGGTCTAGGCTCAGGCGCCACATGATCAGGCCTAGGGCCAATAAGGCGGCGCCATACACCAGCCAACTGCTGGGTGGCACTGGCAGCAGGTCACGGCGCAGCACGCGCAGCGGGGGGACCTGGCCGAGGGCGGCGATGGGCGGCAGGGCGAAGCCAGCCAGGGCGACCAGCCCGGTGCCGATGCCGGCCAGCGCGGGTACGACACCGCCAGGCGGAACCACGCTCGGCAGCAGGCCGTGCAGCAGCCGGAACAGGCCCAGTTGTGCCAGCCAGCCGAGCAGGGCGCCTGCCACGGCAGCTACCAGGCCAAGCATGGCCAGCTGCACACAGTACAGGCCCAGGGCCTGCCGACGGGAAAGGCCCAGGCAGCGAAGCAGCGCACTGGCATCCAGGCGCCGGGCGGCGTAGCGGCTGGCCGACATGGCCACGGCGACGCCGGCCAGCAATACCGCCACCAGGCTTGCCATGTTCAAGTAGCGCTCCGCTTTGCTCAGGGCGCCCCCGATCTGGCGGTTGCCATCGCGGGTGTCGAGCAGGCGCTGGTTGGCCGCGAGGTCTTTCTCCACGGCCTGGCGGTACTGGGCCAGCGCTTCGACGTCGCCGCGCCACAGGTCGCGGTAGGACACCCGGCTGCCCGGCTGGATCACCCCGGTCGCGGCCAGGTCCGCCAGGTTCATCATTACCCGCGGGGTCAGGCTATAGAAGTTGTTGGCGCGGTCCGGCTCGTAGGTCAGTACGCGGCTCATGCGCAGGGTTTTCATGCCCACGTCGATGCTGTCACCGATCGCGAGCCCCAGCGCGGCCAGCAGCCTTGGTTCGACCCATGCCTCCCCAGGCGCCGGGCCACCCCCGGGGGTTTCCTCGGCATAGGGGGCGGCGGCACTGCGGACTTGCCCGCGCAGGGGGTAGGCGTCGTCGGCGGCCTTGACGCTAGACAGCTGGATGCCGCTGTCGCCGCCCACCACGCTGGTGAACTCGACCACTTGGGCGTGGCGCAAGCCGAGGGCCTTGCCTGCGCTGATCTGTTCGTCCCGGGCAGGTGCGCTGCCTTGCAGCACCAGGTCGGCACCGAGGAATTCGCTGGCACGTAATTGCATGGCGCCGTTGAGGCGGGCACCGAAGTAACCAATCGCCGTACTGGCCGCAACGGCCACCAGCAGGGCAAAGAACAGCACGCGCACTTCGCTGGCGCGGATGTCGCGTAGCAACTGGCGCAACGCCAGGCCGCACAATCGGGAGAAGGGCATGCTGGTCATGGGCTCAGACCTCCACCGGGGCCACCAGGCGGCCGGCGTCCAGGCGGATAAGGCGCCGGCAGCGTCTGGCCAGGCGTTCGTCATGGGTGACCAGTACCAAGGTAGTGCCGCGCTCCTTGTTCAATTCGAACAGCAGGTCGCTGATGCGCTCGCCGGTGTGGCTGTCGAGGTTGCCGGTGGGCTCGTCGGCGAACAGCACGGCAGGTTGTGCCGCGAAAGCGCGGGCAATTGCTACCCGTTGTTGCTCGCCACCGGACAGCTGGCGCGGCGTGTGGCTCAGGCGCTTGCCCAGGCCAACCCGTTCGAGCAAGGTGCGCGCGTGTTCGCGGGCATCACGGCGGCCGTCCAACTCCAGGGGTAGCATGACGTTCTCCAAGGCGTTGAGGCTGTCCAGCAACTGGAATGACTGGAATACGAAGCCGACATGCTCGGCGCGCACACGGGCGCGCTGGTCTTCGTCCAGTGGGCCCAGGTCATGGCCGGCGAGGATGACCTTGCCGGCGCTGGGCTGGTCGAGGCCGGCGAGCAAGCCGAGCAACGTCGATTTGCCAGAGCCCGAAGCACCGACGATGGCCAGGCTGTCGCCTTGGGCGAGATCGAGGGAGAGGGCGTGGAGGATGGTCAGATCGCCTTCCGCGCTGGGGACCACTTTGCTAAGGTTCTGCGCAACGAGAATGCTGGGGCCCATGGAGAATCCAATGCGAATGTGGTGGTTGAGTGCCGGTCTGGCCTTGTGTTGCCTTGCCCAGAGCGCCACGGCGGGAACGGTGCTGGTGGTTGGCGATAGTATCAGCGCCGGTTTTGGCCTGGATAGCCGCCAGGGGTGGGTCTCTTTGTTGCAGACCCGGCTCAAGGACGAAGGTTTCGATGATCAGGTGGTCAACGCGTCGATCAGCGGCGACACCAGTGCAGGAGGCCAGGCGCGGCTGCCGGCGCTGCTTGCAGCGCACAAGCCGGCGGTGGTGGTGCTGGAGCTGGGCGGCAATGACGGGCTGCGCGGGCAGCCGCCGCAGCAATTGCAACAAAATCTTGCTTCGATGATCGAGAGCGCTCGGCAAGCGGGTGCCAAGGTGCTGCTGCTGGGGATGCGCCTGCCGCCCAACTATGGTGTGCGTTACACCACGGCGTTTGCCCAGGTGTATGAACAGTTGGCTGCGGAAAAACAGGTGCCGTTGGTGCCGTTTTTCCTAGAGGGTGTGGGCGGTGTGCCGGCGCTGATGCAAGCTGATGGCATCCATCCTGCGCAAGGTGCCCAGCAGCGCCTGCTGGAAAATGCCTGGCCGGCGATAAAACCCTTGCTGTGACGCTTTAAACGGGGCCGGCTTTCGGCTAAGGTTGCGCCCCCCGTTTCGAGAGCCCCCGATGCCGCGCCCTGCCTGGTCCCTTTATGCCTACCAACTGATCGAGCCTGACGAACAGCTCGACCTGTTTGCCTGCCAGGAAATCCGCGTCCACTTGGCGGCCCGCCAGCTTGAGCTGGGCGTGCCGGTCGACCGTACCTTGTGCGGCAGTTTGCTGCCCGCGCAGCCGCGCTGGTCCGGCGTGCAACGGTCGATCTACCGCGATGACCGCCTGTGCGCACTCTGCCGCGCCATTCTCGACGCCCAGCGGCGCGGCATGCGCCCGGTGTGGCCGCAGCTTTGATGCCAAACCTGACACACCTTTCATCATCTGAAACGCTTGCGTGACGCCAATGCCTCCCGCTTGCATCGGTGCGGGTGTACAATCGATTCTCTTGACCCACCTTTCGAAGGATTTACCGGATGTTGCCGCGCTTTCCTGCCGTCACCCGTAGCCTGTCCCTGGCCGCCCTGCTGGTAGCGGGCCCCGCTGCTGCGCTGGAGCTGCCATTGCCACCCCCCGGTGAAGACATTGTCGGCCAGGTGCAGGTGATCAAGGCAAAGTACGAAGACACCTTCGCCGACATCGGCACTGCCAACGACCTTGGCTACCTGGAAATGATCGCCGCCAACCCGGGCGTCGACCCTTGGTTGCCGGGTGCCGGTACCGAAATTATCCTGCCGACCCGCTATGTGCTGCCGCCGGGGCCGCGCGAAGGCGTCGTCATCAACCTGGCCGAGTACCGTCTGTACTACTACCCGAAAGGGCAGAGCGTGGTGTACACCTTCCCGCTGGGCATTGGTCGTGAAGGTTGGGGGTCGCCGATCGCCAACACCAAGATCACCGCCAAGACCCCGAACCCGACCTGGACCCCGCCCGCTTCGATTCGCGCCGAGCACGCCGCCGACGGCGACATCCTGCCGACCGTGGTGCCTGCCGGGCCGGACAATCCGCTGGGCCCGTTCAAGTTCACCCTGGGTGTACCGGGTTACCTGATTCATGGTTCGAACAAGAAGTTTGGCATCGGCATGCGCACCAGCCACGGTTGCTTCCGCATGCTCAACAACAACGTGGTCGAGCTGTCGAAGATGGTGCCGGTAGGTACTCCGGTGCGCATCATCAACGAGCCTTACAAGTTCGGTATCAGTGCTGGCAAGGTCTACCTCGAAGCGCACACTCCGCTGGACGATCAAGGTAATCCGTCGGTGGTGGATAAGCACACTGCGGTTATCAATGCATTGCTCAAGCGTGAAGACCTGGCGAACAACCTGCGCATGAACTGGGACATGGTGCGTGACGTGGTTGCCGCTGAAGATGGCATGCCCGTCGAAATTGCCGTGCCGGTCGATAATCAGGGCGCGGCGCCGATGGTTTCGAGCATCCCGCCTGAACTGCAGTAAGCGTTCGCGACCTGCCCAGGGCCTGCCTTAGTGCAGGCCTTTTCGTTTGTGCGCTGCGTGTTGCGCGGCAATAAAAAAGCCGACCCACAAGTGGGTCGGCTTCATAACAATCCGTGAGGACTATTACTTGCGGCTGGCTTTGTCCAGCATACGCAGAGCGCGCTCATTGGCTTCGTCAGCGGTTTGCTGAGCCTTCTGAGCGGCTGCCAGTGCGTCGTCAGCCTTACGGTAGGCTTCGTCTGCACGAGCTTGAGCGCGAGCTGCTGCGTCTTCAGTCGCAGTCAGACGAGCTTCGGTTTCTTTGGATACGCTGCTGCAACCGGTAGCCAGAACTGCGGCCAGAGCCAGAGCAGAGAATTTCAGAACGTTGTTCATCGTGTTCCCCTTCAAGGACTTTCTATTAAAGAGCCATCTCTCGGAAAAGAGAAACTGGCCGGCGTACATAGTACCCATTACTTGTAGTAAGTAAACTGACAGAGCGCAAGAACTGCAAAAAAAATGTTGCTCCAGGTCACGCCGACAAGATTTGCGACGCGTTTGTGAAAAAAACGTACAGGGGCCGCAACCGTCTGTACTACGGGAACTTTTTTGTTGAACTAACGGTGACTTTGTCTGTCGTTCAGCGTCTTAAGCCCTACAACATCCGGCTGCTGTTGGCGTAACGGGAAGAGTCCATTAGCGACGTTTTTTGCCGTTTTTAACCATTGCCACCTTGAGCAATCCTGCTTGCCGCGCCTACTATCTTGTGAATGCCCGAGGGTAGAACGATTGCAATCGTCCTGTGGTCCAAGGGGCAACAGGTGGCGTAGAGGATTCTGTGCCGGATAAACCACCATCGGTTAAGGTATGGGTCTGCCGAGAAGACCTGCGAGGAGTAGTGATGAGCGAAGCGCTGACCATCCACCATGACCAGGCCGGTCATCAGTTCGAGACCAACGTGGACGGTCATCGTGCCTATCTGACGTACATGGATCTGGGCAAGCAGACGCTGGACATCTATCGCACCTTCGTGCCTAACGCCCTGCGCGGGCGTGGCATTGCCGCAGCGCTGACCGAGCGGGCCCTGGAGTATGCCGAGCAGATGGGGTACACGGTGATTCCGTCGTGCTCTTATGTAGAGCGCTACATGGAACGCCAGCAGCGTCACTCGAGCAAAGTCTGAACCTATAAAAAAAGGGCCGCTTAGCGGCCCTTTTTTTGTCAGCCGCGCTGGCGCTGCGGCAGTACATCCTTGAGTTTGGCGTGCATGCTGCGCAAGGTCTTCTCAGTCGCAGCCCAGTCAATGCAGGCGTCGGTCACCGAAACACCGTATTGCAGTTCGTTCAGGTCTTTCGGAATCGACTGGCAGCCCCAGTTCAGGTGGCTCTCGACCATCAGGCCGATGATCGACTGGTTACCTTCGAGGATTTGGTTGGCGACGTTTTCCATCACCAGTGGCTGCAGGGCCGGGTCCTTGTTGGAGTTGGCGTGGCTGCAGTCGACCATGATGTTGGCCTTGATCTTGGCCTTGGCCAGGTCCTGTTCGCACAAGGCGACGCTGACCGAGTCATAATTGGGCTTGCCATTGCCGCCGCGCAGCACCACGTGACCGTAAGGGTTGCCCTTGGTGGTGACGATGGAGACGCCGCCTTCCTGGTTGATGCCAAGGAAGCGGTGCGGTTTGGACACTGACTGCAGGGCGTTGATCGCAACGGTCAGGCCGCCATCGGTGCCATTCTTGAAACCGACCGCCGAGGACAGTCCCGAGGCCATTTCGCGGTGGGTCTGGGATTCGGTGGTGCGGGCGCCGATGGCCGACCAACTGATCAGGTCCTGCAGGTACTGCGGGGAGATCGGGTCGAGCGCTTCGGTAGCGGTCGGCAGGCCCATTTCAGCCAGGTCCAGCAGCAGTTGGCGGCCGATGTGCAGGCCGTCCTGGATCTTGAACGAGTCATCCAGGTACGGATCGTTGATCAGGCCTTTCCAGCCTACGGTGGTGCGCGGCTTCTCGAAGTACACGCGCATGACCAGATAGAGGGTGTCGGACACTTCCGCAGCCAATACCTTCAGGCGTTCGGCGTACTCGTGGGCAGCCTTGATGTCGTGGATGGAGCAGGGGCCGACCACGACGAACAGGCGATGGTCCTTGCCGTCGAGAATATCGCGCACCACTTGGCGGCCGGCAGTCACGGTCTGCAGGGCCGTGGCGCTGAGGGGGATTTCCTTCTTGAGCTGATCGGGCGTGATCAGGGTCTCGTTGGAGGCAACGTTTAAGTCGTCGATCGGTAAATCAGCCATCGTGTTACTCGTCAGGTCACGGGTGCCGGCCGCCAGCAATCCCCGTGCGGCCCAGCAGCAAGAATGTTCGCAGCGGGGAGCCGAACCTTAGCGCGTTACAGGTGGCGCGACAATGGGCTTTGGCCCGTCAGGGCAGGGATTTTCCCGTGCTGGCGGCGCTGTTGTGCGATTGGGATGCCCAGCGGGCCGGAACGGGTGTAAAAAAGCGCACTGACATTTACCTGGAGATCGGCATGCATCCGCGCAAACCACGTATTGGGATCATCGGCAGTGGTGCCATTGGCGGCTTTTATGGGTTGATGCTGGCGCGGGCCGGTTTCGACGTGCACTTCCTGCTGCGCAGCGAATACGAGGTGGTGCGCGACCAGGGGCTGGTGCTTGAAAGTGCCGTGCATGGCCCGTTGCAGATGCAGGTTCAGGCGTATGCCAATGTTGCCGACATGCCGCAATGCGACTGGCTGCTGGTGGGCGCCAAGGCCACCAGCAATCACCAGCTGGCGCCGCTGATCGTGCAGGCCGCTGCACCTGACGCACGCGTGGTGCTGCTGCAGAATGGCCTGGGTGTGGAGGAGCAACTGCGCCCGGCATTGCGCGACGACATGCACCTGCTCGGCGGCCTGTGCTTCATTTGCGTCAATCGCCAGGCCCCGGGTGTGATCCGCCATCAGGCGCTGGGTGCGGTCAACCTGGGCTATCACAGTGGGCCGGCAAGCGAGGGTGGTGCTGCGCTGGTCAAGGAGGGGGCAGGGCTGTTCCAGACGGCGGGTATCGATTCGCAGGCCATGGACAACCTGAGCCAGGCCCGTTGGCAGAAGCTGGTGTGGAACGTGCCGTATAACGGGCTTTCGGTGTTGCTCGGCGCCAGCACCACGCCGCTGATGGCCGACCCGCATAGCCGGGCGCTGATCCAGGCGTTGATGGACGAGGTGGTGCAAGGCGCTGCAGCGTGTGGCCATGAGCTGCCCGAGGGGTATGCCGAGCATCTGTTCCAGGTCACCGAACGGATGCCCGACTACTGGCCAAGCATGTACCACGACCATGCCCAGCAGCGCCCGCTGGAGCTTCAGGCCATTTATGGCGAGCCGCTGGCGCGCGCGCGGGCGGCGGGCTGCAGCTTGCCGCGCATGGAGATGCTGTACCAGGCGCTGTCATTCATCAGCCGCGATACACGCCCCATCTGACGCCTCCCGCGGCCCGCGCCAGCAGCACGCCGGACGGCAAAGCGTGCGTGCGGCGCGCTGCTAAGCTGAAGCTTGCTCTGCCGCAGCGGCAGTCGAGGAGGTCGAATGATCCGCTCCATGCTGTACGCCACCGACCTCGGTGTCTACGCCCCTTTTGTCATGCAGCACGCCCTGGCATTGGCGCGCACGTTCAATGCGGAGTTGTATGTGATTCACGCCGTGGAGCCCATGGGCCAGTTCGCCGAGTCGCTGCTGCAAAGCTATCTCGATGAGCAGACGCTCGACCAGTTGCACAGCCAGGGCGTCAACACGGTCATGGCCAATATCGAACAGCGCGTGCTGGAAAATTTTCGCGATGAACTGGGCGAGGAGGCGGACCTTGCGGTCATCAAGGCAGTGCGTGTGCGCCAGGGTGACCCTGCCCAGGTCATACTCGACCAGGCGCAGCGCTTGAGCGTCGATTTGCTGATTTTCGGAAGCCACAGTGCCGGTGCGGGCGTTGATGTGCCGCTGGGGCGAACGGCGGTGCGGTTGCTGCAGTTGTCGCCTGTGCCGGTGTATATGGTGCCGCTTGCACAGCACCTGGGACGTAGGAAAATGTGAAGCTGGCTGTAGGCTATTACTGGGGCGCGTGTAACAAAATAGTTCTAGATTTATTTCCAGAACCACTAATATAGTTATATATCGTCGCTGCCTGCTGCCGCTGACTCACCGCTGAACCGAGGGAAACCTATGAAGCTTCAACAACTGCGCTACATCTGGGAAGTGGCGCACCACGACCTCAACGTCTCCGCGACGGCGCAGAGCCTGTATACCTCCCAGCCAGGTATCAGCAAGCAGATCCGTTTGCTCGAAGATGAGCTGGGCGTTGAAGTCTTTGCCCGCAGCGGCAAGCACCTGACCCGCGTCACGCCGGCAGGTGAGCGCATCATCAATACCGCTGGCGAAATCCTGCGCAAGGTCGAGAGCATCAAGCAGATCGCCCAGGAATTCTCCAACGAGAAGAAGGGCACCCTGTCCATCGCCACCACCCACACCCAGGCCCGCTACGCGCTGCCGCCGGTGATCAGCAGCTTCATCAAGCAGTACCCGGAAGTGGCCCTGCACATGCACCAGGGCTCGCCGATGCAAATTGCCGAGATGGCCGCTGATGGCACTGTCGACTTCGCCATCGCCACCGAGGCGCTGGAGTTGTTCGGCGACCTGATCATGATGCCGTGCTACAAGTGGAACCGCTGCGTGGTGGTTCCGCAGGGGCACCCGCTGGCCAAGCTGCCGAAGCTGACCCTGGAAGCCGTTGCCGAATACCCGATCGTCACTTACGTCTTCGGGTTTACCGGCCGTTCCAAGCTGGACGAAGCCTTTAACCATCGCGGCCTGACGCCGAAAGTGGTGTTCACCGCCGCCGACGCCGACGTGATCAAGACATACGTGCGCCTTGGGCTGGGTGTGGGCATCGTGGCCAAGATGGCCGTTGACACCAAGCTCGACAGCGACCTGGTGGCCCTGGATGCCAGCGAACTGTTCGAGGCCAGCATCACCAAGATCGGCTTCCGCCGTGGCACTTTCCTGCGCGGCTTCATGTGCGACTTCATCGAGAAGTTCGCCCCGCACCTGACCCGCGAAGTGATGGCCAAAGCCATCCAGTGCCATAACAAGCAAGAGCTTGAAGAGCTGTTCGAAGGCGTCGAGCTGCCGGTGCACTAAGCCGTTCGAGCATGAAAAAACCGGCCCAGTGGGCCGGTTTTTCTTTACCTGTCGATTAGCCCTTGCTGATCAGGTTGCCGGCGTGCAGGCCGCATTCCTTCTGGGTCGACTCTTCCCACCACCAGCGGCCCTCGCGCTCGTGCTGGTTCGGCAGCACCGGGCGTGTGCACGGTTCGCAGCCAATGCTGATGAAGCCGCGCTCGTGCAGGCTGTTGTAGGGCAGCTCGAGCATGCGGATGTAGCCCCACACTTCTTCGCTGCTCATCTGTGCCAGCGGGTTGAACTTGTACAGGGTGCGCTCGGGGGTAGAGAAGGCGCTGTCGATCTCCAGTGCCGCCACCTGGCTACGCGTGCCAGGGCTCTGGTCGCGTCGCTGGCCGGTGGCCCAGGCGCTTACCGTGGCCAGTTTGCGGCGCAGGGGTTCGATCTTGCGGATGCCGCAGCACTCGCCGTGGCCGTCCTTGTAGAAGCTGAACAGGCCCTTTTCCTTGACGAACGGATCGAGCTTGCTGCGATCCGGGCTGAGGATTTCGATCGGCAAGTCATAGTGCTCACGGACCTGGTCGATGAAGCGGTAGGTCTCCGGGTGCAGGCGGCCAGTGTCGAGGCTGAAGACCTTGACCTGTTTGTTCAGCTTCCAGGCCATGTCGACCAGCACCACATCCTCGGCGCCGCTGAAGGAGATCCACAAGTCGTCGCCGAAATGCTCGAAGGCGAGTTTCAGGATGTCTTGTGGTGACTTGTTGGCATAGGTCGCGGCGAGGGCGGCGACGTCGAAGGGTTGGCTCATCAGGCGGTTTCCATCTTGGCTGTGGCGCTGTGCGCTCGTAATGAGGTGATGGTAACAAAAAAATGCTGGGTTAGACGCCTGGCATAAAGGCCTTGTGGCACCGAATCAGAGCTGTTGCAAGGTCTCCATCAGCACCCGCACCTTGGCAATCGATTCTTCGTATTCCGACGCCCAGTCGGAGTCCGCCACCACTGCGCCGCCGCCCCAGCAACTGGCTTGGCCGTCCTTGATCAGCACACTGCGGATGGCGATGGAGCTGTCCATCTCGCCGCGCACATCCACGTACAGCAACGAGCCGCAATACAGTGCACGGCGGCTGGGCTCCAGTTCGTCGATGATCTGCATGGCGCGGATCTTCGGCGCCCCGGTGATCGAGCCGCCGGGGAAGCTGTCGCCGATCAGGTCGAGTGGGTCCTTGTCGGTGGCCAATCGCCCGGTGATGCTGCTGACCAGGTGGTGAACGTTGGGGTAGCTTTCCAGGCTGAACAACTCGGGCACCTTGACCGAGCCGATCTGGCAGGTACGGCCCAGGTCGTTGCGCAGCAGGTCGACGATCATCAGGTTTTCCGAGCGGTCTTTGGGGCTGTTCAGCAGCTCTTCGGCGTTGCGGGTGTCCTGGTCGGGGTTGCTAGAGCGTGGCCGGGTACCCTTGATCGGGCGAGTCTCGACCAGCCCTTGGCTGACGCAAATGAACCGCTCCGGCGAGAAGCTCAGCAGTGCGCTGCCATCGGCCAGTTGCTGGTAACCGGAGAATGGCGTCGGGCACGCTTTGCGCAGCGCCTGATAGGCGCGCCACGGGTCGCCCTGGCACGGTGCGCGGAAGCGTTGTGTCAGGTTGATCTGGTAGCAATCGCCGGCCTGAATGTAGCGTTGCACCTGGTCGAACGCTGCTTGGTAGTGCTCGGGCTTCAAGTCGCCGGTCATATTGGCCAGCAGGTGGAAATCGCCAGTTGCAGCACAATCGGGGGCTTCGAACAGGGCAATCAGGCGCTCGCGCTCAGCGCTTGCCAGGCTCGGGTGGAACACCAGCTGGCTGGTTGCCAGCGTGTGGTCGGTCACCAATGCCCAGCGGTAAAGGCCAAGTTGTGCATCGGGCAGGCCGAGATCATCGACGGCCAGGCTGGGCAGGTTTTCCAGGCGCCGGCCGAAGTCGTAGCTGAGGTAGCCGATCAGGCCGCCGGCAAACGGCAGTTCCACCCCAACCGGCAAGTCGGCGTGGCCCAGTTGCGCCAGCCCTGCGCGCAGCCGTTGCAGGAAGGCGCGGCCGTCCTCGTCTGCGTGGGCTTGCAGGTGTTGCATGGGCCAGGCGCTGAGCAGGTCGAAGCGGCCGCGTTCGGCACCGGGGCGGGCACTGTCGAGCAGAATCGCGCCGGGCGCCTGGCGCAGGCGGGCGAAATAGGCGGCAGGGTCAGGCTGGTAGGGCAGGGGGTGGAGCGTACAGGTCGGCATCAGTGTGGACGGCGATGTAAAAGCGAGGAGGGCGATTGTAGACCTGTGTAGGAAATGCGCCTAGCGCTGGAACGACATTCAAACGTTGTGTTGAAGCCGAGGGCTGCTTTGCAGCCCATTCGCGGGTCAAGCCCGCTCCCACAATACGGTGTTGCGCTCAAGCTGTGGGAGCGGGCTTGCCCCGCGAATGGCTCGCGAAGCGGGCCCCGTCGTTACTGACTCAGCGCGGATGCACGTGCCCGAACAGCCCTTGCGAGACACGAACGCGCTGTTCGGCATCCTCGGTCACACCGTCCTTGGCCAGCGCCTCGATGTGCGCCTCGATGGCGTGGGTGCGCTGGGTCAGCCCGCAGTCGTTGGCAATCTGGATGTTCAGGCCAGGGCGGGCGTTGAGTTCCAGAATCAGTGGGCCCTTTTCCTGGTCCAGCACCATGTCCACACCGATGTAGCCCAGGCCGCACAGCTCGTAGCAGCCAGCCGCAAGCTTCATGAAACCGTCCCAGTTCGGCAGTTGCACGCCGTCCACGGCGTTGGTGGTGTCCGGGTGCTTGCTGATGATGTTGTTCAGCCAGGTGCCGCGCAGGGTCACCCCTGTGGCCAGGTCGACACCCACGCCGATGGCGCCCTGGTGCAGGTTGGCCTTGCCGCCGGACTGGCGGGTCGGCAGGCGCAGCATGGCCATGACCGGGTAGCCCATCAGCACGATGATGCGGATGTCCGGTACGCCTTCGTAGCTGATGCTCTTGAAGATCTGGTCCGGCGTGACCCGGTACTCGATCAGCGCCCGGTCGCGGTGGCCACCCAGCGAGTACAGGCCGGTAAGGATGCTCGAGATCTGGTGCTCGATTTCCTCGTGGCTGATGATCTTGCCCGACACCGTGCGGTAGCGGTCCTCGAAGCGGTCGGCGATCACCAGGATGCCGTCACCGCCGGCGCCTTGCGCCGGTTTGATGACGAAGTCACTGCGCCCGCCGATAATCTGGTCGAGCTTCTCGATCTCTTTCTCGGTCTCGATGACGCCGTACATTTCCGGCACATGGATGCCGGCCGCGAGCGCGCGCTCTTTGGTGATGATTTTGTCGTCGACGATCGGGTACAGGTGGCGCTTGTTGTACTTCAGGACATAGTCCGCGTTGCGCCGGTTGATGCCCATGATGCCCCGGGCCTCCAGGGCTTTCCAGGTCTTGATCAGTCCGAACATCAGGCATCAGCCTTCTTCAGGAATGCCTTGAAGCGAACGAGCTCGGTCAGGCGGTAGCCGCGGTAGCGACCCATCGCCAGCATGAAGCCCACCAGAATCAGCAGCACCGCCGGGAAGGTGAAGACGAAGTACACCAGCTCCGGCACCATCATCAGCAGGTGCGCGACGGACGCTGCGAACAGGGTGCCGATGGCCACTTTCATGGCATGGCCACCGCCGCGCTCTTCCCAGGTGATCGACAGGCGTTCGATGGTCATGGTCAGGATCACCATCGGGAACAGCGCCACCGACAACCCGCGCTCCAGGCCCAGCTTGTGGCTGAACAGGCTGATGGCGGCGATCAGCACCACCACGAAGGTCAGCACCACCGACAGGCGTGGCAGCATCTGCAGCTTGAGGTGTTCGAGGTACGAGCGCAGTGACAGGCCCAGCGCCGTGATCACCGTGAACAACACGATCCCGAAGCCCAGTTGGGTTTCGCGGAAGGCCAGGGCGATCAGGACCGGGGTGAAGGTACCCAGGGTCTGCAGGCCGATCAGGTTGCGCAGCACCAGGATCACCAGCACGCCGATTGGGATCATCACCATGATCATGAAGGTCTGCTGGGTCTGCAGCGGCAGGCCGTACAGCGAGTACTCGAGGAAGTCGGCGTCGGTGTTCTCGTCGGTCAGCTTGGCCAGGCGGATGGCATTCATCTCGCTGTTGTTCATGCTGAAGGTGACGTTGGCTTTCTTGCCGCCATCGACGGTGATCAGGTTGTCATCACCGGTCCACCACAGCAGGCGGTCGTTGGGCAGGCCCTGCTCGCCGGTGTCCGGGTTAAAGTACAGCCAGTCGTTGCCGTTGAAGCTGCGCAGCCACAGCTCTGGGGTCTGCGGGGTGTCGGCGACCAGGCGGATGGTGTGGACCTTTTCCATCGGCACGTGGGCGATGGACAACAGCAGGTCGATGACCTGGGCCTTCTTCATGGCCGAGGTGTCGCCGGCCAGCAGCAGCTTGACGTTGTCGTCGTTGAGGTTGTTGACCCGCTTGATGGTCTCGCTGACGAAGGTTTCGACGTCGGCCGAATGCTGGCGGATAGGCGCCATCAGGGCTTCGGCAGCGATCTTCTCGGGGCCGTCGACTGCCAGGCTGTCACGGAAGGTCGGGCCCTTGATGGTGGTCTTTTCGTTGCTGTAGCGCTTGGTCAGCACCAGGCGGTAGTAGAGCGTCTGGTTGCCGCTGGCGCGGCGTGCCGACCAGGTCACCTTGCGGTTGCCGTCGGCACGGTTGACGCTCACCCCATAGTTGTTGGAGATGAAGCTCTCGTTGAGGCTGACGTAGTCGCGGTTCAGTGGCGGCACGAACATCTGCACCTTGACCGGGTCCTTGGTGCTGGCCACGAACTCGACCTTGGCGTCGATATTCCACAGGTCGTCGGTTTCGTCTTCGGTCACCGGGATGCCGAGGAAGAAGATCTGATAAGCGGTGACCGCCACGCCCAGCAGCACCAGGACGGTGATCAGGACTTTCAGATGGAGGGTAAGAGAGCGCATCGGGATTACTCTGCTTTAGGAGCGTCGGTGGCACAGGCAGGTTTGCCGGCCGCGTATTTAAGGCTTGGGTCGACCAGCGCGTCGAAGTGCTTGAGCGCCTCGGAGCCGATCAGCAGCGGGAACTGGAACGCGCTGCGGTCGGTGAGGTTGACTTCGATGGTGCGCAGGGCCTGGCCCATGCAGATTTCGAGTTCGATGACCGGGCGCGCGGTGTAGGCCTTGCCCGATTCGGCATCGTAGTCGCCTGCCCGTCGCTTGATCTTGCTGACGCGCGCGAGGGGGCGTTCGATCGGGTGCGAGTGGGCGGCATCGATGGCCAGGTAGAAACGCACCCAGCTCTCGCCGTTGCGCTTGAAGCGCTTGATGTCGCGGGCGCTGAGCGAGGCGGTCTTGGCACCGGTGTCGAGCTTGGCGGCCACTTCCAGGTCCAGGTCGCCCAGCTTTGCGTATTCGTTGAGACCGTACACGGTCTTGCCCGCCGCTTGGCCGATGGCCGGCAGCAGGGTGAGGCATAGCAGCAATAAAACGGGTGTAAGTCTCATAATCCTGGCGCGGTACTGTGCAGGGTTCGGGGCAAGGCGACTGGCAACGACTGCGCAAGCTTCCTCGTTCATCTGTCAACAACATGAATAGATGACAGACACGCTATCCATACTCCGTCGGAGGCGCGGCATTCTATCACGCCGACGTCTTGACGCCAGCGCGTCGCGATCTGACAGCAGCGGGGCAGGGTTAGTTCGTTATTAGACGATTGTCGACAATGTTCATTTTGTCTTTGACTGATCGCGCTGAATTAGCTAATTTCTGGCCATGTGATTATCAGGGTGTCGACAATATGCTGGACCTATCCACTCCCAGCCCAGCGTTGGCGGACGAAACGGAAACCTTGTCCGAAAACGTCTTTCGGCGCATCCAAGCGGCCATCGTCAAGGGCGACATCGCCCCGGGCAGCAAAATTTCCGAGCCGGAGCTGGCGCGGACCTACGGCATCAGCCGCGGGCCGCTGCGCGAGGCCATCCACCGCCTCGAAGGCCAGCGCCTGCTGGTGCGCGTGCCGCATGTCGGGGCGCGGGTGGTGTCGCTCAACCATGCCGAGCTGATCGAGCTGTACGAAATCCGCGAATCGCTCGAAGGCATGGCCTGCCGCCTGGCCACCGAGCGCATGAGCCAGGCCGATATCGACGAACTGCGCCGGGTGCTCGACACCCATGAGCGCGATGCGGCGTTCCAGGCGGGTGTCGGCTACTACCAGCAGGAAGGTGACTACGACTTCCACTACCGGATCATCCAGGGCAGCGGCAACCAGACCCTGGTCAAGATGCTGTGTGGCGAGCTGTACCAGCTGGTGCGCATGTACCGCATCCAATTCTCCGCCACGCCCAATCGGCCACGCCAGGCGTTTGCCGAACACCACCGGATTCTCGATGCCATCGCCGACCGTGACGGTGAACTGGCCGAACTCCTGATGCGCCGCCACATCGGCGCGTCCAAACGCAACATCGAGCGTCACTACCTGGACGCCAACGACAATAGCCCACGAGGTGATTCATGACTGTGAAGAGCACGCCCGGCCAACGTTTCCGCGACGCGGTTGCCGCCGAACATCCCTTGCAGGTAGTCGGCGCCATCAACGCCAACCATGCCCTGCTGGCCAAGCGCGCCGGCTTCAAGGCCATCTACCTGTCCGGTGGCGGCGTGGCCGCAGGCTCGCTGGGCCTGCCGGACCTGGGTATCAGCGGCCTGGACGATGTGCTCACCGATGTGCGCCGCATCACCGACGTCTGCGACGTGCCGCTGCTGGTGGATGTCGACACCGGCTTCGGTGCCTCGGCGTTCAACGTGGCGCGTACCGTGCGCTCGATGAGCAAGTTCGGCGCAGCGGCGATCCACATCGAAGACCAGGTTGGCGCCAAGCGTTGTGGCCACCGCCCGAACAAGGAAATCGTCACCCAGCAGGAAATGGTCGACCGTATCAAGGCCGCCGTCGATGCCCGTACCGATGACAGCTTCGTGATCATGGCGCGCACCGATGCCCTGGCCGTCGAAGGCTTGAATGCTGCATTGGACCGTGCCGCAGCGTGCGTCGAGGCCGGCGCCGACATGATCTTCCCGGAGGCCATTACCGAGCTTTCGATGTACAAGACCTTCGCTGACCGTGTGCAAGCGCCGATCCTGGCCAACATCACTGAATTCGGCGCCACCCCGCTGTACACCACCGAAGAGCTGGCGTCGGTCGACGTGTCGCTGGTGCTGTACCCGCTGTCGGCGTTCCGCGCCATGAACAAGGCGGCCGAGAATGTCTACACGGCGCTGCGTCGTGACGGCACCCAGAAGAATGTGGTCGACACCATGCAGACCCGCATGGAGCTCTACGATGCCATTGGTTACCACGCCTTCGAGCAGAGCCTCGATGCGTTGTTTGCCCAGAAGAAAGGATAAGTGACTGCCTGTGCTGGCCCTTTCGCGGGACAAGCCCGCTCCCACAGGTCCAGCACAAGTTTCAAAAGCTGTGATGGACCTGTGGGAGTGGGTTTGTCCCGCGAAGAGGCCGGTACAGGCAAACCAAATTAGCCAGCAAGAAATCCATAACAAATTCAAGAAAGGAGAAACACCATGGCCGAAGCAAAAGTACTCAGTGGCGCAGGCCTGCGTGGCCAGGTGGCCGGCCAGACCGCACTGTCGACCGTTGGCCAGGCCGGTGCCGGCCTGACCTACCGGGGCTACGACGTCCGTGACTTGGCGGCCGGTGCTGAATTCGAAGAAGTGGCCTACCTGTTGCTGTACGGCGAGCTGCCGACCCAGGCCGAGCTGGCTGACTACAAGCACAAGCTGAAGGGCCTGCGTGACCTGCCGCAAGCCCTCAAGGAAGTGCTCGAACGCATCCCGCGCGACGCCCACCCGATGGACGTGATGCGCACCGGCTGCTCAGTGTTGGGCACCCTAGAGCCCGAACTCACCTTCGAAGCCCAGCACGACAAGACCGACCGCCTGCTGGCGCTGTTCCCGGCCGTGATGTGCTACTGGTACCGCTTCACCCACCATGGCGTGCGCATCGACTGCACCAGCGATGAAGACACCCTCGGCGGGCATTTCCTGCACCTGCTGCACGGCAAGAAGCCGAGCGAGTTGCATGTCAAGGTGATGAACGTGTCGCTGATCCTCTACGCGGAGCACGAATTCAACGCCTCGACCTTCACCGCACGCGTCTGCGCTTCGACCCTGTCCGACTTGTACTCCTGCGTCACCGCCGCCATCGGCTCGCTGCGTGGCCCGCTGCACGGCGGTGCCAACGAAGCGGCGATGGAGCTGATCGAACGCTTCCAGAGCCCGCAGGACGCCACGGCCGAGCTGCTCAAGATGCTGGAGCGCAAGGACAAGATCATGGGCTTTGGCCATGCCATCTACAAAGAGTCCGACCCACGCAACGAGGTGATCAAGGGCTGGTCGAAGCAACTGGCTGACGAGGTCGGTGACAAGGTCCTGTACCCAGTGTCCGAAGCCATCGACAAGACCATGTGGGAGCAGAAACGCCTGTTCCCTAACGCCGACTTCTACCATGCGTCGGCGTACCACTTCATGGGCATTCCGACCAAGCTGTTCACCCCGATCTTCGTCTGCTCGCGCCTGACCGGCTGGGCGGCGCACGTGTTCGAACAGCGTGCCAACAACCGCATCATCCGCCCGAGCGCCGAGTATGTCGGCGTCGAACAGCGCCAGTTCGTGCCGATCGAGCAGCGCTGAATAGATCTAGAGAGGCAACCCGCTCCCACAGGGACGGAGCAACCTTCCGAATCCTGTGACCGAGCCTGATTCCATGATGAACACCGCATTCCGCAAGCACCTGCCAGGCACCGACCTGGACTACTTCGATGCCCGCGCGGCAGTCGAGGCTATCAAGCCCGGCGCCTACGACGGGTTGCCCTACACCTCGCGCGTGCTCGCCGAAAACCTGGTGCGCCGCTGCGACCCCGCCACCCTCGACGCCTCGCTCAGCCAACTGATCGAGCGCAAGCGCGACCTCGACTTCCCGTGGTTCCCGGCGCGCGTGGTGTGCCACGACATCCTCGGCCAAACCGCTCTGGTCGACCTGGCCGGCCTGCGTGACGCCATTGCCGACAAGGGCGGCGACCCGGCCCAGGTCAACCCGGTGGTGCCGGTGCAGTTGATCGTCGACCACTCCCTGGCGGTCGAATGCGGTGGTTTCGACCCACAGGCGTTCGAGAAAAACCGTGCCATCGAAGACCGCCGTAACGAAGACCGTTTCCACTTCATCAACTGGACCAAGAAGGCGTTCAAGAACGTCGACGTGATCCAGCCGGGCAACGGCATCATGCACCAGATCAACCTGGAGAAGATGTCGCCGGTGATCCACAGCGACCGCGGCGTGGCCTACCCGGACACCTGCGTTGGCACCGACAGCCACACCCCGCATGTCGACGCCCTGGGCGTGATCGCCATTGGTGTCGGCGGCCTGGAAGCCGAGAACGTGATGCTTGGCCGTGCCTCGTGGATGCGCCTGCCGGAAATCGTCGGCGTCGAGCTGACCGGCAAGCTGGCGCCGAACATCACCGCCACCGACCTGGTGCTGGCCCTGACCGAGTTCCTGCGTAAACAGAAAGTCGTCGGCGCCTACCTGGAGTTCCATGGCGAGGGTGCCCGTGCCCTGACCCTGGGCGACCGCGCGACCATCTCCAACATGGCACCTGAATACGGCGCCACTGCGGCGATGTTCGCCATCGACCAGCAGACCATCGACTACCTCAAGCTGACCGGCCGCGAAGAGCAGCAGGTCAAGCTGGTGGAAACCTACGCCAAGGCCACCGGCCTGTGGGCCGACAGCCTGGCCGGCGCCGTCTACGAGCGTACCCTGAGCTTCGACCTGTCGAGCGTGGTGCGCAACATGGCCGGCCCGTCCAACCCGCATGCCCGCGTGGCCACCAGCGACCTGGCGGCCAAGGGCATCGCCGGGGCTTGGGAAGACGTCCCGGGGCAAATGCCGGACGGCGCGGTCATCATCGCCGCCATCACCAGTTGCACCAACACCAGCAACCCGCGAAACGTGATCGCTGCGGGCCTTTTGGCGCGCAATGCCAACAAGCTGGGCCTGGCGCGCAAGCCCTGGGTCAAATCCTCGCTGGCGCCAGGCTCCAAGGCTGTGCAGCTGTACCTGGAAGAAGCGGGGCTTGAGAAAGAGCTGGAGCACCTGGGCTTTGGCATCGTCGCTTTCGCCTGCACCACCTGCAACGGCATGTCCGGTGCGTTGGACCCGGTGATCCAGCAAGAGATCGTCGAGCGTGACCTGTATGCCACTGCGGTGTTGTCGGGTAACCGCAACTTTGACGGGCGCATCCACCCTTACGCCAAGCAGGCGTTCCTGGCCTCGCCGCCGCTGGTGGTGGCCTACGCCATCGCCGGGACCATCCGGTTCGACATCGAGAAGGACGTGCTGGGCGTGGTTGACGGCAAGGAAATCCGCCTCAAGGATATCTGGCCGAGCGATGAAGAAATCGACGCCGTGGTGCGTGCCTCGGTCAAGCCGGAGCAGTTCCGCAAGGTCTACATCCCCATGTTCGCCATCGAGGAAGACCGTGGGCCGAAGGTGGCGCCGCTGTACGCGTGGCGCCCGATGAGCACCTATATCCGCCGTCCGCCGTACTGGGAAGGCGCCCTGGCCGGTGAGCGCACCCTGCGTGGCATGCGCCCGCTGGCGGTGCTGCCGGACAACATCACCACCGATCACCTGTCACCGTCCAACGCCATCATGATGGACAGCGCGGCGGGGGAATACCTGGCGAAAATGGGCCTGCCGGAGGAGGACTTCAACTCCTACGCCACCCACCGTGGCGACCACCTGACCGCCCAGCGCGCCACGTTCGCCAACCCCAAGCTGTTCAACGAAATGGTGCGCCAGGACGACGGCAGCGTGAAACAGGGCTCGTTGGCGCGCATCGAGCCGGAAGGCAAGGTGACCCGCATGTGGGAGGCGATCGAGACCTACATGGAGCGCAAGCAGCCGCTGATCATCGTCGCTGGTGCCGACTACGGCCAGGGCTCGTCCCGTGACTGGGCGGCCAAGGGGGTGCGCCTGGCGGGTGTCGAGGCGATCGTCGCCGAAGGCTTCGAACGCATTCACCGCACCAACCTGGTGGGCATGGGCGTGCTGCCGCTGGAGTTCAAGCCGGGTACGGACCGCAACACCCTGGGTCTGGATGGCAGTGAGACCTATGATGTGCTCGGTGAGCGCAAGCCGCGTGCAACGCTGACGCTGGTGGTTACCCGTCGCAATGGCGAGCGGGTCGAGGTGCCGGTGACCTGCCGCCTGGATACCGCCGAGGAAGTGTCGATCTACGAGGCGGGCGGGGTGCTGCAGCGCTTTGCCCAAGACTTCCTCGAAGCTTCTGCTTGAGTGTTTGGGGCTGCTTTGCAGCCCATCGCCGGCAAGCCGGCTCCTACAGGGATAGCGCTTTGCGCCGTAGCTGTAGGAGCTGGCTTGCCGGCGATGGGCCGCGCAGCGGACCTAAGGGTTATTGCATTTTCAGACAGGACAGCACAGCAATGGCACACGCACCACAAATCAAGATCCCCGCCACCTACATCCGTGGCGGTACCAGCAAAGGCGTATTCTTCCGCCTGGACGACCTCCCCGAGCAGGCGCAGATCCCAGGCCCAGCCCGCGATGCGCTGCTGTTGCGGGTCATCGGCAGCCCCGACCCCTACGGCAAGCAGATCGATGGCATGGGCGGCGCCACCTCGAGCACCAGTAAAACGGTGATCCTCTCGCGCAGCATCAAGCCCGAACACGACGTCGACTATCTGTTTGGCCAGGTCAGCATCGACAAGGCCTTCGTCGACTGGAGCGGTAACTGCGGCAATCTGTCTGCCGCAGTCGGTTCCTTCGCCATCAGCAGCGGCCTGGTCGACCCGGCGCGGGTGCCGCGTGACGGCATCGCGACCGTGCGCATCTGGCAGGCCAATATCGGCAAGACCATCATCGCCCACGTGCCAATCACCGAAGGTGAAGTGCAGGAAACCGGGGATTTCGAACTCGATGGCGTGACCTTCCCGGCGGCCGAGGTTCAGCTGGAGTTCCTGGACCCAGCTGCCGACGAAGAGGGCGCAGGTGGGTCGATGTTCCCAACCGGCAACCTGGTAGATGACCTGGAAGTGCCAGGGGTTGGCACGTTCAAGGCAACCCTGATCAATGCGGGTATCCCGACCATCTTCGTCAATGCCAGCGATATCGGCTACACCGGCGCCGAGCTGCAAGACGCGATCAACGGTGACCCGCAAGCGCTGCTGCGCTTCGAGACAATCCGTGCCTATGGCGCCGTGCGCATGGGGCTGATCGAGCATGTCGACCAGGCGGCCGGGCGTCAGCACACGCCGAAAGTGGCCTTCGTCGCGCCACCGAGCACCTACACTGCGTCCAGTGGCAAGGTGGTTGCGGCGGCTGACATCGACCTGCTGGTGCGTGCGTTGTCCATGGGCAAGCTGCACCACGCGATGATGGGCACTGCTGCGGTCGCCATCGGTACCGCTGCCGCCATCCCAGGCACGCTGGTCAACCTCGCCGCCGGCGGGCGCGAGCGCAGTGCCGTACGGTTCGGTCACCCTTCCGGCACCCTGCGGGTTGGCGCCGAAGCGCGTCAGGTGAAGGGCGAATGGACGGTGACCAAGGCAATCATGAGCCGCAGTGCTCGCGTGCTGATGGAAGGCTGGGTGAGGGTGCCTGGCGATAGCTTCTGACGCACCACTGGCGCTCGGCGTTCGATGACTGGGGCCGCTTCGCGGCCCATCGCCGGCAAGCCGGCTCCCACTCCGAACCTGTGGGAGCCGGCTTGCCGGCGATGGGCTGCCAGGCAGCCCCACAATCACAGGAGCTGCAAATGAGCGCCAACGTGGACCTTAACCAGCGCCCCGACTACGACCGGGTGCTGCAGACCCTCGCCGATTACGTCCTCACCTACCGGGTCGAATCCCTGGAGGCACTGGACACCGCGCGCAACTGCCTGATGGACACCCTGGGCTGCGGCCTGCTGGCCCTGCGCTTCCCCGAGTGCACCAAACACCTCGGCCCGCTGGTGGAAGGCACGGTGGTGCCGAATGGCGCCCGTGTGCCCGGCACCGCCTACCGCCTCGATCCGGTCAAAGCCGCCTGGGACATTGGCTGCATCGTGCGCTGGCTGGACTACAACGACACCTGGCTGGCCGCCGAGTGGGCGCACCCTTCGGACAACCTCGGCGGCATTTTGGCCGTGGCCGATCACCTGTCGCAAAAACACGTAGCAAAGGGTGAAAGCCCACTGCTGATGCGCGAAGTGCTCGAAGCCATGGTCATGGCGCACGAGATCCAGGGCGTGTTGGCGCTGGAGAATTCGTTCAATCGTGTGGGCCTAGACCACGTGATCCTGGTCAAAGTGGCCTCCACGGCCGTGTGCGCCAAGCTGATGGGGGCCAACCGCGAGCAACTGCTGTCGGCGTTGTCGCATGCCTTTGTCGATGGCCAGGCGCTGCGTACCTACCGCCATGCACCCAACGCAGGCTCGCGCAAGTCCTGGGCTGCCGGCGATGCGTCCAGCCGGGGCGTGCGCCTGGCCGATATCGCGCTGCGTGGCGAGATGGGTGTGCCTGGCGTGCTCACGGCGCCGCAATGGGGTTTCTATGACGTCTCATTCAGTCATACCAACAAGGACCTGGCGCTCAAGCCCTCTGCCCAGCAGGAGTTGCGCCTTCCGCAGCCCTTGGCCAGCTATGTGATGGAGAACGTGCTGTTCAAAGTCAGTTTTCCGGCCGAGTTCCACGCCCAGACGGCCTGTGAAGCCGCCGTGCTGCTGCACCCGCAGGTGCGCAATCGCCTGCATGAGGTGGACCGTATTGTCATTACCACGCAGGAGTCGGCCATTCGCATCATCTCCAAGGTCGGCTCACTGGCCAATGCCGCTGACCGTGATCACTGCCTGCAGTACATGGTGGCGGTGCCGCTGATTTTTGGGCATCTGGTGGCCGAGCATTACGAGGATGTCTTCCACGCCGCCCACCCGAGTATCGACCGCCTGCGCGACAAGATGGAGGTGGTCGAGGACCCGCGCTTCACCCGTGAATACCTGGAGGCTGACAAGCGCTCGATCGCCAACGGCTTGCAGGTGTTTTTCAAGGATGGCAGCAGCACCGAGCAGGTCGTGGTGGAGTACCCGGTCGGGCACAGGCGTCGGCGCGGGGAGGGCATACCGTTGCTGGAGTCGAAGTTCAGGGAGAACCTGGCGACGCGGTTTGCGCGGCAGCGGTGTGAGGCGATTTTCGAGCTGTGCGAGGATCAGCAAAAGCTGGAGGCGACGGCGGTGCACAGGTTTGTGGATTTGTTCGTGATGTGAGGTTGCCAGTGCGCTCCTCTTCGCGGGGCAAGCCCGCTCCTACAGGGGCCGAGCAAACCTTGACTGCCCCCAGAAAATTGGATGGGTGTCCAACTTCTTGGGGACAGTCCAAACCCGTGGGAGCGGGCTTGCCCCGGGGAGAGGCCTGAAAGGGCAATAAAAAACCCCAGCATTTCTGCTGGGGTTTTTTCTTACAGCTTACTGCTGATTACGCCTGAACAACCGGGATTTTGGCGTTGGCCGCAGCCTCGCGGAACTCGGCGATCTGGTCGAAGCTCAGGTAGCGGTAGACGTCGGCAGCCATGCTGTCGATGTCTTTCGCGTACTGCATGTACTCTTCGACGGTCGGCAGTTTGCCGATGATCGAAGCGACAGCAGCCAGCTCGGCCGATGCCAGGTACACGTTGGTCGCGTCGCCCAGACGGTTCGGGAAGTTACGGGTCGAGGTGGAAACCACGGTCGAACCGGTCTGCACACGTGCCTGGTTACCCATGCACAGCGAGCAGCCTGGCATTTCCATGCGCGCACCGGCCTTGCCGTAGATGCCGTAGTAGCCTTCTTCGGTCAGCTGGTGAGCGTCCATCTTGGTTGGCGGGGCCAGCCACAGACGGGTCGGAATGCCACCCTTGACCTTCTCCAGCAGCTTGCCGGCTGCGCGGAAGTGGCCGATGTTGGTCATGCACGAACCGATGAACACTTCGTCGATCTTCTCGCCTTGTACCGAAGACAGCAGGCGGGCATCGTCCGGGTCGTTCGGCGCGCAGAGCACAGGCTCTTTGACGTCGGCCAGGTCGATTTCGATGATTTCGGCGTATTCGGCATCGGCGTCGGCCGACAGCAGCTCAGGCTTGGCCAGCCAGGCTTCCATGGCCTGGGCGCGACGCTCCAGGGTGCGGGCATCGCCGTAGCCTTCGCCGATCATCCAGCGCAGCAGGGTGATGTTGGAAGTCAGGTACTCGGCGATGGCCTTTTCTGGCAGCTTGATGGTGCAACCGGCAGCCGAACGTTCAGCCGAGGCGTCGGACAGTTCGAACGCTTGCTCGACGGTCAGTTCGTCCAGGCCTTCGATTTCCAGGATGCGGCCGGAGAAGGCGTTTTTCTTGCCCTTCTTCTCGACGGTCAGCAGGCCCTTCTGGATGGCGTAGTAAGGGATGGCGTGAACCAGGTCACGCAGGGTGATGCCAGGTTGCAGCTTGCCCTTGAAACGCACCAGGATCGACTCTGGCATGTCCAGCGGCATGACGCCGGTGGCGGCAGCGAAGGCCACCAGGCCGGAACCGGCCGGGAACGAGATGCCGATCGGGAAGCGGGTGTGCGAGTCACCACCGGTGCCGACGGTGTCAGGCATCAGCATGCGGTTCAGCCAGCTGTGGATGATGCCGTCGCCTGGGCGCAGCGACACGCCGCCACGGGTGCGGATGAAGTCTGGCAGGGTGTGGTGGGTGGTGACGTCGATCGGCTTCGGATAGGCCGCAGTGTGGCAGAACGACTGCATGACCAGGTCAGCGGAGAAGCCCAGGCACGCCAGGTCTTTCAGCTCGTCGCGGGTCATCGGGCCAGTGGTGTCCTGGGAACCGACGGTGGTCATCTTCGGCTCGCAGTAGGCACCTGGGCGCACGCCCTGGCCTTCTGGCAGGCCGCATGCACGGCCGACCATCTTCTGCGCCAGGGTGAAGCCCTTGGTCGAAGCGGCAGGCTGCTCCGGTTTCTTGAACAGGTCGACAGGGCCCAGGCCCAGCTCGGCGCGGGCTTTATCGGTCAGGCCACGGCCAACGATCAGCGGGATACGACCACCTGCGCGGACTTCGTCCAGCAGCACTTCGGTTTTCAGCTCGAAGTTGGTGACCAGTTCGTCGCTGCCGTGACGGCGCACTTCACCTTTGAACGGGTAGACGTCGATGACGTCGCCCATGGCCAGGTTGGTGCAGTCGAACTCGATTGGCAGGGCGCCGGCGTCTTCCATGGTGTTGTAGAAGATCGGGGCGATCTTGGTGCCGAAGCAGAAGCCACCGGCGCGCTTGTTCGGCACGTACGGAATGTCGTCACCGAAGAACCACAGCACCGAGTTGGTGGCGGATTTACGCGACGAACCGGTACCGACCACGTCACCCACGTAGGCAACTGGGAAGCCTTTGGCCTTGACCGCTTCGATCTGGGCCAGAGGGCCGACCGACCCTGGCTGCTGTGGCTCAATGCCGTCACGGGCCATTTTCAGCATGGCCAGGGCGTGCAGCGGGATGTCAGGGCGCGACCAGGCGTCCGGGGCAGGGGACAGGTCGTCGGTGTTGGTTTCGCCAGGCACCTTGAACACGGTCAGGGTGTACTTGTCGGCGATGGCCGGACGCGAGGTGAACCACTCGCCGGCAGCCCAGGACTCGAGCACGGCCTTGGCGTGGACGTTGCCCGCCTTGGCTTTTTCGGCCACGTCGTGGAAGGCATCGAACATCAGCAGGGTGTGCTTGAGCTTTTCGGCCGCGACGGCGCCCAGTTCGGCGTCATCCAGCAGCGCGACCAGCGTTTCGATGTTGTAGCCGCCCTGCATGGTGCCCAACAGCTCGGTCGCGAGCTTGCGGTCGACCAGCGGGGATTTTGCTTCGCCCTTGGCCACGGCGGACAGGAAAGCAGCCTTGACGTAGGCAGCTTCGTCTACCCCTGGCGGTACACGGTTGGTGAGCAGGTCTACGAGGAAGGCTTCTTCGCCGGCCGGCGGGTTTTTCAGCAGCTCGACCAGGCCTGCAGTTTGTTCGGCGTTCAGCGGCTGGGGCACGATACCCAGGGCGGCACGCTCTTCGATGTGTTTGCGGTAGGCTTCAAGCACAGTTATTACCCTCATCAGTGGTCCCTAAAGGGAGTCCGGGACGCTCATCCAGCATTCCCTGCACCCATGCGCAATGACGGCTTCTTGGGCCGCCCAGCCAGGGTCGCAGAGAATCCTTACAGAAGCTGCTTTCAAAGTTTTACGCCTGCAGAACGGGGAGCTGATGAGGGCTGGCACGGGCATGCGAGGGTGCATGGCCCGGGCCAACGCCGTTCTACCGGATTAACTGTGCTCGTGACGCTTTGAAAACAGCTTCCAACGGACATTGTTGCCTTGAAAAGGCCGGGTGATTCTACGGCAAAAAAAGCCTGAAGGTAAGGCGGCGAAGATGACTTTAACGAGTGACCCTGGTTAGACAAAGGGCTAACATGGGCCCGTGTTCCACCGCCAAGCCGTTGTTTTTCATGTCCAACAAGTCCATCAAGACCCCTTGCGTCGGCCTGTGCTCCACGGTGTACGGAGACACCGTATGCCGTGGCTGCAAGCGTTTTCACCATGAAGTGATCAACTGGAACGGCTACGACGACGCGCAGAAGCGCGCCGTGTGGCTGCGTCTGGAGCAATTGCTGGTGCAGGTGATGATGGCCAAGCTGGAAGTCTTCGACAAAAGCCTGCTGCGCCTGCAATTGGAGCAGCGCTCCATCCGCTTTGTGGAGCAACAGTCGGAATACTGCTGGGCCTACCAGTTGATCGCCCGTGGGGCACGGATGATCCGCGACCTGGAGGCTTACGGCATGGTATTGCTGCCGGAGTTTCGAGGCTGGGAACTGCCGCAGTTGCGCGACGCCATCGACCGCGAGTTCTTTCTGCTGTCCGAGGCGCATTACCAGCGCTATATCGCACCGAGCTTCTTGCGCGATGCCCTGGAGAATGGGCAGGGCTGAAATTTCACTGGCCTCTTCGCGGGGCAAGCCCGCTCCCACAAGTGCCCTACAGTATTCAGAGTTTGCGGGGCACGTGTGGGAGCGGGCTTGCCCCGCGAAGAGGCCGGAATATTTCTCGGCTCAGTCGCCGGTATATTCACACCCGCTGGTGCAGGTCTCGTGAATGCGCACCTTCGACAGTTCTGGCAGCAATGGTTTGACCTGCTCCCAGATCCACTTGGCGATCACTTCGCTGGTGGGATTTTCAAGGCCTGGAATGTCATTCAGGTAGTTGTGGTCCAGCTGTTCGTAGATCGGCTTGAAGATCGCCTTGATCTCGGAAAAATCACGAATCCACCCGGTGTGCGGGTCAAGCGGGCCGGTCAGGTGCAGGCCGACCTTGAACGAGTGACCATGCAGGCGACCACACTTGTGCCCGGCAGGGACGTGCGGCAGGCGGTGGGCCGATTCGAATGTGAACTCTTTGAAAATTTCCACGCTGTCAGAACTCTGTATGAATCAAGAATGCGCGCAGTTTATCATGGCGCCAGCTGTTTTCAGGTTGAATTAAGGACCGCTGGGTAATCTTAACCCCGTAGACAACTTGAACATCTCTCAGGAGAGAAGACACGATGAAAACCTTGACTGCCCTGTTCACCGCCGCCGCCCTTACCCTGGGCGCCAATGCCGCTTTCGCCAAGGACGTTCAGCCTGACGAAGTGGTCAAACTGGTCAACGCCAAGACCATCAAGTCGCTGGATGAGCTGAAAGCCACCGCCATGGCCAAGCACCCAGGCGCCACGGTCAAAGACTCGGAACTTGAAGACGAATACGGCCGCTACATCTACAAGGTCGAGCTGCGCGACGCACAGAACGTCGAGTGGGACGTCGACCTGGATGCCAAGACCGGTGAAGTACTCAAGGACGCACGAGACAACTGATGATCCCCTTACCGCGGCCGGCGCGATACCTGGCGCTTTCGCTGCTGGCTGTCTGCTCCCTGGCGGCTGCCCGTGACCTGGATCAGGACGAGGCCCTGGCACTGCGCCAGAAGGGCGTCATCCTGCCGCTCGAGCAGCTGCTGGAAACCGCCCTGGGGCGTCACCCCGGGGCGCGTTTGCTGGAGGCCGAGCTGGAAGAAGACGACGATCGCTACGAATACGAAGTCGAGTTGCTGACTGCCGAAGGTGTGGTCCGCGAAATCAAGCTAGACGCCAGTACCGGTGCCCTGCTCAAAGACGAGGAAGACGACTGAATGCGCCTGTTGCTTGTCGAGGACAATGTCCCGCTGGCCGATGAACTGATCGCCGGCCTGCAGCGCCAGGGCTACGCCGTGGACTGGCTGGCCGATGGCCGCGATGCGGTGTACCAGGGCCAGAGCGAACCCTACGACCTGATTATCCTGGACCTCGGCTTGTCAGGCTTGCCGGGGCTCGACGTGCTCGCCCAGTGGCGTGCCGCTGGCCTGGCCACGCCAGTGCTGGTGCTGACCGCCCGCGGCTCCTGGGCCGAGCGCATCGAAGGCCTCAAGGCCGGTGCCGACGACTACCTGAGCAAACCCTTCCACCCCGAAGAGTTGCAGTTGCGCATCCAGGCGTTACTGCGCCGTGCCCGTGGCCTGGCCAACCAGCCCACCTTGGAAGCCGCCGGCCTGCACCTGGATGAAAGCCGGCAGTGCGTGAGCCGTGACGGTGTCGATATCCAGCTGACCGCTGCCGAGTTTCGGCTGCTGCGTTATTTCATGCTGCATCCGCAGCAGATCCTGTCCAAGAGCCATCTGGCCGAGCACCTTTACGATGGCGAGACGGAGCGCGATTCCAACGTCCTTGAAGTGCACGTCAACCACCTGCGCCGCAAGTTGGGCCGCAGTGTGATCGAGACGCGCCGCGGGCAAGGCTATATCTACGCCGGGAGCGTTGCGTGAAGTCGATTCAGGCGCGGTTGAGCCTGGGTTTGGTGGCCGTGCTGGTGGTGGTGGGTGTGGTGCTGGCGCAACTCACCCTGTGGCTGTTCGAGGCGGGCCTGCAGCGCTACCTGGAAAACGGCTTGCGCAAGGAAAGCGAGAACCTGCTGGTGGCCCTGGTGCGGGGGCCTTCAGGTTTGCAGTTGGATGAGCGGCGCATTTCTGCGGCCTATCAGCGGCCGTTTTCCGGGTATTACTTTCGCATCGATTTTGACAACGGTACCTGGCGCTCGCGTTCGCTGTGGGACCTGGACATGCCCAAGCCCGCCGCTCTTGGGCTTTCCGATAGCCACGAGCTGGGCCCAGAGGGGCAGCAATTGCTGGCGCTGCGTGCTGACTATCGCCGCCTAGGCCAGGACATCTCGATCAGTGTGGCGCAGGATTACTCACCGGTGCGTGAAGGCTTCCGGCGCATGCAGCAGATCGGCCTGGGCATGGGGCTGGTGGCGTTGATACTGGTGCTGGTGCTCCAGCGCGTCACGGTTAAGCGCTCATTGCGCCCGCTGGAGCGTGCCCGCCAGCAGATCGCCCAGTTGCAACAAGGGCAGCGCTCGCAACTGGATGCCGAAGTGCCTGTCGAGCTGGCGCCGCTGGTGGGGCAGATCAACCACTTGCTGAGCCACACCGAAGACAGCCTGCGGCGCTCGCGCAATGCCTTGGGCAACCTTGGCCATGCGCTGAAGACGCCGTTGGCGGTCTTGCTGAGCCTGGCGTCCAGCGCGCGTTTGGAGGGCCTGCCGGACGTGCGCGAGCAAATGCGCGCGCAGCTTGAGCACATTCAGCAGCGCCTGGCACGCGAACTCAACCGCGCTCGCCTGGCGGGTGACGCCTTGCCCGGTGCCCAGTTCGATTGCGATGCCGAATTGCCGGGGTTGTTGAGCACCTTGGGCATGATCCACGGTGAAGGCCTGTTGCTTGAGCGGGACGTACCGCCTGGGCTGCTGTTGCCGTGGGACCGCGAGGACGTTCTAGAGTTATTAGGCAACCTGCTGGACAACGCTTGCAAATGGGCAGACTGCGAAGTACGCCTGGGCATTGCACCGAGCGACGGCGGTTACCGGCTGTGGGTCGACGATGATGGCCCAGGTATTCCAGAAAGCCAGCGCCTGCAGGTGCTGGAGCGGGGCTCGCGGCTGGATGAGCAGGTCGATGGGCATGGCCTTGGGCTGGGCATCGTGCGCGATATCGTCGAGGCTTGGGGCGGGCAACTGGCGTTGCTTCAGAGCCCGTTGGGCGGGTTGCGGGTGAGCATCGACTTGCCGCGCAGGGCTAGATAATGCCGGGGCCGCTTCGCGCCCCTTTCGCGACGCAAGGCCGCGCCCACAGAACTGTCGCAGCGGGCCTGTGAGCAGATCACCACTGCAAAAAAATTGCAGTACAGGCGCATTTTTTTGAATTGGCCCTCGCCAATCCCACCCGGCACAATCCCCGCACGAAACTTCCCAGTTTCCATCTCTCCACGGACGGAGCCCCTTGCGCTATTGCTCTGGCAATACAGGGCCCAGGCCAGCGCGGCTGGGCTTTCTTTTTAACCAGAAAAACTACGATTTCGATTATTCACATGCCTGCTTCGCGTTCTGAAAGTCGTCTGCAGCGGCTGTTGCCCGCACCCCTGAATATCCCCCCCAAAGAATGGCTGCGCGCTGGTATCGGCGCCTTGCTTGGCTTGTTCTTGGCCGGCTGGCTGACCAGCATGGCCTATGGCCATGGTATCGCTTTGCACCTTCTGGGCCCTTTGGCCGCTTCGGCAGTGTTGGTATTTGCCGTGCATTCCGGCCCTTTGGCCCAGCCCTGGCCCGTGCTGGGCAGTTACGCCCTGGCGGGCGCCGTCGGCCTGGCCATGCGCCAGGGTTTCGGGCCTGAGCTTTGGGTGGCTGCTACTGCCCTGGCGCTCTCGGTACTGGTGATGTGCCTGTTGCGCTGCCTGCACCCACCGGGCGGCGGTGTGGCGGTCAGTGCGGTGCTGGCCGACCCGGGCCTGACCGCGTTAGGGGATCACCTGCTGGAGCCGGTGCTGCTCAATGCGCTGATTCTGGTGGCAGTGGCGGTGGTCTACAACCGCCTGACTGGCGTGCGTTACCCCAAAGGCACGGCCCCACGCAAAGAGCTGCATCACACCCACGACCCGCTGCCCAGCGAGCGTGTCGGGGTCAGCGGCGCCGACCTGGACCAGGCCCTTGAAGAGCTGGGCGAGTTCGTCGATGTCACCCGGGACGAACTGGAGCGCATCATCCTCGCCACCGAACAGCATGCCTTGCAGCGCAGCCTGGGCGGTATCACAGCAGCCTCCGTGATGTCGCGTGATGTGCAGTTCGCGTCACCGGACACCACCCTGGAGCAGGCGTGGAAGCTGCTGGCCAGCCACCACCTGAAAACCCTGCCGGTGCTCCAGCATGGCAAGCTGGTCGGCATCGTCAGCTTAAGTGACCTGGTAGGGCCGGCCATGCAGCATGGGCGGTTCCGCTGGCGCGGCCTGTTCGGGCGCAAGGCAGTGCGCATGGAGCAGGTGATGAGCCGGCGGGTGGTCAGTGTCAGCAGCCAGCACCCGCTGGAGCGCCTGCTGCCTTTGCTGTGCGAACAAGGGCTGCACTGTCTGCCGGTGCTCGACAACGGCCAACTGGTCGGGGTGGTCACCCAGACCGACCTTATCGCCGGCCTCAAGCGCCAATTACTGAGCGCCGCCGGCAGTGCCTCAGATAACCGGGTCCCAGCGCTGTGACCAATCGCTGGCGCCGGCAGCCACCAGCTGGCGGAGTATCGCGAAGGCCTGTTGCAGCGCTTCGCTGTCGCGCTTGCGCGGGTACACCAGAAACGTCGGATAGGTGAACTCTGGCGCCTGCGGCACGCGCTCGAACACGCCGCTGTCCAGGTAAGCCTGCACCACGCGGGTACGGAAGTAGCCACTGCCGCCCTGGTCGAGGATGAACTGCAGGGCCAGCGGCCCGAGGTTGAAACTCAGTGCCGGGCGCGCGCAGTCGGGCAGGGCGGCGTCGTGCTGGCGGCGGAACGCCTCGCCCCAGTCGATATAGATGTACGGGTCAGGCTGATCGACCCGGCGCACGCGGATCAGCTTCTCTTCCATCAACTGCTCAACTTGCAGGCCTGGCCCGTAGGTCGGCTGATAGACCAGCGCGGCGTCCAGCAGGCCCATTTCGACCTTGCGCAGCAGCGATTCGCCGTCGCTCACTTCGCTGCGGATGGCATGGCTGGGCAGTTCGCGGTGCAGCGCACTGACCCAGTCGAGCATCATCGGGTTGCCCAGGCTCACTTCGCCGCCCACATGCAGTACCTGCTGGCAACCTTCGGGCAGCGGCAGGTCGCGGCGCGCCGCTTCCCAGGTCTGCACCAGCTGGTTGGCATAGCTGACGAAGGCCTCACCATCGCTGGTCAGGCTGGCGCCGTTGCGGCTGCGCACGAACAACTGGCAGCCCAATTGCTGCTCAAGGCGCTGGACCCGCGCCGTGATCGCCGTTTGTGACACGAACAGGCGTTCGGCGGCGGCGACCAGGCTGCCGCAGCGCACGATTTCCAGAAAGGTACGGGCCTGATCGATGTCCATGGGCTGCTCGGTGGCTAAAAGGGGCGGCCTATTCTAGAGGCTTTGCACCGTTATGGGGCGTATTCGTGTTATCTGCAAATTTGCAGGTCGGTTGTGACTTTAGTCCCATGGCGCGCCCGGCGTGGCGGTCCATACTCAAGTTTCGCCCTTCTATAACAACAAGTACCGGGTTCCCTTCGACATGAGCTATCAGCACAGCTACGCCCACTCCATCGCCGACCCTGCCGCGTTCTGGGCCGAGCAAGCCGCGCACCTGGCCTGGCACCGCAAGCCTTCCCTGACCTTGCAGGAAAACCCTGACGGCACCCACCGCTGGTTTGCTGACGGCCGCCTGAACAGCTGCCACCTGGCACTCGACCATCAGATCGAACAAGGCCGTGGCGAGCAGTTGGCGCTGATCTACGACTCGCCGGTGACCGGTACTCAACAGACGTATACCTACCGCCAGCTACGCGACGAGGTGGCACGCCTGGCCGGTTTGCTGCGCCAATTGGGGGTTGGCAAGGGCGATGGGGTGATCATCTACATGCCCATGGTGCCGCAGGCGGCCATGGCCATGCTGGCGTGCGCGCGGATAGGCGCGGTGCATTCGGTGGTGTTCGGCGGTTTTGCCGCCAACGAGCTGGCCTTGCGCATCGATGATGCCCGGCCCACGTTGCTGCTGACGGCGTCCTGTGGCCTGGAGTTCGACCGGGTAATCGAATACAAGCCGCTGGTCGATCGTGCCCTGCAGTTGGCCCGTCACCAGCCGCGCAACGTGCTGGTCCTGCAACGCCCCCAGGCCACCGCCCAGTTGCAGCCAGGCCGCGACCTGGACTGGCAGCAGGCATTGGCAACGGCCGAGCCGGTGGCCCCTGTCGAGCTGGACGCCGGTGACCCGCTGTACATCATGTACACCTCCGGTACCACCGGAAAGCCCAAGGGCATCGTGCGTGAAAACGGCGGCAACGCGGTTGCGCTGTGCTATGCCATGCGCCACATCTACGGCATGCAGGCGGGCGATGTGTGGTGGGGTATTTCTGACGTGGGTTGGGTGGTGGGCCATTCGCTGATCGTCTACGGGCCGTTGATGAGTGGCTGCACCACGGTGTTCTACGAAGGCAAGCCGATCCGCACCCCGGACGCCTCCGCCTACTGGCGCGTGGTCGAGCAATACAAGGTCAACGCGTTATTTTGCGCGCCGACCGCCATGCGGGCCATCCGCAAGGAAGACCCGGACGGTGAGCTGATCAAAGGACACGACCTGAGCTCGCTGCGCCAGTTGTTCCTGGCGGGGGAAAAACTCGATTCAAGCACCCACGAATGGCTGGAGCGGGTCACTGGCAAACCTGTGCACGACCATTGGTGGCAAACCGAGACCGGCTGGCCGGTCACCGCGCCCTGCGTTGGGCTGGAGGGCAGCGCGGCGCGTGCAGGGTCGAGCAATCGCGCAGTGCCGGGTTACCACGTGCGTGTATTGGACGATGACGGCCATGTGCTGGGGCCGAACCACCAGGGGTCGATCGTAATCGCGCTGCCGTTGCCGCCTGGGTGCAGCCAGACGCTGTGGGGCGATCACGAGCGCTACCTGCAAGCGTACCTGCGCACCTACCCGGGCTACTACCACACGGGCGATGGCGGCTACTTGGACGATGACGGCTTCGTCTACATCATGGGGCGCACGGACGACGTGATCAACGTCTCTGGGCATCGCCTGTCCACCGGTGAAATGGAGGACCTGGTGGCGCGTCACCCGGCCGTGGCCGAGTGCGCGGTGATCGGCGTGCATGACGATATCAAGGGTCAGGTGCCGCTGGCGCTGGTGGTGCTGAAAGATGGCGAGGGCATTGCCGAATCGCAGTTGCTGGTGGACCTGGTCGGCAGTGTGCGCGAAGAAATCGGTGCGCTGGCGTGTTTCAACCGGGTGCGGTTGGTCAAGCGGCTGCCCAAGACCCGGTCGGGGAAAATTTTGCGCGCGGTGCTGCGCAAGATTGCCGATGGGCAGGACTATGTGCCACCGTCGACCTTGGATGATCCGGCGGTGTTAGGGGAGATCGAGGCGGTGTTGGCGGACCTGCCACGGGCGGGTTGATTCGGTGGTATTGATGGCCCATTCGCGGGGCAAGCCCGCTCCCACAGGAAGCCCCCGGATTTCAGGTTCGGTGACATGCCGGTGGGGCTTGCCCCGCGAATGCGCCAGTTCAGCCAATAAAGTACTCAGGCCCCACCTGATGCAACTGCCCCAAGCGGCTGCGGGTGCGCATCAGGTCGGCAATCGCTCCGCCCAGGCTTTCGTCCAGCGGCCGCCGCCCGATCACTGTCACCTGCTTGTCCTGGTCATACAGCACATCCACCAGGTTGACGAACCGCTGCTGTGCTGCCAGCGAACATTCAGACAGGTCGTCCAGCCCATCGATCACCCACGCATCGTACTGCGCCGCCAGTGCCAGGTAATCGATCACCGCGGTGGGCTGTTCGCACAGGTCGTCGAAGGCGAACATCACCTGCCGGTCGTTACTGGCCAGCACGCGCAGGCTGCGTTTATTGATGTCCAATGTGGCCGGCTGCGCGTCCGGTACGTTCACCGTCTGGCGTTGCTCGGCAGTGCCGGGCCACACATAGTGCCCCTGGGTAAAACGCTGATGCTCGCGGTTGGCCGGCAGGCTGCGAAAGTCGGTGTCGCCACCGACTTCCAGCACCTGCATGCGCCCGTTGATCAGGCGGATCACCGGCAGGAAGCGTTCGTGGTATAGCGGATTGGGCAGCAGGCCTTCAGGTGCATAGTTCGACGTTACCAACAGGAAAACCCCACGCTCGAACAGCGCCGTGAACAGCCGAGTGAGCAGCATGGCATCGCCGATGTCATGCACATGGAACTCGTCGAAGCACAACACCCGGCACTGGCCAATCAGCTCGTCCAAGGTAGCGCCCAGTGCATCGTCCAGCGCGCGGTGGCGGTGCATGCCCTGGTGCAGGCGGGCAAAAAAATCATGGAAGTGCAGGCGTCGTTTGGCCTCTACCGGCACAGCCTGGAAAAACCCGTCGAGCAGCCAGCTTTTGCCGCGGCCGACCGAGCCATGCAGGTACAGGCTGCACGGTTGCCCGTGTTCCAGCTGCGCCAGTTGCTCGGCCATGCTGTGGATGACCCGGCGTTGGCCGTCACTGAGCTGGTAGCCACGGCTGCACGCCTTGTCTTCGAACCAGGCCAGCAGTTCGCTTTCAGGGGCAGTGTTGGCGCGCAGGCGCTGGCCGAGCTGACGCAGCGGGGTAGGGATCCAGGCAGGCAAATCGATAGCTCCTTGGTCGATGGCAGTGCAGGGCGCAGCTTGCGCGACGGTCGCCATTTTGACCAATAGAGAAAGCAGTGGGCAATGATCGCCTGACGAGATAGGTCGAGCGCCCGCTTAGGCTTTGCGCTCCAGCTGGCGCTCGATCATGTACTTCACCGTCAAGCGGCGCTCTTTGAGGTGGCGCAGGTCCTCGTCGACGAAGTTGCCGGCCGAGATCGATTCGGCGGCCAGCACCTGGTTGTCGATGTCCATGTACTCGTCCAGCAGGCGGTCGAGGGCTTTGTCTTGCTGGCGACGTTGCTGGACGATTTCTCGCGGGTAGTGCAGGTCTTGGTAAAGGTCGTGTGAGACAGGCATGGATACCTCCTTGGTCAATGAATGCGCCTATCTGATTGGAAAGGTGAAATGCGAATGTGTTGAAGCCATGCAGGCGGAAAGCGACGGATGGTTGCCGGGATGGGGTATTGGCAGAGGGAAGGAACTAACTTGCTGTTTTAAAGCATTTTTTTTACATCAGGGGGTTCACAGGCCGAAAGAATGTTGTTAAAGTGCCGCGCATTCCAAGACAACAACCCAGTTGTCACTCAGTTGGAATTGTCAGAGCAGCGTTTGCTGCATCTCGATACAGGGGCGTCGCCAAGCGGTAAGGCAGCAGGTTTTGATCCTGCCATGCGTTGGTTCGAATCCAGCCGCCCCTGCCATTTTCTGATTCAACTTATTATGTCTTCCCGGTGCTTAGCCAGATAAGCGCTGGGTTTTGTCGTTTCTGTTCTTAAGTCCCGCCATGCCCGCCAAACTGTAGGAGCAGCCTTGTGCTGCGAAGAGGCCGGCAGCCGCAGCGGACATTCCCTGACGGTCACTGGCCTCTTCGCAGCACAAGGCTGCTCCTACAGTTGGCGTGCGTACAGCAGGTACAGCTGGCAAGCATACAACAGGTGCTGTAAAGCTACGCCGAGACCCGCAGCAATTCACTCAGCACCCGCGCCAATTCTTCGGCCTGCACTGGCTTTTGAATCACCAGGCTACCGGGCAGCTCCAACCCTTCCAGCTCCGCATACCCCGTCAGAAACACCACCGGTAAACGCGGGTGTCGCTCGCGCGCTGCCAAGGCCAACTGCGCGCCATTGAATTCGGGCATGGCGAAATCGGTCAGCAGCAGGTCGATGCCGTCGTCGAGCAATGCCAGTGCCTGTTCGCCGCTGTGTGCCTGGCGCACCTGATAGCCGTACTGGCGCAGCACATCGCCGAGCATGTCGCGTACCAGGTGGTCGTCATCCACCAGCAAGACAGTGTGGTTTTGGCCACTGTCACCGATCGGCTGGGAAACCTCTGGCACCACGGGCTCGCTCTGCGCTTCACCCTTGACCGCCGGCAGGTACACCGCCACTTGGGTGCCGCGCCCGGGCACGGTGTCAATGCGCACGCCGCCACCCGACTGCTTGGCGAAGCCAAACACCTGGGCCAGGCCAAGCCCCGAACCCTTGCCGATGTCCTTGGTGGTGAAAAACGGCTCGAACACTTTGGCCAGCACATCTTCGCTCATGCCGCAGCCGGTATCGCGGATGCTCAGCATCACGTACTCGCCAGGGTCCGGGTCTTCCGGGCGCTGGGGGCGGGCCTCGATGTGTGTGTTGCGGGTGTAGAGGGTCAGTTGGCCGCCGTCGGGCATGGCGTCGCGGGCATTGATCGCCAGGTTGAGGATGATCATCTCGGTCTGGGTCGGGTCGGTCAGTGCTTGCCACAGGTGCGGGTCCAGGTCCAGGCGCACCGACACGTTACCGCCCAGGGTGCGGCGCAGCAGTTCTTCAAGACCGGCCAGTGTCCGGTTCAGGTTCAGCGGCACGGGCTCCAGGCGCTGGCGCCGGGAGAAGGCCAGCAACTGCGAGGTCAGCTTGGCACCGCGTTCGCCTGCTTCACGGATGTGTGTGAGGCGGGTACGTGCTTTGTCCAGGTCGGCCTTGTTGAGGTCCCGTTCAAGGAAGCTGGCACCGGTGAGGATCACCGTCAGCAGGTTGTTGAAGTCGTGCGCCACACCCGCGGTCAACTGGCCGACCGCTTCCAGGCGCTGCATCTGTTGCAGCGCAGCCTCGATACGCTCGCGTTCGGTGATTTGTTCACGCAGGCGGGTGTTGGCCTCGGCCAGCCCCAGGGCGGACTCGCGCTCGCTGGTGATGTCGCGGGCCACCACGTACAGCAGGGTGTCTTCGGGTACCACCACCCAAGACAGCCAGCGTTGCTGGCCGCCGGCATGCAGGATGCGGCCGACAAAGCGCGCGCTGGTGCGGCCGTGGGCGAGGGCGGCCAGCTCCGTGAGGAAAAGCTCCTGATCGGACTCGGGCAGCAGGTGCAACAGTGACGTTTGGCTCAGGCGTTCGCGCGAAAGGCCCAGGCTGGCTTCCCAGGCTGGGTTGAGGGCGACCGGAGTGAGGTCTTTGTTCAGCACCGCCAACAAGTCTTGCGACAGCTCCCAGGCGCGGTCGCGTTCACGGGTACGGCGCTCGACCCGTTCGCCAAGCATCTCGTTCAATTGCTTGAGGGCGAGGGTGGCCTGGCGTTGGGTGTGAATGTCCTGCAGCACGCCAGAAAAGCGCACGCACTGGTCATCGACGAACTGGCTCTGGCCGCTGCTGAGCAGCCAGCGGGGTTCCAGGCCGTGGGGTTGCGCGATGCGGAACTCGACCCGGTAGTGGCCGCCGCTCTCGGGGCGCATGGCATGCTCCACGGCGTCGCGGACCATGGCCAGGTCTTCGGGGTAGATACCCGCGAAGAACACATCCAGGGTCATTTCGGTACTGGTGGGCAGCCCGAACAAGGTCTTGCAGCGGTCGTCCCACAGCAACAGGCCTTCCTGTGGGCGCAGGTCCCAGGTGCCCATGCCGGCGGCGTCGATGGCGATGCGGGCGCGCGCCTCGACATCCGCCAGCGCTTCTTCGGCGCGGCGCCGACGCTGGCGTTCCTGCACTTCGGTCAACGCCCGGCGCACGGCCTTTGGCAGCAGCGGCAGGTTTTTTTTCAGTACATAGTCGGTGGCACCCAGGCGGATCATCTCCACCGCGTGCTCTTCGCCGTAGATGCCGGAGAGGAAGATGAACGGGGTGTCTGGCGCCAGGCGCTGGGCGATGGCCAGCACGTCGGTACCGGACGAGCCGGGCAGCACACAGTCGCAAAGGATCAGGTCGTAGTGGCTCTCACGCAGGGCGTGTTCGACGCCGACATGATCGAATACCAACTGCGACTGAACGTGCAGCCCGCTGCGCTCTAGGCGCAGCAGGGTCAGCTCGGCGTCCATCGAGCTGTCTTCGACCATCAAGAGTTTCAGCGGCGTTGGCAGCATGTTCGCGTTGGCCTCAGTTGCTGCCGCGGCGGTTTAGGCGCAGCGAGCCGGGTGGCGGTTCGTTGAGCACGGCCCAGAACACCCCGAGGTCGGAGATGGCGGCGACGAATTCCTTGAATTCCACGGGCTTGACCACGTAGGCATTGACCCCCAGTTCGTAGGCGCGCAACAGGTCGGGCTCCTCCCGCGACGACGTTAGCATCACGGTCGGGATGCTGCGCAGGTCAGGGGTGGTGCGAACTTCCTTGAGCACTTCCAGGCCATCGACTTTGGGCAGTTTCAGGTCCAGCAGCAGCACGGCGGGGTTGCCACCGTCGCGTTCGGCATAGGCATTGCGGCGCAACAGGTAGTCGAGCGCATCGGCGCCGTCACGCAGCACGATGACTTCGTTGGCCAACTGGCTGCGCTCCAGCGCCAGCAGCGTCAGCTCCAGGTCCCGGGGGTTGTCTTCTACCAGCAGGATAGGTTTGAGCATGATGGTACAGGGGCCTCATGTAGTCGCGGCGGGGCGCGGGAGGGTGAAATGGAAACTGGCGCCCTGGTCGATCTGGCCTTCGGCCCAGACACGGCCGTCATGGCGCTCAATGATGCGGCGTACGCTTGCCAGGCCTATCCCGGTGCCTTCGAAGTCTTCCATGCGGTGCAGGCGCTGGAACACGCCGAACAGTTTGTTGGCGTAGGCCATGTCGAAGCCTACGCCGTTATCGCGGATGCACACCTCGACCTCGTCTGGGTGCTCCTGGGCGCGGATCTCGATGCGCGCAGGGTCGCGACCGCGGGTGTATTTGATGGCGTTGCCAATCAGGTTTTGCAGCGCCAGGTTGATGAACGCCGGGTCAGCGATCACCTTGGGCAGGGGGGCGATGTCCCAGACAATTTCGCGGCCCTGGTAGTCCGGTGCCAGCTCGGCGCGTATGGCGTCGACCAGGGCATTGAGGTCGACATCCGACAGGCGCAGGGCCGAGCGGCCCATTTGCGAGAAATTCAGTAGGTTGTCTACCAGGCTGCCAGCGAATTGCGCGGCTTCGCCAATGTGCTGCAGAAAACGCCGGCCACGCTCGCTAAGGCCCTGGCCTTCGATTTCGCCGAGCAACTCGGTGTACCCCGCAATGTGCCGCAAGGGCGCACGCAGGTCGTGGGACACGCTGTAGGAAAAGGCTTCGAGTTCTTTGTTCGAGCGGCGCAGTTCGCCGGCCAGTTGTGCCAGCTCTTCGGCCTTGCGCAGGACGATGCCCAGCACGGCAGTACGCAGCTCCACCACGCCTTCGACGATCAACGGGTCCCAGGCTTGGCAAAAGCCGCGTACTTCTTCCTGCCAGCGTTCAAAGCTGTGGCGTGGGTCAAGCTGGCCTTGCGGCCCGACCTGTTTGCTTGGCTGCCCGGCCCAGTTGACCGTGCGCACCTGCTCGGGGCGGAACCACAGCAGGTAGTGCGAGTGGATTTGAGAGATGGCCACTGCCAGCACACCGCCGACATGGTCTGCCAGTTCAGGCAGCTCGTCGATGTCGCGGCGTACGTTGTCGCTGTGGAAGACCGTGTCTTCACCGCGCTGGGCCAACCAGTGCACCAGCGCCGTGACTTGCGCCTGCGGTGGCGTCTTGCCGATCAGGTCGCAACGGTCGGCGGAGATCACTGCGGCGCCGCTGGCACCGGCAAACTCCAGCAGCACATCGGGCAGGTCGCGCAGGCCCTCACTGACGCTGTCGTGATCGGCCATCGACGAGATCATCCGCACGATGTGCTGGCGCAGGTCGAGCAGGGTACGCGTGCTGGCGTGGGATTCACGCGACTCGATCTGCAGCGACAACACGCTGGCCAGCAGCTCACAGGCGGTACGGGTACGCAGGTCCACCGGGCGTGGCTGGTCATGGTGGCAGGACACCAGCCCCCACAGTTGCCCGTCGACCACGATCGACAGCGACATCGAGGCCAGCGTGCCCATGTTGCGCATGTATTGCAGGTGCACCGGCGACACGCTGCGCAGCGCGGCGAAACTCATGTCCAGCGCCTTGCCGGTGCGCGGGTTGGCGGCGGGTACCAGTTTGGAGGGCTGGTAGTTGGCGTCTTCGATCACGCGGATGCGGTTGACCCGATACAGTTCGCGCGCCTGGCGCGGGATGTCCGAGGCGGGGAAGCACAGGCCCAGGTAGCTGGGGTAGCCGGGGTCGGCCACCTCGGCCAGCACCTGGCCGTTGCCTTCGCTGTCGAACCGGTACGCCTTGACCCGGCCGAACCCGGTGATGCGCTTGAGCTGTTCCACCGACTGCTGCAGCAGGTCTTCAAGGCTGGCGGCCATGTGCAGGTTGCCGACGAAGCTGCGCACCAGTGGGTAGTAATCACCTTGCTCAGCCAGGTCGGCCGGCAAGCGCACGGGCTCGAACTCGACGATCAGCACCTGGTCGTGACGGTGGGCCAGCACGCGCAGCTTGTCGCGCCAGGGTGCACCCGGGCGCAGGCACACGTCGCCGATATGAAACGGAAAGGCCTCGTCGTCGGGCAGGCGTGCAAGGTGCGCGCGCATATCGAAGCTGTCACCGACCAGCTCGGCCAAGGCGCAGCCCAGCAGCTCCCTGGCGGGCAAGCCTAGCCAGTGCTCGGCGTTTTCGCTGGCCTGGAGGATGTGCAGGTCGGTCTCGTCCAGCACCAGCAGAAACCCGTGGGGCTGGATGCTGCCCGGCACCTGGATCGGCTCCTGGGCACAGCGCTCTACGGCCTCGGCGAGGGGGTTGTCTGCAGTTATCAATGAAAACGCTCCTGTCATGCCCGCCCATGCAGCGGTCACGTGTCTGGTGCAGGACGATGGTTGACATGCACCGTACCAGAATGTCGGCTGATTTGCCGGCTCATGGCCATTGGAGGCACTGTGCGACGAGGGGTTCGGTGGCATCGAAGTTTTTTTCGCGGTGGCCGCGAACGCCCGCTATCGCTTTATCGCTAATACAAAAAAATGGCTTGAAGCCATCACTGCTATTCCACCCCGCTGCTACGCTCCAATGGGTACACAGCTTCAATGCAAAGCGTCAGCACACAGCGATAAGGATTATAAAGTGACGGAACGCTTTTTGGCCGCGTTGTTTGGCCTGTTGTTGAGCGGCAGTGCCGTAGCGACGGACTTTCTCGTTGAAGTGCGGGTCCTGGTGCAGCGGGGCTGCATGCTGGTCAACCAGACGCGAGATGCCGGGGCACAAGCGTTGGGCCTGATCGACCTGGGCAGTGCCGCGCGGCTCGATGGCCCAGGCGCGCCCTTGAGCGGTGTACTGCACAGCCAGCGGCCGCCACGCTTGGAATGCAACCCCGACACGCCCTATCAGGTGCGGGTCGATGGCGGCCAGCACGGTGGCGCAGGTGAGCTGCGCTTTCTGGCCAACGACGACGGCAAGGCCCGGCCTATTCCTTATCGCTTGTATCGCGACCCCGCCTGGCGCGAGCCGTTGGCGGTCGATGTCGCGCACTCGGCGCGGGTGCCGAGCAGCGGTTCGATCGAACTCCCGCTCTATGCCCGCATCGACAAACTGGCCTGGGTACCACAGGCAGGCCTGTATGGCGACCTGCTCAAGATCACGGTCACCTGGTAAGGATGCCCCCTGCACAAGGACGCGACGCCATGAACCGCACCTCGATCCTGCTGCTTACCCTCGGCCCGCTGCTGTTGCCCGGTGGCGCGGCCCATGGCACCACCACCGGGTTCATTCAGGCGCGGCTGGTGATCAGTGCGGCCTGCCAGATCAGCAGCGGCACCGACCAGCCTGCAACCCTGGGCAACCCAGGCCTGATGGACTTCGGTGAACGTGGCCCGAACTGGGACCAGCCACTGCGCAGCCGGGTCGACGAAGTGGCCGGCGAGGGCCGCTTGCAGATCAGTTGCACGCCCGAGGTCAGGGCCTTCAACGTGCGGATCAACGGCGGCCTGAATGGCAATGACGGCGTACGGCGCCTGAGCAACGGCCGTGAACTGATCCCTTATCAACTGGCGGTGGACCCGGGTGGCAACAGCCGCTACGGCATCGGCCAGGCCCGCGCCTTCACCATCAGCAGCACCCAGCAGATACCGATTCCGATCTACGGCGTGGTAGTGGCGCAACCGCGCGCCCTGCCCGCCGGGCTGTACCGCGACACCCTGAGAGTGACCCTGGACTGGTAACCACGCAAGGAGACTCCGATGCGCACGAACCTCACCCACTGCATCCTCGCCGGCCTCGGTTTGGCCTTGGCTTCCCAGGCCCAGGCCGCCACGGTGACCGGTAACATCACCTCGACGCTGACACTGATCGCGGCCTGCCAGGTCAATGGCAGTTCCGCGAGCTCAGGGTTGAACTTCGGTACCCTCAACTTCGGCACCCAGGATGCCCTGTTCGGTACTGCCAACGCCCAGGTGCTTGGCGGCACGGGTAGCGCCTTGAGCATCCTGTGTTCGGCGGGCAGCATCCCGGCGATCCGCGTGCGCGCCGGTAGCCACGATGGCCAGTCCAGCGGCGGCACGCGTGCGCTCGCCGATGGCGCCGGCAACTTCGTGCCCTACGACTTCTACACCGATACCGGGCGCACCCAGATACTGGCCATTGACGGCACCATCACCTTGCCGACCAGTACCGGCGTGGCCCAGACCGTCAACCTGTATGGTCAGGCACGCGGCAAGGCGGGCCTGCCAGCGGGGGTGTACACCGACACGGTGGCCGTCGAGCTGACCTTCTGAGCCATGCGCGGTTGGCTGGCAAGTGGCATCACGGGTATCGGTGTGCTGCTGGCCACGCCCCTGGGGGCGGTGCCCACCAGCACGTTCCAGGTGAATGCGCAGATCGTCGCCGGTTGCCTGGTGGTCGGTGGCGTGAGCAACTACGGGACGCTCGACTTCGGCACCCAGTCGGCGCTGGCCAGCGGCACCCTGAGCACCTCACTGGGGGGCGCCAGCGTGACGTTTCAGTGCACACCCGGGGTAACCCTGAACATGAGCCTGGACGGCGGCCAGAACAACGCCAGTGGCACACGCAACCTCAAGCGTACGGGCGGCACGCAGGTGTTGGCCTACCAGTTGTACCGCGACGCGGCGTACAGCCAAGCCTTCGGCATTGGCCAGAGCGTGGCGGTCAGTTACACCGACCCCACGTCAATCAAATTGCCGGTGTACGGCAGAACCCAGTTGACCGGCACGCTGCCGGCAGGGACCTACACCGATGTAGTGCAAGTGACGGTGACCTGGTGAAACGGCCAGCACCCATGACAGCAGTCTAAGGAGAGTGGCATGTGGGCAGGCGCGAAGTGGGCGCGTGGTTTGATCGGGTTATCGCTGCTGGCAAGCCTGCCGGCGGGGGCAGCCACCTCGGTGCTGATCTGGCCGATTGACCCGGTGCTGGAGGCTGACCAGAAGGCCGGCGCACTGTGGCTGGAAAACCGCGGCACTGCGCCGGCGAACCTGCAGGTGCGGGTGTTCGCCTGGCGCCAGGGTGATTACCAAGAGCAGTTTCAGGCACAGCGCGACATCATTGGCAGCCCGCCCGTGGCCAATATCGCCCCGGGGCAAAAGCAGTTGATCCGCCTGACCCGCACCGGCAGTTCGCCCGCCGGTCAAGAGCAGGCCTATCGCATCATCATCGACGAAATCCCCCCAGCAGTCCCGGCAGACAACGCCAGTCAGGGCGCTACGGCCGCGATCCGCCTGCAGATGCGTTATTCGGTGCCGCTGTTCGTCTACGGCGAAGGGTTGTGGGGCAAGGCCGACCCTGAAGGCAAACGTAATGCCGAAGGGGTGGGCAAGCCGCAACTGAGCTGGCACGCAGTGACCGTGCAGGGCAAACCCTACGTCGAGCTGCGCAACACCGGCCCGGTGCATGCGCGCCTGACCGATGTGGTGGTGCAGCAAGGCAGCCAGAGCAAACCGCTGGCCGAAGGCCTGCTGGGCTATGTATTGCCCGGTGCCAGCATGCGTTGGCCGGCGCCGCTGGCGCCGAGCGCCGGCAGTGTGCTGAAAGGGCGGGTCAATGGCCAGAACGTGGCGGATGCCATCCGCCAAGGTCAATGAGCCAGCGGCTGAATGAAGGGCAGGGGCCAGGGAGGACCCGGCAATGGTCGGAAACCGTGTGTGAAATGGCTGTCGGCGACGCCGCGCCACTGGTGCCTGGGGCTGGCCCTGTTCGGCCCCTGCCTGGCACTGGCCGACGACCTGCCGCCACCGCCCACGGAGATGTCCGCCATCGCCGACGCCACGCTGTACCTCGACCTGCTGGTGAACCAGATGCCCAGGGCTGAACTGGTGCCCGTGCAGCAACGGGCCGGGCAACTGTTCCTGGGCAGTGATGTGCTGCGCACGGCCGGTATCAGCCTGCCAGGCGACCCCCAGGGCGAAGTGGCACTGGATGCTGTGCCAGGTCTGCACGCCGACTACGACAGCCAGAACCAGCGCCTGCTACTGCAGGTGCCGCCGGCCTGGCTGCCGGACCAACAGGTAGGCGATCGCAACCTGTACCCGGCCAGCGATGCGCGCAGCAGTTTCGGCGCCTTGTTCAACTACGACCTGTACCTGAATGACACCGATGAGGGTGGCACCTACCTGGCAGCCTGGAACGAACTGCGCCTGTTCGACAGCTGGGGGACGTTCTCCAGTACCGGCCAGTGGCGCCAGTCGTTCAATGGCGCCCAGGCCGACCAGTCGCGCCAGGGCTTCCTGCGTTACGACAGCACCTGGCGCTTCACCGATGAACAACGGCTGCTCAGCTACGAAGCCGGTGATTTCGTCACCGGTGCCTTGCCCTGGACCAGCGCGGTGCGGGTCGGCGGCCTGCAACTGTCGCGCGATTTCGCGGCTCGTCCGGACTTGGTGACCTACCCGCTGCCCGCATTCGCCGGAGAGGCGGCGGTACCGACTTCGCTGGACCTGTTCATCAACGGCTACAAGTCCAGCACCACCGAGCTGCAGCCCGGCCCGTACACCCTGACCAACGTGCCGTTCATCAACGGTGCAGGTGAGGCGGTGGTGGTAACCACCGACGCCCTCGGCCGGCAGGTGTCGACCACGCTGCCGTTCTATGTCACCAGCAGCCTGCTGCAAAAGGGCCTGTCGGACTTCTCAGTGGCTGCCGGTAGCCTGCGCCGCGATTATGCCGTGCGCGATTTCAGTTACGGCCCAGGGGTCGCCTCGGGGAGCTTGCGCTACGGCCTTAGCGACAGCTTTACTCTGGAGAGCCACCTCGAAACCGCCGAGTCACTGGTACTGGGCGGCTTGGGTGGCAACATGCGCCTGGGCAACTTCGGGGTGCTGAATGCGGCCTTGGCACAGAGCCAGTTCGACGGCGAGAAGGGCCATCAGGTCGCCCTCGGCTACCAGTACAACAGCCAGCGCATCGGCTTCAGCTACCAGCGCCTGCAGCGCCATGGCGACTACGCCGACCTGTCGCGGGTCGACAGCCCGGACATGCAGTTGAGCCAACGTAGCGAGCAGGTCACCGTCAGCCTCAACCTCAATGAATACGGCAGCCTCGGCGCTGGCTATTTCGACGTACGCGCCGCAGACGCTTCGCGCACGCGCCTGATCAACCTGAGCTGGAGCAAGCCGCTGTGGGGCAACAGCAGCATCTACCTGTCGGCCAACCGCGAAATCGGTGACAGCCAGTGGGCTGTGCAGGCGCAATTGGTCATGCCGTTCGACCTTAACGGTACCCTGGCGTTAAGCGCAGAACGCAGCAAGGAAGGCGAGGACTTGCAGCGGGTCAACTACAGCCGGGCGGTGCCGGTGGGCGGCGGCGTCGGGTACAACCTGGGGTATGCCACCGGTGGCAACCGCGATGCCTATCGCCAGGCCGATGTCACCTGGCGCCTGCAGTCGGTGCAGTTGCAGGCCGGTGTATACGGCAGCAGTGGCGAGATGACCCGATGGGCAGACGCCAGCGGCTCGTTGGTTTGGATGGACGCCGGGGTGTTCGCCGCCAACCGCATCGACGACGCCTTCGTGGTGGTCAGTACCAACGGCTACGCCGATGTGCCGGTGCGCTACGAGAACCAGCAGATCGGCCGCACCGACAGCAGCGGCCATTTGCTGGTGCCGTACAGCAGCGGTTACTACCGGGGCAAATATGAGATCGACCCGATGGACCTGCCGCCCGACATCCTGGCACCCGAAGTGGAGCAGCGTGTGGCGGTGCGTCGTGGCAGCGGCTACTTGCTGGAGTTCCCGCTCAGGCGCGTGCTGGCGGCGAGTATCGAGTTGGTGGACGCTAGCCAGCAGGTGATCAAGCTCGGCAGCCGAGTGACCCACGAGGAAAGCGGCAGCCAGGCGGTGGTTGGCTGGGATGGGTTGGTCTACCTGGAAAACCTCTCGCCGCACAATCGCCTGCAGGTGGCGCTGGAGGGCGGAGGGCAGTGCCAAGTCGAATTCGACCTGCCTGAAGGCGCAGGCTCGGTCCCCTTGATCGGCCCATTGGTGTGCCGATGAAGGCCTGGCAGCGAGGGTTGTGGGCGTGCGCGTTGCTGCTGCCGGCAGGTGCGGCGTGGGCCAAGTGCGCGTCGGTGCCAACCTCGCCCGCAGCGTTCGGCACCGTCAGTTCGACCCTGGTACGCAGCACGGTACAGACCGCCTTCAGCAGCAATTCGGGGTTGCAGTGCAACGGCTCGGTGCTCAGCGTGCTCGGCAGTGGCGATACCTTCAAAGCGACGATTATGCCGGCCACCGGTGGTTTGGTCGGCCCCACCGGTGACGTCATCCCCTACACGCTGTATGCCGACAGCAGCACCAACTACCCGATCACCCGTGGTGTGGCCTTCGATTTTGCCCGCAACGGCATTCTTGACCTGCTCGGGTTGCTCAACGGTACACCCAAGGCGGTGCCGATCTACATGCGCACGCAGCTCAACAGTAACGTCGCGGCGGGGCTTTACCAGGAGACGCTGAGCGTCAACTGGGCCTGGAACTACTGCGATGGGATTGGCATTGGCGGTTTGTGCATCGGCCGAGATAACAGTTCCGGCACTCAGTTTCTCACGGTCAGCCTGACGGTGAGCAACGACTGCCAGATCACCACACCCACCATCAGTTTCGGCAGTGCGCCGGTGGTGTCGGGGTTTGCCACGGTGAACCAAGGCGTGAGCCTGTCATGTACCAAAGGCACCAGCTACACGGTGGGGCTGGATGACGGGCAGAACGTGTCGGGTGGGCGGCGCAGGATGAAGTCGGCGGCCAACAACTACCTGGCCTACGATATCTTCAAGAGCGGCAGTACAGTGCGCTGGGGCTCGGTCACCGGTGCCCGGCGTTCGAGCAGTGATGCCGATATCAACCCAGGGGTGGGTACGGGGACAGGCAGCCAGGTGTTCAACTACAACGCCAAGGTGTACACCGACCAGGCCACACCGCCGGCGGCGAGCTACACCGACAGTGTGACGCTGGACGTGCAGTTTTAGCGTTCTACTGAACCTGCCTCTTCGCGGGCAAGCCCGCGAAGGCGCCTTGAAGGTCAACGCAGATCGTCAGCCATCTTCAGCAATGTCTCCAACACTGCCCCTGCCAGTGCCTTCGACCGCGCCCCTGACCACCCGGTAACGGCATTGGGTGCATCGTCATGGTCCTTGAAGGGCATTTCCAGCGTCAGTGACAGGCAGTCATGGGCCATGCCCACCGCATTGCACGCCAGCGTGGTATTGGCTTGCCCAGGCTCATCACGTGTATAGCCATGCACGGTCTGGAAGTCCGGGGTCACGCTGCACAGCGTGCTCCGGAACTGCTCCTCCAGCTTAGCCAGGCGTGGTGTGTAACCGGGGTTGCCCTCGCACGCCGCAGTGAACACATGGGGGATTTCTTCATCCCCGTGCACATCGATGAACGCATCCACCCCGTACTGCTTCATCTGCGCCTGGGCAAAGAACACCTCAGGGCTGAACTCGACGCTGGCGTCCTGCCAAGCACGGTTGAGGTCCTTGCCCTTGAAGTTGGTGCGCAGATGCCCGAGGAAGGCGCCGTCCGGGTTCATGTTGGGGATCAGGTACAGGTCGGCTTTTGCCAGCAGTTGCTGCACCTGGCCATCGTTGGCTTGCAGGCGGTCGATGACGCCCTCCATGAACCACTCGGCCATGTGCTCGCCGGGGTGTTGCTGGGCAATCAGCCACAGCTTGCGCTTGCCGGCTGCGCCGTCGCCCGCACGCAGCAAGGGGATATCGCGCCCTTGCACACTGCGGCCGCTGGCCAGCAGTTCGACACCGGGGATCTGCTTGGCGCGCTCGATCAGTTGGTTGTGGCGCGCGCGAGGGTAGGGCTCGAAGTAGGCGAACCAGATCTGTTCCTGCTTGGCAGTCACTTCGAATGACAATGCCTTGCCATCGAACTGGCTGGGTACGCGAAACCAGGTCTGCTGGTCGTAGGAGGCCACGGCGTTGTACCCGGCCCAGGCATTCTTGTAGGAGGATTCGGAGGCGTTATCCAGGCTGAAGCGATGGACCTGGCCCGGCGTCAACCCGCTGACCTTGAAGTGAAACCACTGGAAGTGGCCGCTGTGGGTGTCCGGCCGGATGGCCAGGTGGACCTTGGCAGGGTTGCTGGCATCCAGAACCTGGATGTTGCCGGAATCGAAATCGCAGTCGATCTGCAGGGGGGACAGCGTCACGGTCATCGCCGGGCTCCTTGACGGGCTTTGTTGTGGGGTTACTGTACACCGGTTGCGCGCTTGAGTGATGCAGGTGGCCTGTTGCTTCAGGTGTCGAGGGTTCGACAGTCACTGGTTTGTGCTTTGTTTTGCATATTAGGTTATTGCTAAAATCAATTTCATTTATTAATTGGCTGCCGTTAGAGTCCCGGTTCCCTACCTGAAAGGAGCCGCGGATGTCCATCCGATCCCACCTTCTGATGATTGCCGCCAGCGCATTGCTGGCGACCCAAGCCTTCGCAACCGAACGCCTGACCCTGCGCATTGGTGACCAGAAAGGCAACATGCGTGCACAGCTGGAAGCCGCCGGTGCCTTGCGCGACCTGCCCTACGACATTCAGTGGGCCGAGTTTCCCGCCGCTGCGCCCTTGGCCGAGGCGCTGAATGCTGGGGCGATCGATGCCGGCATCATCGGCGATGCACCGTTGCTGTTCGTGCTCGCCTCCGGGGCGCCGGTGAAGGCGATCGCCGTCGACAAGTCCGACCCTTACGGCACGGCATTGTTGGTGAACCCCGACGCGCCCTTCAACAGCGCCGCCGACCTCAAGGGCAAGCGCATTGCCACGGGCCGCGGGTCGATTGGCCATCATCTGGCGCTCAAGGCGCTGGACCAGGCTGGCCTGTCGGAAAAGGACGTCGAGTTTCGCTTTCTCGGCCCGGTCGATGCCAAGATTGCCTTGGCCAATGGCGCGGTGGACGCCTGGTCGACCTGGGAACCCTACACCGCGCTGTCCGAGCTGAGCGGGCAGGGCAGGGTGCTGGTCAATGGCCGTGGCCTGTCCAGCGGCAACAGCTTCCTCGCGGCCACCGACAACGCGCTGGAGGATGCGCCACGCCGGGCCGCACTGCAGGACTACCTGGCACGCCTGGCCGGCGCCCAGGTCTGGGCGTATCAGCACCTGGACAGTTATTCGAAAACCCTCGCGGCGATCATCGGCTTCCCTGAAGAGGCCGCGCGCCTGCAGTTCGAACGCCGCCAATTGCGCTGGCAGGCCATCGACGCCACCACCATTGCCGAACAACAGGAAACCGCCGACTTCTATAAAGCCCACGGCCTGATGAGCCAACGGCTGGATGTGGCACCGACCTTCGCCAGCGGCTTCAGCGTGCCCGCAACCGATGCACTGGCGGCTCAACGCTGACCCTGTTGCGGGCTTGCCTGCGAGAGGCCACGGCAGTTACAGGGTTTCTCCTTAGTCGAAGGCGATGACCGACGAACAGATGGCGCCTTTGCTGCTTGCCGCAGTCAGCAAGATGACGCTCTGAATCGCCTCATCAGGATGGCTCGCGCTCCAGGCTTTGCCGGGTCACCCACTTCAGCAGCGTTGCGATGGGCACGCGGCGGTGCACTTCGTGACGCTGCTGTGCAGCAGTGCCGTCGCCCGTGCGCTCGCGATAACGGCTCAGAATCAGATGCTGGCCATCCTCGGAGACCCGCGCCTCGAGCTCGTGCAGCACCTGCTGGCGAGTGTCGCGCTGCAGGCGCCTGAACAACACCACCGGTTGGGGATCATTCATCGGTGGGTACCCCCGTACAGCTCGCCGGCCGTTTGCCAGGCGCGCCAGCCTTGCCTTCGGCCACCCGCTCGGCACGCTGTTGGGCGGTGTAGTCGCGCACGGCCAGGTAGTAATCAGGCAGGATGCGCAACGTGTCGGTAACCGGCAGCGCTTCGGCGCGGCCATCCACCACACTGCCTGCCATGGCCACATTGCCCAGGGTGTCGACCGTGTCGCTGTTGTCGCCGAACGGGTCGACCGCCAAGCTCAGCACGCTGCCGGTCGCATCGCGCAGGTTGTGGGTGCCCAGCAGCGGTAGCTCTACGATCGGGCCATCGGCGATGTTCCACACGCCGAAGGTTTGGCCAAAGTCCGACGTGTGTCGGGGTAGCCCCATCTTTCCGGACACATCGATCAAGCCGGCGACGCCCAGGGTCGTGTTGAACATGAAGCGCGTGAGGCTGGTCATCGCCCGTTCGCCGTTGCCTTGTAACAGGTCGTTGACCAAGACCTTGGGTTCGCCGAAGTTGGCGGCGAAGTTGTGCACGCCCTGCCGGGTGAAATCAGGCAATGCGCTATAGCCACGGGCGACCGGTGCTAGCAGGTAATCGTCGACACTGCGGTTGAAGGCGAACACGGCGCGGTTGGCGGGCTCGGCGGGGTCGCTGAGCTGATAGGCCACTGGGCCGCAGGCACTGGCAGGTGGCCGCTGGCTGCAGCCGCCGGCAGCGAGCAATGACAAGGCCAATAGCGCATGGCGGGCTGAAAACCAGGCAGTGGGGGTAGCGGTGGGCATGGGCACATTCCTGACAATAACTGGCGCCGATGGTGTGGCCGGTTGATTGCGTGGGAATGTCTGGATTATTGCCCGGCTGACACTTTGTTTCCGGGTTGAAATATATGACGGCAGCCCTGGGATGGCCGTAAAGTAAGTCTTTACTCCCTCTGTTCGCGGTGCCCCGGTGTGAGCCATTTGCTGATTGTCGACGATGATGTCGAAGTACTCGACCTGCTGCAGAAGTTTCTCCGCCAGCACGGCTACGAGGTCGATGTGGCCAGTGATGGCCAAGGCCTTTGGCAGGTACTCGAACGGCGCGTGCCGGACTTGGTCATTTTGGATGTCATGCTGCCGGGCGACAGTGGCCTGGTGCTGTGCCAGCGCTTGCAGGCTGAGTACAAGGTAGCGGTGATCATGCTCACCGCCATGGGCGAACTGAGCGACCGTGTGGTGGGCTTGGAGCTGGGCGCGGACGACTACCTGACCAAGCCGTTCGCCGCTCGCGAGTTGCTGGCCCGGGTGCGGGCGGTACTGCGCCGGGCAGGCGAGAGTCCGGGCAGTCCAGTGCCTGCCTCGTCGCGTGCCGTACTCGAATTCTCTGGCTGGCAGCTGGACGTGCTGCGACGTGAGTTGCGCTCGCCGGAGGGGGTCATGATCCCGTTGTCCAACGGCGAATTCGAGCTGCTGCTGGTGTTCGCCGAGCACCCCAGGCGCGTACTCAGCCGCCAGCAACTGCTGGACCTGGCGCGTGGCGAAGCGCACGAGGCCTATGACCGCAGCATCGACGTGCAGGTGAGCCGGCTGCGGCGCAAGCTTGAAAGCGACGGCGACAGCGAACCGTTGATCCGCACCTTGCGCAACGTCGGCTATCTGTTCACCGCCAGCGTGTCCAAGCGATGAGGATGCTGGCCTGGGCGCGCAGGGCCCTGCCACGGCCACGCGTCACCATTGCCCGCTGGATCGCGCTCACTACCCTGGCGGCCATGCTCAGCCTGCTGCTGCTCAAGTGGCTGTTCGGTGTACTGCTCAGCGTGTGGGCGCAGCCGCCGTTGCTGGAAAGCGGCTTGATCGAGAAGGTTGCTACTGTTGCCCGCATGGTCGACGCCGCACCTGTGGCGCAGCGGCCGACCTTGGCCAGCGCCGCAGGTGATGTGTCGTATAGCGTGCAATGGCTACTGCAGCGTGACGAGGCCGGTTTGCCAGCCCTGGTAGATAACGAATTTCACCAAGGGGCGCCGACATTGCGCGCACTCCTGGCGCGCCCGGACGCGCAGATCGAGGTCTACGGACCGTCCGACTTGCCCGCGCAGGCGCAACCGCGTGGCTATGCGCTTCTGATTGAGCTGTCAGACAAGTCATGGCTGCTCTATCGCGCCACCGACCGCAGCTGGGGGCTGGATGAACTGCCGCGCAACCTGATCATTGTGGCGCTGATGATCGTCTCCAGCCTGGCGCTCGCGCTATTTGCCACACGCTACCTGGCCCGCCCTCTGGAGCGCTTCGCCGAAGGTGCGCGGCGCTTTGGCAAGGACTTCAACGCCCCACCGATCCCAGTGGTCGGCCCTTACGACCTGCGCCAGGCCATTTTGGCTTTCAACGCCACCCAGGCCCAGCTCAAGCATTTTCTCGACGACCGCACGCAGATGCTCGCGGCGATTTCCCATGATCTGCGCGCCCCGTTGACCCGCATGCGCCTGCGCGCCGAGTTCATCGAAGAGGGCGAACTGCAGGCCAAGTTGTTCAAGGACGTGGACGAGATGCAGGCGATGGTCGACGCCGCGCTGCAGTTTTTCCGCGATGATGCACGGCTGGAACCGGCCACGGCGTTCGACCTGGGCGAGCTGTTGTCGACCGTGGTCGACGACTTCAAGGATGCGGGGGTGGACATCGACCTCAGCGGGCCGCGCCGTTGGGTCTATGTGGGCCGCCCGATTGGTATCAAGCGGGTGATGGTCAACCTGATCGAAAATGCGGTGAAGTACGGCACCGAGCCGACGGTGCAGTTGGCGATCACTGACGAGCAGATCATCATCCGCGTTCTTGACCGAGGCCCGGGCATCCCAGAGCACTTGCAAGCATGCGTTTTCGAGCCCTTCTACCGCATCGAAGGCTCACGCAACAAGGACACCGGCGGGGTCGGCCTGGGCTTGCCGGCGGCGCGCGCCATCGTCCTCGAACAGGGCGGTAGCGTGACCCTGAGCAACCGCCAGGGCGGTGGGCTCGAGGTCAGGGTCACGCTGCCTGTCGGCTGACCCACCGGTGGCGATCAGAGGCCCAGGTCACTGAGCCCGGGGTGATCGTCCGGGCGCCGCCCCAGGGGCCAATGGAACTTGCGATCCGCCTCGGCGATAGGTTGCTCGTTGATACTCGAATGGCGGTTCTGCATCAGGCCATCCTCGGCAAATTCCCAGTTCTCATTGCCATAGGCACGGAACCACTGGCCGCTGTCATCGTGGTACTCGTAGGCGTAGCGCACGGCAATGCGGTTGCCGGTGAAGGCCCACAGCTCCTTGATCAGGCGATACTCCAGTTCATGGTTCCACTTGCGTGTCAGAAAGGCCTCCACCTCGGCCCGACCACGGGGGAACTCGACACGGTTACGCCACACGGTATCGGGCGTGTAGGCCAACGCTACCTTGGCGGCGTCGCGGCTGTTCCAGCCGTCTTCGGCAAGACGGACCTTTTCGATGGCGGTTTCGCGGGTGAAAGGGGGCAGCGGTGGGCGGGGCATCGTAGGCACTCCTCAGGTGGTTTATAGCTAGGAGCGTAGTCATCGAGGGCGGTACAGGGAATCGGCGTGCCCGGCACTTCATAATTGCGGGCGGCGGAATAATGTTGGGATGCGGAGGTCGCAAGTGAGTCCCTGACTCTGTGGGAGCAGCTGTCTTGTGGTGCTTGTTCCGGTCTCTTCGCGGGCAAGTCGGACCGCCGCACCGCCGCTCCCACCCGAACTGTGTAGCCTCCAAGTCTAGCGCCGCACCTGTGGGAGCCGGCTCCCACGGGGCCCTGCTAAATCAATGAAACATCCTCTCTAGGGGAGGTTCTCAGGCGTTCAGGCTGCGCCGTCCAACGCTGTGCCCGTCGCCTTCGCGCGCCCGCCGAGCCATACCAAAAGCAGCCCCGCAGCCGCCAGCAGCCCACCAGCCATCGGTACCGCCGCGTAGCCCAGGTTCAGGCTGATCACCCCACCTCCCAGCGCAGCGCCCACGGCATTGCCAAGGTTGAACGCGCCGACGTTGATCGAAGAGGCCAGCCCTGGGGCCTCGGCGGCGGCGGTCATGACGCGCATCTGCAGTGGCGGCACCACGGCGAAGGTGAACACACCCCACACCAGCAGCGCGAGGGCGGCGCCCAGGTGGCTGCCCAGCACCAGTGGCATCAGCAGCATGATCACCGCCAACGCACCCAGGAAGATCCGTGCCGCGCCATCCAGTGACCAATCGGCCAGTCGCCCGCCGAGGCTGTTGCCCAAGGTGAAGCCCACGCCGATCAGGACCAGCCCGAGGGTGACGAAGCTGTCCGAGGCACCGGTCAGCTCGGCCAGTACCGGCGCCACGTAGGTGTACAGGGTGAACATGGCGCCGGCACCCAGCACGGTGGTGGCCATGGCCAGCAGCACGCTGGGGCGGGCAATCACGGCCAGTTCCTTGCGTACATGGGGCACGCTGCCGCGCTCACCCTTGGGCAGGGCGTACCACAGCGCGGCCATGGCCAGCAGGCCGAGCACCGCTGTGCCGGCAAACGCCATGCGCCAGCCGACCTGCTGGCCGACCCAGGTGGCGGCAGGCACACCGCCGATATTGGCGATGGTCAGGCCCATGAACATGGTCGCCACGGCGCTGGCTTGTTTGTCCTTGGGCACCACGCTGGCAGCAACCACTGCGCCCAGGCCGAAGAAGGCCCCGTGGTTGAGGCTGGTGACCAGGCGGGAGGCAAGCAGCGTGTAGTAGTCCGGCGAAAGTGCCGACAACAGGTTGCCCAGGGTGAAGATGGCCATCAGCGACATCAGCGCGGCGCGCTTGCCGAAGCGGCTGAACAGCAAGGTCATGATCGGTGCACCGACCATCACGCCGATGGCGTAGGCGGTGATCAGCATGCCCGCGCTGGGGATGCTTGCATCGACGCCTTGGGCGATCACGGGCAACAGGCCCATGGGGGTGAATTCGGTGGTGCCGATGCCGAAGGCGCCGATGGCCAGGGCGAACAGGACCCGTTTGGGAGAAAGCGTGCTCATCGAGCGCTCCGGATTGGATGAAGGGGGGTAGGAGCAGCCTTGTGCTGCGAAGAGGCCGGTGAACACAGCATGAGTCTTCGCTGTGTTTACGGGCCTCTTCGCAGCACAAGGCTGCTCCTACAGTGCAAGCTGCAGCGGAAGGGCGATCAGTCCCAGGCTGGCGCAAGGCCATCCGGGCTGACTTCACGCCCGTTGCGTTCGAGCGTGGCGATGCGCGCCATGTCGTCGGCGTCCAGGCGCAGGTCTCGGGCGAGCAGGTTGCTGGCCAGGTTTTCGCGTTTGGTCGACGACGGGATCACCGCATAGCCCAGTTGCAGGGCCCAGGCCAGGGCCACTTGCGCGACGGTGGCTTTGTGCTTGGCAGCGATCTCAGCCAGCACCGGGTCTTTCAGGACCTTGCCATAGGCCAGGGTCATGTAGGAGGTGACGGTGATGCCCTGATCCTGCAGGAACGCGGCCAGCTTGGCATTTTGCAGGTAAGGGCTGAGCTCGATCTGGTTGGTGGCGATTTCGCCCTCGCCAACCACCGCGATGGCCTGCTGGGTCAGGTCGATGTTGAAGTTGGACACACCGATCTGGCGGGTCAGGCCCTGCGCCTTGGCCTCAGCCAGGGCTGCCATGTACTCGGGCAGCTCGACGCCATTGCCCGGTGCCGGCCAGTGGATCAGCAACAGGTCGACATGGTCGGTGCGCAGCTTGGTCAGGCTCTCGCGCAGGCTGGGGACCAGCTTGTCGGCGGCGTAGTTGTCGACCCAGATCTTGGTGGTGATGAACAGCTCGCTGCGCGGCACGCCGCTTTCGGCGATGGCTTGGCCCACCTCGGCTTCGTTCTTGTAGATCTGTGCGGTGTCGATGACGCGGTAGCCCAGCGCCAGGGCCGACTTGACCGAATCGATGACGGCCTGGCCGGTGAGGCGGAAGGTGCCCAGGCCGAAAGAGGGAATGCTCATGATCTTGCTCCTGATGAGGCTACGTGAACCGAACGGTGCTTGCGTTGGTTGTTCAGGTGAGGGAGCAGTGTGCGGCTTCTCCAGAAGGTGATAAAGCCGTCGTCACTCCAAAGTACTTTGCGTCTGGAGCAAGAATTGGCGCTTGTGGATAAACGCACCGAGAGGTAATGACGCTGCGATGCGCGCTCTGCGCAATCGCTTTTCAATGGCAAGCAGGTAGTCATCTACCACCGCCGCCTGCCGCGCAGCTGATGTGATCGAGCCCCAATTCAAGTGGAGCGCTCGATCATGCCGATGGCAACCCATAGCGACGACCTGCTGGACGAGTTGATCGCCAGCCGCCTTCCCAACTGGCTGGCCAGTGCCACACCGGAGCGTCTGAGGGCACTGAACCTGTGCCTGAGCCAGCAAATGGACGTTCAGCAGCAGCTACAGGGTCTTTACCAAGGGACTACTGGGCTCGATGATTTTGCCGCCCCCTTGTTGCAGCAGGCCCTGCACGACCAGCAGTTGCAGCTGGACGTGAGCAAGGCGCAGATTCAGTTGAAAGTCGTGCTCCCTGCACCCTTGGCAAAACTGCTGGGCAAGCCGCAAGTGCGGTTTTTCAAGCATTCGTTGCTTGAGGCCGCACTGCACAACTTCAGTGCGGGTGAGGCAGCTTCTCAGGACGGCGCGACATTGCTCGATGAAAACGCCAGCCCGCTTGCGTTTGCGCCCGTGGCATTCGCTGAGCTTTGTCGCACGCTCGATGTGGGCAAGCAGTACCAGGACTACCTCAAGGCCCGCTATCAAGCCCCGTTAGAGGAGGGGCGCCGTGTTAACCGAATAGTCGAAGAGGGCCACCGGGCAGCGTTGGAGGCGGCAGTGCGGCTGTCGGCCTTGAAGGGTGAGATCAATGAGCGAGGCTATCAGCTGTTTCTACCGCTCATGTCATCTGTGCCCACCGAGGGCAGTGATTCAGCGGTGTTGATCCCCAAAGCCCTGCGGCTGCTCGGCAAGCAGATTCGTGGGGCCATGGCCTTCGAAGTGCGGCAAGGCGGGCGGGCAACTGCCCCCCTGGAGGGCGTAATTTGCTGGATCCCAGGTGACGAGCAGGGGGCACTTACCTGGTATGGCAACTGGGACACGTTGTTCAGTAGCCTGGGTGAGCTGTTCCGGCTACCCGGCTATGAACCGTTTTTCCAGCGCTTCATTGGCCAGCGCGACCGAATGGCATTCACCCAGGCGTTGAGCAAAGCAAAAGCAGCGCGTGCTGCCCACCTGCCTGCCAAACTCGACGGCCGTTATGAAGCTATCGAGCTGCCGCTGTTCGAGCACATGCGTAAGGTGCAGCTCGACACGCTGCTCGATGATGCCAGGGTCTTGGCGGTGCCCACGGCAGATCAGGACAGCAACGAGCGCAACGCGCGCCTGCACTTCTACCTTGATGCAGGCTTGTCCGTGCTTGGGCTAGCGAGCCTGTTCGTGCCTTGGTTGGGCTTGCCCTTGCTGGCCATTGCGGCGATCGAGGTGGTCTCGGGGGTGTACGAGGGCTATGTCGATTGGCAACTGGGTGACCGGCAGGGAGCGCTGGAGCACCTGTTGGGCGTTGCCGAAAATATCGCCTTGGTTGGGGTAGGGGTAGGCGTCGGCGTGATTGCTGGGCGTGTGCTCAAAAGCGCCGGCCTGGTGCGCCGGTTGGTGCCCGTGCGGTTGACTGAGGGGCAGGTAAGCCTGGTACACCCCGAACTGCCGGGTTACGAAGTGCTGGACGACACGTTGGCGGTGGGTGAGCGAGGCGGCGAGGCAGGGCAAGAGCGACTTCGCACCCACACTGGCACCTACAGGGTCGCTGAGGATCCGTTGACACGGCAGCTGTGCATCTTGCACCCCACGCGCCTGCACGCCTACGCGCCGTTGCTGGAGCACAATGGTGCCGGCGGCTGGCGCCATGCGCTTGAAGCTGTGCAACAGTGGCAGGATGCAGCGCAGATGTTCAGGCGTTTGGGTAGCGCGTTGAGTGATGTATCCGATGCCACGGCAAACGATGTGCTGCACATCACCGGTTTTGATCAAGCACGCATGCGCCGTCTGCATGCGCAGAATGCGCCAGCCCCCGCACAACTGCTCGATGCCCTGCAACGCTACCAACTGCATCAACGTGAGCCAGGGCTGCATGGCGCAGCATTCGAGCAAAGGTGGCAGGCGGAGCAGCCTTTGGCGTCCCCGGAGGCACGGATGCTTCGGGGTGCTTTCCCTGGGCTAAGCGTGCGGGGTGCGCAGGAGATCGTCGCCAATGCCGAGCCAAGCCTGGTGCAGCGCATGGTCACTCAGCGGAAGGTGCCCATGGCGCTGGCTGGCACTGCCCGCTGGTACCTGCGCGATGCGCGAGTGGACCGCGCCTGCGCGGGCTTGTGGCAAGCATCGGCTATTAACGCCGATACCGAGCGGCTGGCCCTTGGGCTGATCGAAGGCTGGGCGCCTTGGCCTGAGGGCGAAAGGGTGGAGATACGCCATGCGACTCAAGAGGGTGAGCTGATCGCCTGGGCAGGGGCGAATAAAGCAGGTCAGGCTCGTATCATTGTCCGAGATAGCGACCGCTACCAAGCTTATGCCAACGATGGGACACAGCTGACCAACGGTGTACAGGGTGAGAGCCTGTTCGAAGCGTTGCTGAAACAGTTGGATACGGGGCAGCGAAGTGTGCTGGGCCAGGCTGGGCAATCGGCCGCACAGTTGACTGATGGCCTGAGGCAACGCGCAAACGCTCGCCATGGCCAGGCTGCACAATTGATTGGCCTGACGCCACCGCCATCGAGCTTGAGGCCACTTATGCGACTTAGCGGCGGGCGCTTGGGGTATCCGTTGAGTGGCAACCCGGGTGTCCGTCTGCCAGAAGAGCACCCTTTGCTGGTGATCGACGAAGCGCAGGTTCGGCCCCTTCTCGAAGGCCTGCGACGGCTGTTCCCGGCCCGTGAAGAAACTACCCTGCGCCAGTACGCGCAAGCTATTGCCAGCTCGCCAAGGCGCGATGTCTGGAATCATTATGCTGACTTGGCCCGGCAGGTCAGTACGTTGCGCACCCGCCTGGATACCTGGAGCCTGGCGGGGGATGCGGCGCAACGCGCTGCAGGTGCGGACCGTGGTGTGCGACTGCATTGGAGTGCGTCGCGAGCGATTATGGCCCGAGAGATTCTGCAGGCTTGGCATCCACAATTGCCAGGTGAAACGCCAACCTTCCAACTTGATCTTGACGGCGCGCTGACCGGCGGGCTGCCACCGTTCCCGCACACCGTTGGCTGGGGCCGGCTTAGCGGCTTGACCTTGCGCAACATCAGCGCAACGGAGCTGCCGCCCTTCACTGCGCAACACTTTGCCGGACTACGTAGTTTGAGATTGATTAATACGGCCTTGGAGGCACTGCCTCAGTGGCTGTTAAACCTTGAGCACCTCACCCACGTGAGCTTGCGAAGCAACCGCTTGACGGCACTGCCGGCTCAACTTTCGCGCATGGCGCGTTTGTCGAGTCTGGACTTGGGGCACAATCGTTTGACGGCAATCCCGCAGGTGCTTGGGCAATTGGGCGAACTGCGTACCTTGAATCTGGAAAGCAACGGTATCGTCATCGATGCCCACAACAGTGCTCGTCTGGAAGGCATGCAACAGCTGGAAGTGCTGATACTCGACGGTAACCCGCTGGCGAGCATGCCTTCGTTGGTCAGAAGCATCGAGTTGAGACGGGTTACGCTGCGCAACACTCAACTGCAGGCGTTTCCAACCGAGCTGCTTGGCCAGCATCCGGGTATGAGCCTAGCGCTCGAGGGCAACCGGATCGTTGAGCTGGATGATGAGTCTTTGCGATTGATCGCTCGCGACAGGGCGCGTATCTGCCTTGATTACAACCCCTTGTCCCAGGCGTCTGTTCAGCGACTGGACGCCAATGATCGCTTGGAACCGGTGGATCCGTTTACACCTCAAGAGGGTGATCTGATAATTGCAGATGATCCTCAGCGCGTGCAGGCACTTCGCGCCATCTTGGTAAGGATTGGCAACCAGGTGACCAATGCCAGTGCGCGTCTGCCACAGCATGAGGTGCTGGCTGCACATCTCAATGTGCTTGAGCAGGCCACTACGTTGCGAGAAAGCCTGGAAGAGTGGTGCGGCGACGACCCTGGCCGGCTGGCCTTTGCACGTCGTCTGCTTGCAAGCTGGCTGCCGGAGGTGCCGGGAAGCGTATCGCCTCCACACGAGCGACATTTTTCGCTGCGCATTGACGGTGCGCAAATCGGCTCACTGCCGCAATTCCCAGACACGATAAGCTGGGGGCGGCTGCGATGGCTGCGGCTGGTAAATATCGATTTTTCCAGCGTCTCGCCCAACTATTTCAGCCGCTTCACTAATCTGATTCAGTTGCGGATCAACAACTGCCACCTCAGCGAAGTGCCGGCATGGGTCTGTGACCTGCGCAGGCTGGATGATCTGTCATTGTCCAACAACCAGTTGGTGTCGCTGCCTGAAGGCTTGGAGCGATTGACTGAACTGACGACCCTGTTTCTGAACGACAACCACCTCACCCAAGTGCCCGACGCCTTGCGCGGGCTTGGTCGGCTTCAGCAGTTGGGCCTGGCGAACAACCAGATTGTCGTGAATGTCGCGGGCGCCGCTCGGCTGAACGCATTGTCAGCGCTGAGGATGCTGGACCTGAACAATAACCCGCTCGGGAGCCTACCGACGCTACCGCAAAGCCCTTCACTGGAGAGAGTGGCCGTCGCCAATTGCCAACTGAACGAGTTCCCTTTGGCGCTTATGCGTGAGCACCCTAACGTGGCGCTCAGGCTCGATGGCAATCGCATCAGTGAGTTGAGTGAGGAAGCGGTCCGCTTGATCCGAGCGAACCCTCAGGGCGTAAACCTCCAGCTCAATCCACTGTCTGAAGTCAGCGCGCGTCGGTTGGCGGCTGTCCAGCCAGCGTTGGAACCCGCGCAACCGTCTCAGCCGGAACTACAGCCGGAACCACAGTTGCAAGCTCAGGCTGCACGTGCGCCGGAGCGGGTATTGGTGAGGGTGGCGAACCCGCAGGCTCAGCAACATGGCGTCGAAGCCTCGCGTGATCGGTGGCTGCAAGGCCTGCCCTCGCCACTTCAGCAGCAACGGCAAGCCCAATGGGCACGGCTCACGGCAGAGCCAGGTGTAGAAGATTGGTTGGCGTTCCTGGATGGTTTGAGTCGAACCGCAGATTTTCAACAGGATGTTGAAGCCATACAGGCGCGAGTGTGGAGCCTGATCGACGCCTGTGAATTGAATGAGCGTGTGCGAGGGGCCATTTTTGATGAAGCGCAACGAGACGGGATGGCCGAGAGCTATCTGGCCCAGCTCGATCGGCTTGAGTTCGCCCGGGTTCGCGCGCTGCGCACTGAAGGCCTGCAGGGTGATGATCTTGAGCGTGCCTATGTGCAGTTGGCTCGCGAACAGTTGTCCCTTGTACAAGAAGGCAGGCCTGAAGCACTTATCGAAGCGCTTGCAGCCAGCAGGTACTGGCAGAACTATCTCCAACAGCGTTTTGCTGAGCGGTTGGATTCGCGGCTCTCAGGTTTCCATGCGCGTTTGGATGCGTTGGATGCCATGGCAATCAGTCCAAATGACTTCATGCAACGCGCCGCAGTGCTGGCGGCCGAGCGTAACGCTGTGTTCCATGCGTTGATTCGTGAACTCACCGTTGAAGCGTGCATGCGTCATCCTGCGCAGGAGCGTTAAGTACCGCAGTGGTGAGGGGGAATGCTGGTTATCTCGGGCTTTGACCAACCAGAGAAGCCGCCAATGCCCTCACCACAGCCTCAACCCAACGCAGTGGATACCCTGATCGCCAGTCGCTTGCCGGCCTGGCTTGCCAGCGCATCCGAGGATCACTTGGGCAAACTGCGGGTTAGTCTGCAGCGCCAGCAACGCAGCCAGCACCGCTTGGCTGAGCTGTTTTCCCGTGTAACGCCACTGGACGCTTTTGCCAAGACATTGCTAGACCAGGCACTGAGTGATCGCCAGTTGCCAGCGCTGGAGGTGCGCCAGGTAAAGTTTCGCACCACCACCACCGTACCGATTGCATCGGTGGGCCCTGGCGGGCTGGGGAAGTCGGTGAGCGAGATCGCTGAGGTGAGTTTGCTGACGGCCGCGCTGCACAATTTCAGCGAGCATGAGACACCGCCCTCTGGTGCTTTTCAAACCAGCGTCATCGTCGATGCGCAAGGTCAACCGCAGTCTCTGAGCCCGCAGGCCTATGTAGCGCTTTGCCGAAGTGTGGACGTGGGAGGGCGCTACCAGCGTCACCTTGAATCAATTCTGTTGGGGCCGGGGGATAAGGGCAAGCAGGTGGAGACCCTGCTTGAAGACAGCGCGCGTGCCAACCTGGAGGCTGATGTACGTCTGGCTGTGCTCAAGGGCGAAATTGATGAGCGCCTGTACCTGCAGTTCCTCCCTGTGCTTTCAACGGTGGCCGTGGTGGACTCCGACACTACGCGCCTGTTGCCATTCGATCTGCGTGTGCTGGGCAAGCAGCTGCGCGGTGTGTTGGCTTTCGAAGCGCGGCGAGGGGGGCTGACGAGTGCGCCTCTGGAGGGTGTGGTGCTGTGGGTTCCCGATGACCCCCACGGACCGCTGCAGCGTTTTGCGACGTGGGATGAGCTGTGGCTCGGCCTGGGCCGACGCTGCCAGGCGAAGGGCTACCCAGCCTTCATCCAGCGGTTCATCGGCGAGCGTGACCGCTGTGCCTTCAGCCGCACACTGCGTCGCTTGCTGCAGGCCAGAGCGGGCGCGCTGCCGGTTCAGCTAGACGGTCGTAGCCAAGCGATTGATCGGCCGTTGTTCCCGCATCTGCGAAAAGTCCGCCTCGATACGCTGCTGGACGATGCGCGTGTACTGGCCACGCCAACTGCCGAGGCGGACCAGGCTGAGCGGGAACGACGCATGGGCGACTATGCCAGCGCAGGGTTCGATCTCTTGGGGTTGGCCAGCCTGTTTGTCCCTGTTCTTGGCCTGCCGCTGTTGGGCATCGCTGCCTTGCAGATCGCTGACGAAGTCTATGAAGGTTATGCAGATTGGAAGCTAGGTGACCGTGAAGGGGCGTTGAACCACTTGTGGGGCGTTGCCGAAAACCTGGTTGCCGGCATTGCTGTGGCATCGATTGGGCTCGTGGCGGGACGATTGATCGAGCGTTCGGCGTACGTTGATGGGTTGGTGCCGGTGTTGAAGGCAAACGACGAGGTTCGCCTGATCGATGCCGAATTACCCGGCTACGCGGTGCCGCAGTTGGGGCTGGCCGTTGGCGAGCGTACACGTTTGGCCGGGCAGATACGGCTGCGCACCCATCTGGCGACCTACCAGGTAGTCGAAGATGCGCAAGGCACGGGCTTGCGTATTCAGCACCCCAGCAGACCGAACGCCTACTCGCCCTGGCTCGACAGCAACGGTGAGGGCGGTTGGCGTCATCAGTTGGAAACCCCGCAGCACTGGCAAGGGGCGACGCCGTTGATGCAGCGCTTGAACAGCGCGTGGGCCGCGCTCGACCCCCTGACGGCCGAGCATGTCATGCACACGACCGGATTTGATGAGGCGCGCCTGCGGCGTCTGCACCTTGAGCATGCGCCAGCACCGGCGCGGCTGCATGATGCCTTGCAGCGCTACCAGTTGCATGCGCAGTACCCTGAATTGCACGGCGATGCGTTCGAGCTGCACTTGAGTGGCCTGCAGCGCCCCTTGGAGGCGGCAGAGCAGCTGTTGAAGCGTGACTTCCCCGGGCTTACCCCGCGCTGTGCGCGGGAGATCACCCAGCGCGTCGGGCCTGAAGAGGTGGAGCGCATGATCGGCACACAGCGCGTGCCGCTTGCGCTGGCCAGCGAAGCGCGCTGGCTGTTGCGTGACAGTCGCCTGGACCGTGCCTGCGCAGGCTTCTATCAAGCGGCTGCGGTGAATGCGGACACCGAGCGGTTAGCATTGGGCCTGCTGGCTGATGCGGCGCCATGGGCACAAACTGTCCGGGTCGAGCTGCGCAACGACAGCCTGAGTGGGGACTTGCTCGCCCATATCGGTGCAGAAGGGGCCACTGACGTACGTTACGTCCTCAGGCGTGGCCAGGGTTACCAGGCGTTGCCTGCATTAGGCGGCGCGCTGCCCTTGGGCAGCGAAAATGACAGCCTGTTCCAGGCACTGTGGTGGCACCTCGATGAGGCGCAAAAGCAGGTGCTGGGCGAGGGAGGGCTCACTGGCGAGCAGCTTGGGCATGCCTTGGCCGTGCGGGCCGCGGAGCAACGCGAGCGCGCAGCATCATTGCTAGGCATGGTGAAGAAAGCGGGTGTGATACGTCCGCCTGTGCGCTTGGGCGATGGTCGACTGGGCTACCCGCTGAGTGGCGGCGATGCCCTGCGCTTACCGCGCGGTCAGGTCCTGACCACCGCTGACATACAGGCTCGCCAGTCCATTCGTGCCGGGCTGCACCAGTTGTTTCCGCATCGCCCTGCTCAGGATGTGATGTGGCTGGCGCTGCAACTGTCGCAAAGGCCAGGGCGCACGGTCTGGGCAGCCTTCAGTGAACTGGCCAGGCAGGTCGAACGGCTCGACCTGAGCTTGCGTGCCTGGCGGGGGCAGGCCACGGCCGTGAATTACCATCGCCGTCAGCGCGTTGGGCAAATGATTCGCGAAGCCTGGGAGCCGCATTTCTATGGCCCTGGCGGGGTTGATGAGTTGATCGTACGGAACGAGCCTGTGGGCAACCTGCCCGTGCTGCCAGCAGATCTTCACTTTGGGCACCTGCACAGACTGTGCCTGAGCAATATCGGGCTGAGTGCGCTGGAGGGGGATTTCCTCGGCCGCTTCCCTCAGTTGCGAAGCTTGCAACTGAGTGGCAACCGATTGACTGAGGTGCCCGGGCTAGGCAGCCTGCATCGCTTGATCAGCCTGGATGCGCAGCACAACCGGTTGACCACCCTTGAGGGGGTGCAGCACCTGTCGTCGTTGACCCAACTGATCGTGAACGACAACGCGCTCACAGAGGTGCCCGGTTTGGCAACCCTGACCCGGCTCACGCGCCTGGACCTGCGGCGCAACCAGCTGGCCGCGCTTGATGGTGTGCAGGGCCTGACGCTGCTGACCCAACTGGACCTCAGTGACAACCTGCTGTCAGCACTTCCCGAGCACATTCACCGGTTGATCCGGCTGCAGTACCTTAACCTGAGCAACAACCAGTTCACGTTGCTGCCGGCAGGTATCGATCGCATGGTCGGTCTGACCCAGCTGGAGCTTTCCGGCAATCGCCTTAGCGAGCTGCCGGGCACATTGAGCGGGCTGAGTAGGCTGTTGCAGTTGAACCTGGCTGAGAACAGCATCAGCAGCGTACCTGCGGTGATTGGCAACATGCCTGGCTTGAGGGTCCTCAATTTGCGTGGCAACCAGCTAGATGCGATACCCGAGGGCCTGGAGCGGTTGCGGCAACTCACCGAGCTGTACCTGGCGGACAACCAGATCGTCATCGACGTGGCAGGCGGCCAACGCCTGGAAGCGTTCAGCGAACTGCGAACGTTGAGTTTGAAGGGCAACCCTATAGGCATGATTCCGCCACTGCGCAACCTCGACCACCTGCGCCATCTGTCGCTGCGCTCGACCGGCCTGAGAGAATTCCCCTTGGCGTTTCTGCAGCGTCATACACAGGTGTACGTCGACCTTGCCGACAACCTGATCGTCGAGCTGAGCGAGCGGGCATTGGGGTGGATGCGGCAACACCCCAACCGACTCAACCTGAACAACAACCCCCTGGATGAGCAGGACCTGGCGCGTTGGCGTGCTGCGTGGGCACAGTTTGACACGCTGAGCCAACGCGGCTGACGCCGCTGCGGGCGGGGTGCTTTGCATAGTTACCGCAAGCGCCTCGCTCTACCCTGATGCAATCGCAGCTCCGGCCCAAGGAGCCTGCGATGCCAGATCTACCCTTTGCCAACGACTCCACCGACGCCCTGATCGCCAGCCGCTTGCCCGCCTGGCTGACGACGGCCTCGCTGGAGACCCTCTACGCCCTGCACGAAAGCCAGCGCTGGCAGCAGCAGGTACAGCATGAGCTGCACGGCTTGTTGGCACGGATCACGCCATTGGATGCGTTTGCCGCGCCTTTGCTGCAACACGCATTGCAGGAGCAACACCAGCTGACACTCGATGTGCGCCAGGCCACCCTGCGGCGCAGAACCTTACAGCGCTTTCCTTCATACATTGCCCACATCCCGGATGGGGTCAAAGCGCAGGTCTACCAGCACAGCCTGCTGCAGTCGGCACTGCACAACTTCACCGAGGGCGAAACCCTCGCCACTGGGCTCATGCAGGGGAGTGCGGTGTTGGACAGCGGGGGGCAAGCCCTCGGCCTGTCGCCCAACGCGTTCACCGTATTGTGCCGCTCGCTCGACCTGGGTGGCCAATACCAAGCTTACCTGCGGGGACAGTTGACTCCAGGCGGGGAGGCTGGCCGGCACATCGAAGCGTTGATGGAGGAGGGCTTTCGCGCAAGCCTGGAGGCCGCTCTGCGACAGTCACTGGTCAATGGAGAGATCGTGGCGCATGCCTGTGAGCAATGTGCGCCGCTGCTGGCCGTGGTCGCGACCAAGTCAGCGATCGCCGGGTTCGAGCCGCGGCAGATCAGGGTGTTTGGCCTACGGGTGCGAGGGGCCGTGGCCTTTCAGGTTCGTCATGCTGACCAGGAGGGCGTGCTGTGTTGGATCCCCGATGACCCTCACGGCCCATTGACCTGGTTCGCCTCCTGGGACTTGCTATTCCTGACCTTGGGCAAACAGTTCCGCTTGCCGAAGTACGTCGAGTTCTTCCAACGGTTCATCGGTGAGCGAGACCGAGAAGCCTACACGCGAGCCGTGGACCATGCGTTGAAGCGTGCGGGCCAGAATGCCCCCGTTCAGCTCGACGGCCGCCACGAGGCGATCGAGCTGCCGTTGTTCGAGCACTTGCGCAAGCAACAGATCGATACCCTGCTGGACAACGCCAAGGTGCATGCCGTGCCCACGGCCGCCGTGGATGCCCAGGCGCGGGACCGACGTTTGCATTTCTGCCAGAGCTTTGCTCTGGATGCACTGGGCTTGGCGAGTTTCGCCTTGCCGGTGCTAGCGTTGCCGTTGTTGGGCATTACAGCGCTGCAGGTGGCGGACGAGGTGTACGAGGGGTATGCCGATTGGCAGCTCGGTGACCGCCAGGGCGCACTGGAGCATGCCTATGCCGTGGCCGAGACGCTGATCATGACAGCAGCCAATGTCGGCGCGGGTACTGCCTCGCATCGCTTGGCCCGTGCAGCCGTGGTCGATGAATGGGTCCCCGTACAGACCAGTCAGCACGGGTTGAAACTGTGCGACCCCGAGCTCCCCGGATATGCCGTCGAGGGGCCAGGCGCTCTGGGTCAACTTACCGTGGCAGAGGGGCGAGAGTACCTGCGAACACCGCTAGCAAGGCACTTGACCGAGCTGGACGCTGAATCGCAGGAACGGCACATCCGCCACCCTGTCCGCGCCGATGCCTATGCGCCCTTGCTTGAGGGCAATGATGCCGGTGGCTGGCAGCATGAACTCGAACACCCCCACGAGTGGCAGGGGAGCGCTCAGTTGTTGCGCGACCTGGGCCATGACCTGGCGCACCTTGATGACCAGGTGGCCCATGAAGTGTTGCGCGCAACCGGGCTCGATGAGGGCCGACTGCGCCGGCTGCATGTAGAACATGCACCGCCCCCCGCGCGGCTGCTGGATGCCGTGCAGCGTCATCAACTGCATGACCAGTTGCCCTGGTTGCGGGACGAAGGCTTCGAGCGTCACCTGCAGGCGCAGCAAACGCCCCCCACGGCGTACGAAGCCCTGTTGCAGCGTGACTTTCCCGGGCTCACTGTGAACGTGGCCAGGGAGATCATCGAGCATGCTACCGAGGCGCAGGTCGAGCACCTGCAAGCACGCCAGCGCGTCCCGCTGGCCTTGGCCGAGCAGGCGCGCTGGTACCTACGGGATACGCGCCTGGACCGCGCCTGTGCAGGCCTGCTGCAGGCGGCAGCGCTCAATCGCGACAGCGAGCAACTGGCCTTGGCCTTGATTGCCGATCGTGCGCCGTGGCGAGGCGTGCGCATAGAGCTGCGCAGCGGCACGCTGACCGGCGAACGGACCGCCTGGGCGGGTGCACAGGCAGCCACTGAGGTGCGCAGCGTGCTCAGAACGGCCAAGGGCTATCAGGCCCTGGATGCCTACGGGCGCGCCTTGCCCGCGGCCAATGCCGAGGACAGCCTGTTCCAGGCGCTGTTGCTGCAGCTCGACCCGTGGCAGCGGCGGGCCCTGGGTGAAGCCAGCGAGTCCCCGCAGACACTGGCCGATGCCTTGTCGAAGTGGGCCAGCGAGCAGCGCGACAAGGTCGCCACGCTGCTGGGCATGGCGCCCGTCGGGCTAGGCTTCCGGCCACCGGTGCGGCTGGGCGATGGTCGCCTGGGCTACCCCCTGAGCGGCCGTGGCGAAAGCAGCAATCGCGCACTGCGCCGGGGTATTCAGCGGTTGTTTCCCGACTATGACGACAGCGCCCTCGAAGCCTTCAACAATACCGCCCGCGAGCAGGGGCTCACCCCGTGGAACTACTACCTGCGCCTGTGCGAAGAGCAGCGTGCACTGGATCAGGCGCTAGGGCGCTGGCGCCGGCAATCGTCCGGGCCGATCCAATTGATCAGACGCGCACGCATGGCACGGCGGATTCGGCATGCCTGGCAGCGGCGTGTACGTGATGCCAGTGGCAACCCCATACTGGTCCTTGAAGGCACACGGTTGGGCAGCCTGCCCGACCTTCCGCCCGCAGTGAATTTCGATCATGTGACCACGTTGACGCTGCGCAACCTGGAGCTGACTGAGGTCAACGCCGACTTCCTCGCTCGTTTCCCGCGCGTAAACCAACTGGACCTGTCGCGAAACCGGCTGACAGCCATGCCCGACACCTCGCACATGGCGAACCTTGAATGGGTCGATCTCAGTCACAATCGCATCGTTGACGTCAGTGAGGCGCAGGCCCCCTTGCTGCGGGCCAACCCCGACAGCGTGCGTTTACACGGCAACCCGTTGTCTGCGGTTGCGCTTGAGCGTTTAAATGTTGCTCCGCCCCCGCCGGTCGTGGAAAGGGTAAATGAGCATGAACAATGGTTCGAGGGGCTGAGCGAGGCGGAAGCCGCCCGTCGTCGCGGGCAGTGGGAGGCGTTAAGGGCTGAAGCCGACAGCGATGCGTTCTTTGGGTACCTCGCAGAACTGCTGCACGCCGAAGACTTTACTCGGCAAGCGCAGGGTATGCGGCGTCGCGTCGGTGAATTGCTCAATGCCATGTTTCACCATACCCATGTGCGGCGTGCAGTGTTCGAGCAGGCCGCCATTCCGCGCGGGCGGGCCGACCTCGATGTGTTGGTCATCAGGCTGCAAGTTGCCTTGCGCACCGATGGCATGCGTGGTCGGCGAGTTGAGCGTGAGTTGCGCAACCTCGGCCGTGAGCTGTTCAGGCTCGATCAGGTCGACCGCTTTGCCGCACAGCACATCGAGCGCTTGCAAGGGCGGCCAGGCCAACGCGATCAGGACGACATTTACATGGCATTCCGGGTGGGGCTTGCAGAGCCGTTGAGCCTCTATGGCCAGCCGACCTACCTGGACCTTCAGCACGTCGATACAGTAACGCTGGGCGACCTGGCCGAGGCCGAGGCTGCCGTGCACCGGGCCGAGACGCCAGAAGCGCTCAGCCAGTTCCTGGTGCAGCAGACGTTCTGGCAGGACCACGTGCGGGTCGAATACAGCGCGCAGTTTGCAGCCATTCGCCGCAGGTACGGTGCGCGTCTGGCCGCGCTGGTGCCAGAGCCGGGCCAGGACCATGCGCCAAGTGGGCCGGTCAATGCGATCGTCGCCCAGCGCAGGGAAGAGGAGCAGGTACTCACGTTGACCCTTGCGCGTGGCAACCCGTGGAGCTGGTATCGGCTTGAACCCCCGCATGGGCCCGGTACCCTTGCCTATGCACATTTGTCGCGGCAGCTTGAACACAGCCTCGAGGCCTGGCGCGGGCAGCCAAGTGAACCGGAGTATGCGGCGCGGTCGTACGTCGCCGGTGTGCTGCGCGAAGCCTGGCAGTCGAATTACCGTGATGAACTGCCGTCTCTGGGCTCATCCTCCGATGGGTTGGCGGTCAGTTCGCTTCCCGAGCTGCCGGCCGGCATCCAGTTCGAACGCCTGCGCGCATTGTCGCTACGCAACCAGCAGCTTGCCACGCTCAGCGGCGACTTCCTGCGCCGCTTCCCCAACCTGGAGGACGTCGACCTCACAGGCAATCAGCTCTCGACCTTCGAGGGGCTTGAGCATCTGCCACGCCTGCGCAGGTTGTACCTGGGCGGTAATCTGCTCGAGACCTTGGACGGTTTGGGCAATGCCAGGCAACTGACGGACCTGGACCTCAGTGGCAATCAGTTTGTCGAGTTGCCGGCCGGTATCGAGCAGTTGGAGCACCTGGCCAGCCTCGACCTTTCCTTCAATCAAATCGCTGTGCTGGATGACCGCGCAGGGCAACTGCCGAACCTTGAAAACCTGCAGCTGGGTGGCAACCTGCTGAACGATGTGCCACGCAGCCTTGGCAACCTTGCCCGGCTAAGCATCCTCAACCTCAGTGCTAATCGGCTGACCCGCGTACCGGAACAACTGAATGGCCTCGGCCGCTTGACCCGTCTGGATCTGCGCGACAACGCGATTGTTTTGGACGCCCAAAGCGAGTTGCGGCTGGAATGGTTCTCCCGGTTGCAAGTCCTGAGCCTGGAGGGTAACCCGTTGGGCATGGCGCCTAGGCTGCACTACAACGTGCAACTGCGCTACTTGTCGCTACGCGCGACCGGCTTGCGCAGTGTGCCCCTGGCGTTGCTGCAGCGTCATCCCGACATGGTCGTGGACTTGCGTGGCAACCGTATCGCGGCACTGAGCGAGGAGGCGCTCGGCTGGATAGAGGCCCATCCGGAGACCGTAAATCTTGAGCAGAACCACTTAAGCGAGGCGGTCATGGCGCGGGTGCGCAATGCGCTGGCGCGTCTGCAAGCAGAGTGGGCGCGGGCGGCAGAAGCGGGGGAGGTGAGCGTGACCAGGAAGCCACCGGGGCGCAGGGGCTGACGGGCGGTGGTTGAAGAGGGGTGTGCAACAACGCCCCTGACCCGCCAGAGCGCGGGCCAGGGGTGATGAAGATCAGCGGCGGCGGAACAGCGGCAGCGGCTGGTCGGCGGCGGCCTGGTAGGTCACCGAGAAGTCCTTCAGGCTTTGCAGAGCGTCTTCCGGGTCCTTGTCGGCACGGATGGCAAACGCATCGAAGCCACAACGGGCCATGAAGAACAGCTGGTCGCGCAGCACGTCGCCTATGGCGCGCAGCTCACCGGTGAACTTGTAGCGGTCACGCAGCAGGCGCGCGTTGGAATAACTGCGCCCGTCGGTGAACGCCGGGAAGTTCAAGGCGATGACCTCGAAGTGCTGCACGTCTTCGCCGATCTCTTCCGCTTCTTCGTCGCTGTCCATCCAGATGCCCAGGCCGCCGTCGCGGGCCTTGAGCACGTGGGCATGGTCGCGCCACAGTTGCAGCGGGACGATGTAGTCGTCGCAGTTGGTCAACTCGTCGAACGACGTTTCCTTGGGCAGCAGGTGCCAGGTTTCGTCGACGATCTGGTTGTTTTTAATGATTCGCTGCATAGACGCGTTCCTTGAAGGGGTCGATGCCGATACGCTGGTAGGTGTCGATGAAACGCTCTTCCTCGGTACGCTGTTCTACGTACACGGCGATCAGCTTTTCAATCACATCGGCCATGGCGTCCTGGGCGAAGGATGGGCCGAGGATCTTGCCCAGGCTCGCGTCACGCGCAGCGTTGCCGCCCAAGGACACCTGGTAGAACTCCTCGCCTTTCTTGTCCACGCCGAGGATGCCGATGTGGCCCACGTGGTGGTGGCCGCAGGCGTTCATGCAACCGGAGATGTTCAGGTCGATCTCGCCGATGTCGAACAGGTAATCCAGGTCGTCGAAACGGCGCTGGATGGATTCGGCGATCGGGATCGACTTGGCGTTGGCCAGCGAGCAGTAGTCACCGCCCGGGCAGCAGATGATGTCGGTCAGCAGGCCGATGTTCGGCGTGGCGAAGCCACCTTCGCGCAGCTCCAGCCACAGGGCGTGCAGCTGGCGTTGCTCAACGTCGGCGAGGATGATGTTCTGCTCGTGCGAGGTGCGCAGGAAGCCGAAGCTGTAGCGCTCGGCGAGGTCCGCCACGGCGTCCAGTTGCTTGTCGGTCAGGTCGCCAGGGGCAACGCCGGTAGGCTTGAGCGACAAGGTCACGGCCACATAGCCAGGGCGCTTGTGGGCGCGGGTGTTGCGCGAGCGCCAGCGGGCGAAACCTGGGGCTTCGGCGTCTTGGGCGCTGTAGTCGACGTTGTCCAGGGCCAGGTAGTCCGGGTCGACGAAGTGGCGCGAAACACGCTGTACTTCCTCTTCGGTCAGGGTGCTGTTGCCGCCGCGCAGGTGGACCATTTCGGCCTCGACCTTTTCGGCGAACACTTCAGGCGTCAGCGCCTTGACCAGGATCTTGATCCGCGCCTTGTACTTGTTGTCACGGCGACCGTAACGGTTGTACACGCGCAGGATGGCGTCCAGGTAGCTGATCAGGTCCTGCCAAGGCAGGAACTCGTTGATGAACGAGCCGACCACCGGGGTACGCCCCAGGCCGCCGCCAACCAGCACACGGAAGCCCAGCTCGCCCGCTTCGTTGCGCACCGGCTCCAGGCCGATATCGTGCACTTCGATGGCCGCGCGGTCTTCTTTCGAGCCGTTGATGGCGATCTTGAACTTGCGCGGCAGGTAGGCGAATTCCGGGTGGAAGGTGGTCCACTGGCGGACGATCTCGCACCAAGGGCGCGGGTCGATGATTTCATCTGCGGCAACACCGGCGAACTGGTCGGTGGTGGTGTTGCGCAGGCAGTTGCCGCTGGTCTGGATCGCGTGCATCTGCACGGTGGCCAGCTCGGCGAGGATGTCTGGGATGTCTTCCAGCGCCGGCCAGTTGAACTGCACGTTCTGGCGGGTGGAAATGTGGGCGTAGCCCTTGTCGTAGTCGCGAGCGATCTTGGCCAGTGTGCGGACCTGGCGCGCGTTCAGCTGGCCATAAGGCACGGCGACACGCAGCATCGGGGCGAAACGTTGGATATAAAGGCCGTTCTGCAGGCGCAGAGGGCGGAATTCTTCTTCGCTCAGCTCCCCGGCCAGGTAGCGGCGGGTCTGATCACGGAACTGCTTGACGCGGTCCTCGATGATCCGCTGATCGTACTCGTCGTATACGTACATAAAAGTCCTGTCTCAGGCTGCATGCAGCTATTCGCGCGCACGGCCGCGCACTCCGGTTCGGAGCTGGGGAACGATATCAGAGTGTGTTTATGCGCTAAAGTGATGTTTTTGCATATGAAAAGAACCAAACGAACTAAGTGAGACTGACTGGCATTTGTTCGTCCGCGTGTGCCGTGGGTTTATACTCGCGGGTTTGTTGCAAGGGGTGTTACCGCATGCTCAAGGCGCTTTGCCAAAGCTTGTGCCTGAGCCTGCCGTTGGCAGCCAATGCGCAGGCTGCTTCCGTCGTGTTCCTTAACCCAGGCTTGTCCACCGAGACATTTTGGGTCAGTTATGCGCGCTTCATGCAGGCCGCGGCTGACGACCTGGGCATGACGCTGCGGGTCGAGTACAGCGAGCGCAATGCCGAGCGAACGCTGAGCCAGGCACGGGCGCTGCTCAAGGGCCCGCAGCGGCCGGACTATCTGGTGCTGGTCAACGAACAGTATGTGGCGCCGGAAATCATTCGCCTGTCGAAGGGGACCGGGGTCAAGCTGTTTCTGGTCAACAACGGGCTGACGGCCAGCCAGGCACAAAGCATCGAGGCGCAGCCCGAGAAGTACCCCCAGGTGCTGGGCACGCTGACCACCAACGACGAGCAGGCCGGTTACCAGATGCTGCACCAGATGGTTGCCTTGCTCCCGCGCACTGACGGGCCGGTGGACCTGGTGGCCTTCGCTGGGGTCAAAACCACACCGGCCTCGCAACAGCGTGAAGCGGGCATGCGCCGCGCATTGGCCGACTTCCCTCAGGTGCGCCTGCGCCAGGTGGTGTATGGCGGCTGGAGCCGTGAGCGCGCCTTCGAGCAGGCGCGTGTGTTGCTGCAGCGTTACCCGAACACCACGCTTGTGTGGTCGGCCAACGATGAGATGGCCTTCGGCGCCATGCAGGCATTCGAGGCGGCTGGGCGCATGCCAGGGCGCGATGCCGTGTTCAGCGCCGTCAACAGTTCGCCCGAGGCGTTGCGGGCGCGGGTCGACGGGCGCCTTGGGGTGTTGATGGGTGGGCACTTCACTTTGGGCGGCTGGGCCATGGTCATGCTGCACGACGATGCGCGCGGGCTGGTGGTCAATCGCGATGGCCTGCGTGAGCACAGCGTGCCCGCGCTGCAGTCGATTGATCAGGCAAAGGCGCGACGCTGGCTCAAGTTGCTCGAGCAGGCGGATCATGGTGTCGATTTTCAGCCCTACAGCGCTGAAGGGCGCCCGGCTGACTACACGTACCCGTTTCTGACCGCACCGATGGATTACTGAACGCATTGCCACTCGGCGGCGTTGGCGGGATGCAGGCCTTGCCAACGCCTGAGCATCGCCCGTCGCCGGACAAAAGACCTTGCTTGAGGAAAGGGCATTGCTCGTCTTAACTGCTGTGGGTGTAGTGCATTCCCATAACCACAACAAGAGGCAATGCAATGGGAAATTCAACCAAGGTCCGCAAAGCTGACAGCAGTGTCGATGCCTGGGCGATTCTTTGCTTGATCGTCCTGGTGGTGGTCACCGCCGTGTATTGGGTCAGCCACCAGTAGACTTCCATTCAGACCGTGATGCAGCCAAGACGCCTGCGGGAGGGATTCCCGCAGGCGTTTTCATGGGCTCAACGCGCGGTCAGGTGCATGGCCAATTGCACCAGGCCGATCAGTATCAGAATGAACAGCAGGGTAAACACGGTACCCATCGCAATGAAATGGCTGGCTTTGCCGTGGGTGAAATCGCGTGCGCGGTTCTTGCCGCTCTGCACACCGAAGGCGGCGGCGAGGATGCTGTGCAGCATTTGCCAGAAGGTAGGGGGCTTGCCTTGGCTTGAGTCGTCCATGGGGGCTCCTGGGTATTCGGAGGCAATCAGGGACAGTGTAGGCAATGGAAGGGATGTTGGCTTTGCTGGCCTCTTCGCGGGCAAGCCCGCTCCCACAGGAGGGGGCGCGCCCGCGAAGAGGCCAGTCAGGCTAGAACGGTCTTAGCTGTCGTACCCAAGGTTAGGCGCCAACCACCGCTCACTCACGCTCACCGCCTGGCCTTTACGCGCGCTGTAGCTGTCGATCTGGTCCTTGTCGACCTTGCCCACGGCAAAGTACTGCGCCTGCGGGTGGGCAAAGTACCAGCCGCTGACCGCCGCCGCCGGGAACATCGCAAAGTGTTCGGTCAGGAACACGCCGCTTGGGCCTGTCTCGCCAATGGCCGTGCCGTCGAGCAGGCGGAACAGGGTTTCTTTCTCGGTGTGGTCCGGGCAGGCCGGGTAGCCGGGGGCAGGGCGGATGCCGCTGTACTGCTCCTTGATCAACGCTTCGTTATCCAGGTGCTCGTCGCGGGCGTAACCCCAGTGCTCTTTACGCACCTGCTCGTGCAGCCATTCGGCGCAGGCTTCGGCCAGGCGGTCGGCCAAGGCCTTGACCATGATCGAGCTGTAGTCATCGCCCTTGTCCTGGTAGGCCTTGGCCACTTCCTCGGCGCCGATGCCTGCGGTGGTGATGAAGCCGCCGACGTAGTCGGTGACGCCGCTGTCTTTGGGTGCGACGAAGTCGGCCAGCGACCAGTTTGGCTTGTTGTCAGGCTTGATGGTCTGCTGGCGCAGGTGGTGCAAGGTGGCCAGGGGCTGGCCGTCATCGCCATAGACCTCGATGTCGTCATCGGCGACCTGGTTGGCCGGCCAGAAACCGAACACGGCGCGGGCACTGATCAGCTTCTCGTCGATCAGTTTGTCGAGCATCTCGCGGGCGTCCTTGTACAGCGACGTCGCGGCTTCGCCGACCACTTCGTCGGTGAGGATGCGCGGGAATTTGCCGGCCAGGTCCCAGGAGATGAAGAACGGTGTCCAGTCGATGTACTCGGCCAGGGTGCGCAGGTCGATGTCTTCCAGCACCTTGACGCCGGTGAAGGTAGGCACGGCTGGCTGGTAGCTTGCCCAATCATACTGCGGCTTGGCCGCGATGGCCTTGGCGTAGCTCAGGCGCTCGGTGCGGGCACTGCGGTTGGCGGTGCGCTCGCGCACGTCGACGTAATCCTGGCGGGTTTTCTCGACGAAGCCGGGCTTGAGCTCCTTGGACAACAATTGGGTCGCCACGCCGACGGCGCGCGAAGCGTCGGTGACGTAGATCACCGCGTCGTTGCTGTACTTGGGTTCGATCTTCACCGCCGTGTGCGCCTTGGAGGTGGTCGCGCCACCGATCATCAGCGGCAGGTTGAAACCCTGACGCTGCATTTCGCGGGCAACGTGGACCATCTCGTCCAGCGACGGGGTGATCAGGCCAGACAGGCCGATGATGTCGCATTTCTCGTCGCGTGCGGTCTGCAGGATTTTCTCGGCCGGCACCATCACGCCCAGGTCGACGATGTCGTAGCCGTTACAGCCCAGCACCACGCCGACGATGTTCTTGCCGATGTCGTGCACGTCGCCCTTGACCGTGGCCATCAGGATCTTGCCCTTGGCTTCGGGCTTGTCGCCTTTTTCGGCTTCGATGAACGGGATCAGGTGCGCCACGGCCTGCTTCATCACGCGCGCCGACTTGACCACCTGCGGCAAGAACATCTTGCCGGCACCGAACAGGTCGCCGACCACGTTCATGCCGCTCATCAGCGGGCCTTCGATGACTTCGATCGGGCGCGCGCACTGCTGGCGGCACTCCTCGGTGTCTTCGACGATGTGCGCGGTGATGCCTTTGACCAGGGCATGTTCCAGGCGTTTGCCGACCGGCAGCGAGCGCCAGGCTTCGTTTTCGACTTCCTTGGTGGCGCCGCCGCCTTTGTAGTCGTCGGCGATGGCCAGCAGGGCATCGGTGCCTTCCGGGGTGCGGTTGAGCACCACGTCCTCGACCTTGTTGCGCAGGTCGGCCGGGATTTCGTCGTAGATTTCCAGCTGGCCGGCGTTGACGATACCCATGGTCAGGCCATTGCGGATGGCGTGGAACAGGAACACCGAGTGGATCGCTTCACGCACCGGGTTGTTGCCGCGGAACGAGAACGACACGTTGGACACACCACCCGAGCTCAAGGCGTGGGGCAGGTGGTCGCGGATGTAGGCGCAGGCTTCGATGAAGTCGACAGCGTAGTTGTTGTGCTCTTCGATGCCGGTGGCGACGGCGAAGATGTTCGGGTCGAAGATGATGTCTTCCGGCGGGAAGCCGACTTCGTTGACCAGGATGTCGTAGCTGCGCTTGCAGATTTCCTTCTTGCGCGCGGCGGTGTCGGCCTGGCCGACCTCGTCGAAGGCCATCACCACCACGGCGGCGCCGTAGCGCTTGCACAGGCGGGCGTGGTGCTTGAACTGCTCGACGCCTTCCTTCATGGAAATCGAGTTGACGATGCCCTTGCCCTGGATGCACTTGAGGCCCGCCTCGATCACTTCCCACTTGGAGGAGTCGATCATGATCGGCACGCGGGAGATGTCCGGCTCGCCAGCGATCATGTTGAGGAAGCGGACCATGGCGGCCTGGGAGTCGAGCATCCCTTCGTCCATGTTGATGTCGATTACCTGGGCACCGGCTTCGACCTGTTGCAGGGCCACTTCCAGTGCTTCGGTGTAGTTCTCTTCGCGGATCAGCCGGGCGAACTTGGCGGAACCGGTGATGTTGGTGCGCTCGCCCACGTTGACGAACAGCGACTGGCGGTCGATGGTGAACGGCTCCAGACCCGACAGGCGGCAGGCCTTGGCGATCTCCGGGATCTCACGTGGCTTGTACTTGGCAACCGCCTCGGCGATGGCCTGGATGTGGCCTGGGGTGGTGCCGCAGCAGCCGCCGATGATGTTGAGGAAGCCGCTGGCAGCGAACTCCTCGACCACCGCGGCCATTTCGGCCGGGGTTTCGTCGTACTCACCGAAGGCGTTGGGCAGGCCGGCGTTGGGGTGCGCCGAGACGTGGGTGTCGGCCTTGGTCGACAGCTCTTCCAGGTACGGGCGCAGGTCCTTGGCGCCGAGGGCGCAGTTGAGGCCGACGGAAATCGGCTTGGCGTGGCGCACCGAGTTCCAGAAGGCTTCGGTGGTCTGGCCCGATAGGGTGCGGCCCGAGGCGTCGGTGATGGTGCCGGAGATCATGATCGGCAGTTCGACGTTGTCATCCTCGAACACCTGTTGCACGGCGAAGATCGCGGCCTTGGCGTTGAGGGTGTCGAAGATGGTTTCGATCAGGATCAGGTCAGCGCCGCCCTCGATCAGGCCGCGGGTGGCCTCGATGTAGTTTTCTACCAGTTCGTCGAAGGTGACGTTGCGGTAGCCGGGGTCGTTGACGTCCGGGGAAATCGAGCAGGTGCGGCTGGTCGGGCCCAGTACGCCGGCGACGAAGCGCGGTTTGTCCGGCGTCTCCAGGGTCTTGGCGTCGGCCACCTGGCGGGCGATGCGCGCGCCTTCGACGTTCAGCTCGTAGACCAGCGATTCCATGCCGTAGTCGGCCTGGGAAATCTGCGTGGCGTTGAAGGTGTTGGTTTCGAGAATATCGGCGCCAGCGTCCAGGTAGGCTTTCTCGATCGCGGCGATGACATCGGGGCGGCTGAGCAGCAACAAGTCGTTGTTACCTTTCACATCGCTTGGCCAATCAGCAAAGCGCGTGCCACGATAGTCGTGTTCCTCGAGGCGATAACTTTGGATCATAGTACCCATGCCGCCGTCGAGGATCAGGATGCGCTCTTTGAGTGCGTGCTGGAGTGCTTGGAGACGAGCGCTGCGGTCGGACATAGGAACTACCTGGTCGGGCGAATATCAGAAGGTGCCGAATCATAACAAAGCTGCGCGGTTTTTAGGCGCACTGCCCATTTGCATGAATTTAGCTCATGTTGGCACACAAGCACCCAAGGACGACCAGGCAATCGTGATGGCTTTCAAGAACCAGGACTTTCCGCACATGGTGCATCGTTGTATTCGTGCTTGGGCGGGCGTTTTCGCCTTGCTCATCAGTGGCGCGACCTTCGGGCAGGCTGCCCAATCGAGCCCGGCTATTTCCTACACCCGGGATATCCAGCCGATTTTCACCGAGAAGTGCGTGGCCTGCCATGCCTGCAACGACGCGGCCTGCCAGCTCAAGCTGGAAAGCCCTGAGGGCGCGGTGCGGGGAGCGACCAAGGTGCCGGTGTACCAAGGTGACCGCAGCGCGGCGGTGCCGACCACGCGGCTGTTCTACGACGCCCACAGCGAGGGCGAGTGGCGCAAGAAGGGCTTCTACTCGGTGCTCGACGGCCAGGGCAGCCAGGCCGCGCTGATGGCGCGCATGCTCGAGCTGGGGCACAAGACGCCGCTTACGCCCAATGCCAAGCTGCCCGAGGACATCGTCTTGGGCATCAACCGCAACAACATGTGCCCTTTGCCCCATGAGTTCGACGCCTACGCCGGCGCGCACCCTAAAGAAGGCATGCCGCTGGCGGTCACCGGCCTGACCGACCAGGAGTACACCACCCTGCAACGCTGGCTGGCGGCTGGCGCGCCGGTGGAGTACCAGCCGATTCAGCCGAGTGCGGTCGAGGCCAAGCAGATCGCCGACTGGGAAGAGCTGCTCAACCGCCCGGGTTCGACCGAGGCGCTGGTTGGCCGCTGGCTTTACGAGCACCTGTTCCTTGCGCACATCTACTTCGTCGGCGGCGAGCAGGGCCACTTCTTCCAGTGGGTGCGTTCCCGCACGCCCAGTGGCCAGCCGGTCGACGTGATCGCGACCCGACGCCCCAACGACCCGCCAGGTACCGACTTTTACTACCGGCTGATGCCGGTGCAGGGTGTGATCGTGCACAAGACGCACATCACTTACCCAATGGGGCCGCAGAAGCTCAAGCGGGTCAAGCAACTGTTCTACGCGGGGGACTGGCATGCCTCGGCGCTGCCAGGCTATGGCCCGCGCCACCGGGCCAACCCGTTCGAGACCTTCGAGGCGATCCCGGCGGTGGCGCGTTACCAGTTCATGCTGGATAACGCCGAATACTTCGTGCGCACCTTCATCCGTGGCCCGGTGTGCCGTGGGCAGATTGCAACCGACGTGATCCGCGATAACTTCTGGGCGCTGTTCCAGGAGCCGGCCCACGACCGCTACATCACCGATGCCCAGTACCGTGGCGAGGCCACGCCGCTGCTGGCCATGCCGGGGCAGATCGACGACGTGGGCAGTGTGCTGGGCCTCTGGCATGCCTACCGCGATAAGCGCAACGAATACGAAAAACTGCGCCGCGAAGCCTATGCCGAAATGCCGGCGCCGGGTTGGTCGACGCTGTGGGCCGGTAACGACAATGCTCTACTGAGTATCTTCCGCCACTTCGACAGCGCCTCGGTGACCAAGGGCCTGATCGGGGATGTGCCGCTCACCGTGTGGCTGTTCGACTACCCCTTGTTCGAGCGCACTTACTACCAGTTGGCCGTCAACTTCGATGTATTCGGCAACGTTTCGCACCAGTTGCAGACCCGCCTGTACTTCGACCTGATCCGCAATGGCGCGGAGGTCAACTTCCTGCGCCTGATGCCGGCCGACCAGCGTGGCGCGATCCTCAGTGACTGGTATCAGAACAGCGGCAAGGTGAAGATGTGGCTCGATTACGAGGACATCGACACTGACACCCCAAGCGGTATCAAGCTGGACCCGGCGAACCCAAAACGCGACTTCGGGCTCAAGCTGGTGCAGCGTACCGGCAGCCTGAATGCGGCACCTGACCCGATCAACCGCTGCCAGGGGGCGTACTGCTCGCGGCCGCAGATGAACGAGGCGTTCCGCAATGTCGAGCAGTCGCTCAGCCGCCTGGTGTCGCGCCCGGCTGCCGGGCTCAAGGTCATCAACCAGCTGCCTGAAGCGACGATGCTGCGTATCGAGGGGCCTGGCGGCCAGCGCCAGGTGTACAGCCTGCTGCGCAACCGTGCGCACAGCAACGTTGCCTTCCTGCTGGGCGAGGCCTACCGCTATCAGCCTGGGCTGGACACCCTGACCTTGTACCCGGGCGTGCTCAGCAGTTACCCGAACTTCATCTTCAACATTCCGGCCGAGGATGTGCCCGAGTTTGTCGAGGACATGGAGTATGCGCGTGATGATGCTGGCAAATTCGAGCGCATCGTCATGCGCTGGGGCGTGCGCCGCACCCATCCGCAGTTCTGGCAGTACTTCCACGACCTCAATAGCTACATCAAGGAGACCCAGCCGGTGGAAGCGGGTGTGCTGGACATGAACCGCTACGAGAACCTCTGATCGGTCAACCTGACCTTTCCGATACAACTGCGGTCGGAAAGGTTGGGTGGTCCGGGGGCTGCTTTGCAGCCCAATCGCGGGCAAGCCCACTCCTACAGGTTTTGCGTGGTCCCTGTGGGAGCGGGCTTGCCCGCGAACGAGTGCGAAGCGCTCGCCGAGGCCTCAATGCACCGGCAATCGCAGGGTATTTCATGCTGTATTCGCTTCAGGCACTGCGGGCGTTCGCCGCCTGGGTGGTGGTCTGCCACCATTTCATGCAGATCTTCTTCGACTTCAAGGCCAGCGGGCCCATCGGCCAACTGCTTACCGACCGGGGCGCTGTCGGCGTCGACATCTTTTTCGTCATCAGCGGCCTGGTTATTTACCTCTCCACCCGCGACAAAACCATCGAACCCCGCCAGTTCTTGCTCAACCGGGTGCTGCGTATCGTCCCGGCGTACTGGTTTTACACCTTGGTCATGGCGGGCCTGCTGCTGGCGGCCAGCCGCTGGATGCCGCACCAGGAATTCGACTGGCACCACCTGCTGTTATCGCTGCTGTTCGTGCCTGCGGAAAACCCCGGCGGGTATGGCCTTTATCCGACCTTGAACGTGGGCTGGACGCTGAACTTCGAGATGTTCTTCTACCTGCTGTTCGGCCTGGCATTCCTGGTCCGCCAGCGCCATCAGGTGCTGCTGGTCACTGTCGCGCTGCTGCTGGTGAGTGAAGTGCTGGGGCGGCTGGGTGTGCTCAGCCGCTTCTACAACAACGACATCATCTATGAGTTCCTGCTCGGCATCGGCCTGGGTGTGCTGTATCGGCGAGGCCTGATCCGCCAGGGCACCTGGATGCCCCTGGCGTTGCTCGCGGTGGCGGGGTATGCCATCTATCACCTCGACGCCTCCCAGCGCCTGCTGCATTGGGGTCTGCCGAGCGCGCTGGTGGTGCTGGCCTTTGTCTCCCTGGAGCCGGTGTTTGCGGGTAATCGGCTGCTCAAGGCGCTGGGTGACTGTTCGTATTCGGTCTACCTGATTCACGTGCTGGTGCTGTATGCCGGCTGGTTCGCCAGCCAGCGGCTGCACCTGAACCCGTACCTGGTGTTTGCCCTGTGCGTGCCGTCCATTGGACTAATGTCGTGGTTCAGCTACCAGTGGCTGGAGCGCGGCCTGTACCGACGAATGCAGGCCTGGCTGGCGGCGCCACGGGGGCAGGCGCCGGTGTACGCGCTTTCCCGAGTCAAATACTAGGACTTTGTACAAGGACCAGGTTGGCGTACACTTGGCCGCAAGTCTGTGAGGAACTTCCATGAGCGCTATAACCATTACCGACGCCGCCCATGATTACCTGGCCGATCTGCTCTCCAAGCAGAATACGCCCGGCATCGGCATCCGCATTTTCATCACCCAGCCAGGCACCCAGTACGCAGAGACGTGCATTGCCTACTGCAAGCCGGGCGAAGAGAAGCCTGACGACACCGCCGTGGGTCTGAAGAGCTTCACCGCTTACCTCGATGCAGTCAGCGTACCTTTCCTGGAAGACGCCCTGGTCGATTACGCCACCGACCGCATGGGCGGCCAGCTGACCATCAAGGCGCCGAACGCCAAGGTGCCGATGGTCAACGAGGACAGCCCGATCAACGAGCGTATCAATTACTACCTGCAGACCGAGATCAACCCGGGCCTGGCCAGCCATGGCGGCCAGGTAAGCTTGGTCGACGTGGTCGACGACGGCATCGCTGTGCTGCAGTTCGGCGGCGGTTGCCAGGGCTGCGGCCAGGCCGACGTGACCCTGAAGGAAGGCATCGAGCGCACCCTGCTCGAGCGTATTCCGGAGCTCAAAGGTGTGCGCGACGTGACCGACCACACCCAGAAGGAAAACGCGTACTACTGATACCAGGGTTCGCCGCTTCCTTAGCAACAAACTGTTACGAGTTCAACCCCTGCGACAACAGGCCGCAGCCCGTATTCAAAGGGCTGCAGGCCATCTGCGCCTTCGTCGGGTAGAAGCACTTGGGGCGTCATGTAAGAATGCCCCGGTTTTTCGGCTGGCCCGTCCCAAGGGCCGGTACCTTTCCTGTAAAGGATGGCCTGTAAAGGATAGTTCCATGAATGATCTGTATACCCGGCGCGCGGTTGTCGCCGGGATGGGCGTTCTCGGGCTTGGCCTGCTGGCTGGCTGCAGCCCGGCCCGGGGTCTTGAGTTCAAGTACGGCAAGAACATGAGCAACGAAATCCTTGGGCGCAAGTTCAACCTCAAGGACCCCCAAGGCAACCCGCGTACCCTGTCGAGCTTCTACGGCAGCATGCCAATGATTTTCTTCGGCTTCACCCAGTGCCCGGCGGTCTGCCCGACCACGCTGGCGCGGGCGGCGCAAATCAGGCTGTTGCTCAGGGGGCGCGACCGTGACTTGTTCCAGGTGGTGTTCATTACCCTGGACCCGGAGCGCGACACCCCCGAAGTGCTCGACGCCTATGTCAAAGCGTTCGACCCCTCGTTCACCGCGCTGACGGGCACCCCCGAAGAAATCGCCGAGGTGGCTAAAGAGTTCAAGGTGTTCTACGAGAAGGTCCCGGCCGGTGATACCTACACCATCTCTCATTCGTCCACCAGCTACGTCTACGATACGCGTGGCACCCTGCGCCTGAGCCTGGGTCATTCCCTGAATGCCAAGGAATGCGCTGAAGACCTGGTCACCCTGATGGAGATTTGCTAATGGCTGTTTCACTGCAACCGATCAAACGCGGCCTGGCCGCCATCGCCCTGCTGGGCTTTGCCCTGCCAGCCCTGGCCCAGACCGACGTGAGTGATGCCTGGGTCCGCGCCAGCGTGCCGCACCAGCAGTCCACCGGTGCCTTCATGACCCTCACGGCCAGCAGCGACAGCAAGCTGGTGGGCGTTGAATCGCCTGTGGCCAAGACCGTGCAAGTGCATGAAATGACCATGAACGGCGACGTGATGGGCATGCGTGAGGTCAAGGCCGTCGAGTTGCCGGCTGGCAAAGCAGTCACCCTGGACCCGAACGGCCTGCACGTAATGCTGATGGGGTTGAACCAGCAGGTGAAAGAAGGCGAGCAGGTGCCGCTGACCCTGGTCATTGAAGATGCCAAGGGCGGCAAGGAAAGGCTTCCGGTGCAAGCGCCAGTGCGTCCGCTCACCGAGGCAGGCGGTGGGCATGACCACATGCACATGAAACACTGATTCATCTGGGGCCGCGCATAGCGGCCCCAGTTCATTCAGCTACGAAAACGCGGCAATGGCCTGTCGAGGGTCAGCGAGGTCAAGGTCTTGCGTACCTGGGCTTCGTCGGCCTCCAGGGCCTTTAGGCTCGCGCGGATCTTGCCGGCGGCGGGCACATCGCCCTGCCGGTCGATCCAGTCGGCAATCTCCTTGCAGGCACTGCTCAGGCAGGCCTGACGCTGGTTCATCAGCGATATGAGGGTGGTGAGCTCTCTTTCGGACATGGCAGGATCCTCCAATTCAGCCCTGTCAGTGTAGCAGTGGCCAGCAAGCTTGCCTGGGGCCGGGTGTCGCACGGGGTCAGCCTGGCAGGCAGGCGCTGCGGTATGCCCCTGGGGTTACCCCATATGCCTGCTTGAACTGCCGGCTCAAGTGGCTCTGGTCGGCAAACCCAAGCGCAAACGCCACCTCCGAAGCCGCCTGGCCATGTTTCAAAAACTCACGGGCACGGGCCAGGCGCCGTTGTTTGAGCCAGGCATGGGGCGGCAGGCCGGTGGCCTGGCGAAACACCCGGGCGAAGTGGAAGGGCGACAGGTTGACCGCCGCCGCCAGGGCTTCAAGCGATGGCGGGTCGGCCAACTGGCTCTCCAGCAGTTCACGGGCGCGAGCCACCGCCTGTGGCTCATGGCCGGGTGCAGCGGGTTCGGCGCATTGCCCATGGCGTTGCACCAGGGCCAGCACGGCATGGCGCCAGGCGGTCTGCTGTTCCAGGGCACTGGCTGCTGCTTCGGATAATTGGTGCAGCTGGCTGAAGGCGAGCGCCAGGGCCGGGTCCTGGATCACACTGTCCTTGAAGGTGGGCATGCCGTGGCGGCCCAGTTCCAGCTCCTCCAGCACGCCCGTTACCCGCTCATGTTCTGGGTAGAAACCGCGGTAGCGCCAGCCGGCTTCGTGGGCCGTGGCGCCGGTGTGCAGTTCGTCGGGGTTGATCAACACCATGCTGCCCACCGGGGCCAGGTGTTCGCTGCCGCGATGCCAGAAGCGCTGGGCGCCCGACTCGATCACGGTGAACACGTAGCCTTCATGCACGTGCGGGGCGAAGCGCTGCTGGAAATACCGCGCGTGCAGCATTTCGACGTCGCCCAGCGCCGGCGCCTGCCACAGGTGCGTTTGCTCGCGCAGGGGCGTGGTCATGCCAGCCAGCTGCGCAGGAGGAAGAAGATCAACATGCTCACCAGCATGCTCAGCAACACACTGCGGGTCAACAGCACCAAGATGACGGCCACCACCGAGCCCAGCAGATAAGGGTTGAGCAGGCTCAGGTTCAGCTGGTGGTCAGGCATGAAAATGATCGGCCCGCAGATGGCGGTGAGCATGCCCGGCACCGCGAAGCCCAGAAACTGCCGGGCATTGGAACTCAGGCGCAAGGGCAGGCGTGGTTCAAGAAACGCATAGCGATTGAGAAACACGATGGCGCCCATGGCGAAAATCAGTAACCAGGTCATGCGCGGCCTCCAAAGCACTTCTGGCAAATGAAGCCGGCGCCCATCCCGAGCAAGCCAGCGGCCACCAGGGCGGTTTCCCAGTGCCAGGCACTGAACAGGACCGAGCAGAACAGCGACACGGCCACGCACACCACCGTGGCCAGGTTGCGCACCAGTGGCGCGATCAGGGCGACGAAGGTGGCGACAATCGAGAAGTCCAGGCCCAACTGGTCGAGGTGCGGAATGTTCTGGCCAAGGACGATGCCTGCCAAGGTAAACAGGTTCCAGGCGATGTAGAAGGTCAGGCCCACACCCAGCGCATACCAGCGATTGAACTGCTGCTGGTCATAATGGCTGGTCAGGGCGAAGAACTCGTCGGTCAGCAAAAAGCCCAGGCCCAATCGCCAGCGCAGCGGCTGGTTCGACAGCACCGGGCGCATGGACAGGCCGTACAGCAGGTGCTGCGATGTCAGCAGCAAGGTGGTGAGCAGGATCGACGCCAGGTTGGCACCGCCCTTGAGCATGCCGATTGCCACCAGTTGTGCGGCACCGGCAAAGACGATGGCCGACAGCCCCTGGCCTTGCCAGGCGCTGAGGTTGGCCTCGATGGCCATGGAGCCGGCCAGCAGGCCCCAGGGGGCGACGGCCAGGGAAAGCGGGAGGATGGCGATGGCGCCATGAACAAAGGCTTGGCGAGCGATGTGTGGGCTGTGGGGCATGGTGGCTGCAACGCGTGTACTCGGTTGGGCAGCATGCCAGAGTGAAGCGGGCCATGGCTTGAACGATCTTGCTGGTTTGTCGACTGGCCGCTATCGATGGCTGGTCAACCAGCGCTGCGCAGTCGAGCATCCGTTGATGTCCACGGCCTTTTGCAGCAAAGCCTGGCGATGCCCAGGGTCAAGGTCGGCCAGCACCCGGTACACCTCGGCCTGGTAGTCCCGCTGGCGCCCCCACTGCATGTTCAGGCCTTGCGGCTGGCTGCGGTTGCAGGCCAGTCGTGGGGTGGGCTGTGGGTAGTAGGGGGCGTATTGGGGGGCCATGCTTGGGATCGCCTCTAGCGCAGCGCGATAGTCTGCGCTGGCGTTGTAGGGCGGGCACCAGGTGGCAATGGCCGGCGCCGGGGGGGCGAAGCCTTGCTTGAGGCTCGCCTCCAGCAAAGGGCAGGCAGCGTCCGGGATCTGGGCCACCGGCAGGTAGGTCATGTAGTACAGCGCCAGCCGGTACTGGGCCACGGGGTGGCCAAGCTCCACCGACTTTTTCAGCAGTGCCACGGCGGTGGGCAAGGTGTGCGCGAGGGCCTGGCCCTGGCGGGTGAGCTCCGGGTCGCTGCCCACTGCAGTGCGCAGTGAGCTGGCGCCGTCGTCCTGGCTGTCGGCCTGCTCGAGCAAGGGCAGGGCCTGGCGGTAGAGCAAGTCGGCATGAGGGTCGATGCGCACGTCGAGCGCTTGCGCGGCCAGTGGCATCAAGGCGATCACCAGCGGCGACAGGGTTGCCACACGACTCACAGGCAGGCCTCGTGGGACGGGCAGTCACGACAGGCGGCCAGTGGTTGATGCACGGCTTGGATGTTCATCACAGGTACAGGTACGCCTCGGGCGAGTCGGAACGACGACGTATTCTAGCCACCCAAGGGGCCTCGCCGGAAGACCGGCGGGCAACTGTCAGACGAGCTTGATAGGCGTGACCTTGCGCTGAGCGTGTTTTTCCTGGGCCAGGCCAAGCTTGGCGGTAATGACTTTGGCCAGTGCGTTGTTGCCCAGGTCGTTGAGGTGCAGGCGGTCGACGAACAGGTCGGCGCCAAACACGGGGGAGCTGCTGAGCATGCTGTTCATGTCATAGCAGGCTACCGGGTCGGCCTGGTCTTTGATGCGGCGAAAGAAGGCTGTGTGCAAGTGACTGTCGAAGACCCCGTCCAGCAGGCGCTCGAAGTTCGCGGGCTGCCGCGCCAGCGCCGCCAGCATGGCTTGCTCGCCCGCTGGCAAGGTTTCTCGGCACCAGGGCAGCAGCGGCTGAAGAATGAAGGTGAGGGTGGCGTGGCTGTCTGCCAGCAGCCGCTCCCACTGGCGCAGGGTACGGCCGATGCTGTCGGCCGCGCGGGCCAGGCGTTTTTCTGGGGGCGACAGCGGTTGGGCGGCTGGAGGCGCGGGAGGGGGCGCGGCCAAGGCTTGGCCGATGCGCCGCCAAAGCGATTGTCGGCGGGGGGCTGCGGCAGGCGGCATGCCGTCGCTGAAACTGTTCAAGGCTTCCTGAAAACCTGTGACGTGATGCGCCTCGCGGGGGCTGGCGAGGATTTCGTAGAGGGCCTCATGGGCCAAGGTATTGAGGCCGCTGAGCACCACCACGTGGCCGAGCTGGCCGAGGCGGTGCTGGTGAGTCAGGAACATCAGCAGCTCTTGGCCGGCATTGAGCCCGCAGCCTGCCAGGCTCAGCCAGACCTCGCCGGTCAGCATCGACAGGTGCGAAGCCACCGTGTGCTCATCGCTGCTGGCGCCGACGCCCAAGGCGGTGGAGCCCCCGACCAACAGGTTGATGCGCGGCGCGGTGCCGCGCTCGGCGGCCGAGAAGCGCTTACCGGCGCAGTGGCTGTAGCGCAGGCCGAGCGCATCGGTGTTGATGGTGCCCGAGCGGTAGCCGCTCTCGTGGATGTGCAATGCGTGTGGCGCACGGCGGCTGCCCAGTTGCAGAAAGCGCTGGTAGTCCTGTTGCAGCGGCGAAGGAAGGCCCAAAACATCTGTGCTCGTGTCGGTCGATCTCATGGGCACTCCTTGCGAGGCATCCGGCTCAGGCCGCCAGTTCCTTGAGGTTGTACAGCAGGCCGCCGGCCGCGATCAGCAGCAGGGCGACGCCCGAGGCCAGGCTGATGACCCGATTGCTGCGCTGCGAAGCGATCTTGCCGATGGCGAAGATGTACAGGCTGAGCACGGCAAAATCGATGGCCACCCACAACAGCGACAGCACCACCATGCTCTTGCCGAACGACTCGGTGATCTGGATGAACTGAGGGAAGAAGGCGATGAAGAAGATGATGTCCTTGGGGTTGGAAATACCCACCATGAACCCTTGCAGCAGGCCGCCACGGCCAGGCCCAGGCGCTTCGTTCGCCGACGCTGGGGTGGGCGCCTGCAGGGCTTCCTTGAGGGTGCCCACGGCGATGTAGCCGATGAACAGGCAGCCCAGCAGGCTCATGCCGCTGAGCCAGGCCTTGTCGATGGCCGCGCTGGTCAGGATGATCCAGGCCGCCGCGCCAATCAGTACCAAGGACGCCCAGTTGGTCCCCACGGCAGTGAACATGGCTTTGCGCGAGCCGGAGGCGGCAGCGGTGTTGACGATCAGTGCCACCACTGGGCCAGGGGTGGCGATCAGCAGCAGGACAGTCAGGGCATAGGTGGCGGTGAGTGCGGTATTCACGGTCAATTCTCGATCAGTGTGTCGGCTGTTACATGGGCGTGGAACGGGCAGCGTGACGGGTTGAGCGAACCCGCCTCCTGTAGCTGGTACTGCTTCCACTCGTAGTTGTCGGCATCGCCGAACGCGCCAAGGGTGTCGGGCATGATGCCGTTGTTGTAATGCTGTACCCGCTCGCGGATGCGGGCACGGATACGCTTGCCACTTTCGGTGCTGGCGTTGGCCACTTCGTCGAAGTTTTCCCGCGGGTTGATGACGAAGGTGATGTGCGGCCCCAGGTTGCGGCTTTTCATCTGTTGGTGGCCGGGGAAGTTCATGTTGATGAACAGCGGCATGCCGGCGTAGCAGAACGACCAGCCCGTGTCGTGAGGGTCGGTCGGCATCGCCTGCGGCCAAGGATGCGGGTCGCGCGCGTGCACGCCCTGCAAAACTTTCCAGGCCAGCGCCTGTTGCTCGGCAAGGGTGTATTCGCTGGCGGTTTCGAGAAACACCACCAATGGGCTGCCGATGCGCTGCTTGAGCGGGATCGGAGTGATGGTGCGCACGTAGTCAGCCAGGCCCTGGGCGATGTCGTCGGCCAGTTGTTCGGCGCGGGCGAAGAGGATGTGGCAGGTCTCGCTGGCGACTGCCTTGCGGCCAAACAGGCAGGGGAATTCGGGGTTGGCGAGAATGCTGCGAAAATGTTGTATGGTTTTGTACGTCCAATGTTGCGTGTTCCGCACATGTTCAGCGGCCAGCTCTAGCGCATCCAGGCGATAGCAGTTTCCATAACCCGTAAACATGATTTCCCCAGGCATCTAATTAAGTAACGTTCCAGTCATATGCAGGCAGAATCGTTGGTAATCTTTATTATTTACCCGCATTTTCTGAGACAGACTTAACGTTGTAAAACGCGTGGAACTATGACCTACTATTAGTCTCACTCATGCTTCGGACGTCGCCATGTCGGAACGGATTCAGGCCTTGCACGCCCTGCGTGCTTTCGAGGTGGCCTCTCGTTATGGCTCCTTTACCCGTGCGGCGGAGGAGCTGGCGCTGACCCAAGGGGCGGTCAGCCACCACATCAAGACCCTCGAGGCCATGTTCGGCTGCGACCTGTTCGAGCGTCGTGGTCCAAAACTGAGCCTGACCGAGCACGGGCGCCTGCTGTCACAAGAGCTCAAGGTCGGCTTCAAGATCATCGAGAACGCCTGCGCGTTGCTGCGTCAGGACCGCTATGGCGTGCGTCTGAAGGCGCCCTCCACGCTTACCATGCGCTGGTTGCTCAGGGCCCTGGACGGCTTCAAGAAGCTCGATGACAGCAGCAGCGTGCAACTGTCGAGCGTGTGGATGGACATTGACAGCGTGGACTTCTATTCGGAGCCCTACGACTGCGCCATCCTGCTGGCCAACGGCCGTTTCCCCGCCGATGTCGAGAGCTTCAAGCTCTTCGATGAGTGGCTGATCCCGGTGTGCCACCCCGATTACATGGCGCAAGCCCAGCCCGACCTCGCCGACCTGCGCCAGTGCGAGTTCCTGCACCCGTCGCCGGACCGGCGCGACTGGCGACGCTGGCTGGCGCGGATGGACGCGCTGGATATCAGCATCGACCAGGGACAGGTTTTCGATACCCTCGACCAGGGGATTTCGGCGGCCCAGCAAGGCCTGGGCATCTCGGTAGTGGACCTGGTGCTGGCCAGCTCCGACCTGTCGGCAGGGCGGCTAGTGACGCCGTTCAAGCACGCGGTGGCCACCGGTGACGGTTATTACATGACCTGGCTGAAATCCAGCCCCAAGGCCCGGCAGATGCACAAACTGCGTGACTTTCTGATCAGCCAGGTGCCGCCGTTGGCCTACAAGGACATCAACTATTTGTACGGTTGAGGGCTGCCGGGGAACACCCGCTCAAGCATGAAATCGATGAACACCCGCAGCTTGGGCGGCACCTGGCGCCCCGACGGCCACAACAGGTAGAAACTGCCACGCCGCTCCATGAAACTGTCGAGTACCGTCACCAGCGTGCCGGCGGCCAGTTCGCGGCGCACGCTGAAGTCTGGCAGGCAGGTGATGCCGCGGTGGTTGAGGGCGAAGCAGATGCGTGTCTCAACATGGTTGCACACCATCGAAATGGGGATGTCATAGCCCTGGTCGGGGTGCTCCTGACGCAGCGGCCAGGTCTCCAGCTTGCCGTTGCTGGGGAAGCGGTAGTGCAGGCAGGTGTGTGCACTCAGGTCGCGGGGGTGGGTGGGCGTGCCGCGTTCGCGCAGGTACTCGGGCGATGCCACCAGGCGATGCTGGAAGTGGCCGAGGAACTTGGCATTGAGGCGCGAATCCACGGGTTGACCGCCGCGCATCACCACATCGAACCCTTCACCGACGATATCCACCATGCGGTCGGTAAACTCCAGGTCCAGTTCAACCTCAGGGTACAACGCCATGAAGTCGGCCAGCGCCGGCATGACCAGCCCGGTGACCTGGGGCAGGCTCACGCGTAGGCGACCGCGAGGGGTTTCGCTGGCCTGTGACAGGGCCTGCTCGGTGGCCTCGATCTCAGCCAGGATACGGCGGCTGCGTTCAAGAAACAGCGTGCCTTCGGCGGTCAGCGTGATGCTGCGTGTGCTGCGGTGGAACAGGCGCACACGCAGGCGGCTTTCCAGCCGTGCCACGCGCTTGCCCACAGCCGAAGCACTGATGCCCAACGACTGGCCTGCAGCTACGAAACTGCGGGTTTCGGCTACCCGGTTGAAGACCACGAAGCCGCTGAGGCTGTCCATTGCGCACTCCTGATTGCGGACATTAATGTCCGGGGTGAACGGCATTGTACCCATCTTTTTCCGCAATACCCCCGGCTTGCACACTGCCGGCCTCGATCACCACTTCAAGGCATCCTGCAATGTCCCAGACTTCTTCCGCACCGCTACTGGGTGACAGCGCCGAGCGCTTACCTTTGAGCGGCCTGCTGGCCCTGGCTATGACCGGCTTCATTGCCATCCTCAGCGAAACCCTGCCTGCCGGCCTGCTGGACCAGATCGCCGGCGACATGGCGATCAGTCAGGCCATGGCCGGGCAGTGGGTCACGGCGTATGCATTGGGCTCGCTGCTGACGGCCATCCCGCTGGTGACCCTGACCCAAGGCTGGTATCGCCGCCGTGCACTGCTGCTGGCGATTGGTGGCTTCGTGCTGTTCAACGGGTTGACGGCCTTGTCGTCGTCCAATGCCCTTACCCTGGTGCTGCGCTTTTTCACCGGTGCCGCAGCCGGCCTGGCTTGGGGATTGATTGCCGGCCATGCCCGGCGCATGGTGCCGGTGGCCTTGCAGGGGCGGGCGATGGCGGTGGCCATGCTCGGCCAGCCGATAGCCTTGTCCCTCGGCTTGCCCATCGGCACCTGGTTGGGAGCACTGCTGGGGTGGCGGGCCACCTTTGTCGTGGTCACTGTGGTGGCGCTGCTGCTGGTCGTCTGGGTGTTGCGCGCTGTGCCGGACTACCCGGGGCAGGCAGCCGGCAAGCGACCGGCGGCGCTGCAGGTGTTGCGCACACCTGGCGTGGCGTTGGTGCTGTTGGTGATCATGACCTGGATCCTCGGCCACAACATTCTCTATACCTACATCGTGGCGCTGCTGGCGGCGGCGGGGATGGCCGCCGAAATCGGCCAGGTGTTGATGGTGTTCGGCTTGTCGGCGCTGGCGGGCATCGGCCTGGTCGGGCTATTGGTCGATCGGCACCTGCGCACGCTGGTGCTGCTCAGCCTGGCCGGTTTTGCCGTGGCCACGCTAATGCTGGGGCAGGCGTCCTCGTGGGCCCTGTACCTGAGCATCGCGCTGTGGGGTGTGACCTACGGCGGCGCGCCAACACTGTTGCAGACGGCCTGCGCAGATGCAGCGGGCGAGGGCGGTGACGTGGCGCAGTCGATGCTGGTGACGGCGTGGAACAGCGCCATCGCCTTGGGCGGGATTATCGGCGGGTTGCTGCTGACCGGGGCAGGTGTCGCCTGGTTTGGCCCCGTGGCGCTGGTATTGATAGGCCTGGCGTGGCTGCTGGCCTGGGCAGGGCGCCGTGGCGGGTTCAAGGCCGGTTCTCGATAGTTTCCCAGGCCTGCGCGGTCGTTGTAGGAGCAGCCTTGTGCTGCGAAGAGGCCAGTACTGACCATGCAACTCTGCCAGGTTTACCGGCCTCTTCGCAGCACAAGGCTGCTCCTACAGAGGCCAAGTCGGATCTGAGGGCAAAGCCGGATATGGCAGCCCTGAATTGCCCTGCACAGGGTAGAATCGTCACTTACAGCACAACAGACGATCAGAGGTCCACGCGGTGGAATTGCAGCAGGGCTTTGTCCTGACCCGGCATTGGCATGACACACCCGAAGGCACGTGCGTGGAGTTCTGGCTGGCGACGGACCAGGGCCCGCGCCAGCTGCGCCTGGCGCCGCAAGTCTCGGTGGCGTTCATCGCGCAGGCGCAGGCTGAACATGCGCGCGTGCTGCTGGCCAACGAGCCGGGTGTCGAGCTTAAGCCCTTGCAACTGCGCGACTTCGATCAGCGCCCGGTGCTGGGCTTGTACTGCCGCCAGCATCGCCAGTTGATGCAACTGGAGCAACGTCTGCGCAACGCCGGCGTCGAGGTGTACGAAGCCGATATCCGCCCGCCCGAGCGCTACCTGATGGAGCGCTTCATCACGGCCCCGGTGCAGTTCACTGGCCAGCCAGACGCCCACGGCGTGCTCTGCGACGCACAGCTCAAGCCACTGCCAGACTACCGACCGCCGCTGCGCCTGGTGTCGCTGGATATCGAAACCAGCGAGCGCGGCGAGCTTTACAGCATCGCCCTCGAAGGCTGCGGCCAGCGCCAGGTGTACATGGTCGGCCCGGCCAATGGCGACAGCAGCGTGGTGGACTTCGACCTGCAGTACTGCGACGACCCTGCCGCGCTGCTCGATTGCCTCAACCAATGGATGGCCCGCCACGACCCAGATGCGATCATCGGCTGGAACCTGGTGCAGTTCGACCTGCGCCTGTTGCACGAACACGCCAAGCACCTGCAGGTGCCTTTGGCCCTAGGCCGCAACGGCGCGCTCATGACCTTGCGCACTCACGCCAGCGGCGGCCACGTGTTCGCCGATGCCCCTGGGCGCTTGCTGATCGACGGCATCGAAGCCTTGCGTTCGGCAACCTGGAGCTTCCCGTCGTTCAGCCTGGAGAGCGTTGCCCAAACGCTGCTGGGTGAGGGCAAGGCGATCAGCACGCCCTACCAGCGCATGGATGAAATCAACCGCATGTTCGCCGAGGACAAACCGTCGTTGGCGCGCTACAACCTCAAGGACTGCGAACTGGTCACGCGCATCTTCGCCCACACCCGGCTGCTCGAGTTCCTGCTCGAACGCGCCTCGGTCACCGGCTTGGCCGTGGACCGAAGCGGCGGTTCGGTGGCCGCGTTCTGCCATTTGTACATACCGCAGATGCACCGTTTGGGCTTTGTCGCGCCCAACCTCGGCAGCCGCCCAGACGAAGCCAGCCCCGGCGGTTTTGTCATGGATTCGCGCCCTGGCCTCTACGATTCGGTGCTGGTGCTGGACTACAAGAGCCTGTACCCCTCGATCATCCGTACCTTCCTGATCGACCCGGTGGGCCTCGTCGAAGGCTTGCGTCAGCCCGACCCGCAACATGCGGTCGAAGGTTTTCGCGGGGGGCGCTTTTCGCGCAGCCAGCACTGCCTGCCGGCCATTGTCGAGCGGGTATGGCAGGGCAGGGAGGCGGCCAAGCGCGCGGGCAACGCGCCGCTGTCGCAAGCCCTCAAAATCATCATGAATGCCTTCTACGGCGTACTGGGCTCCAGTGGCTGCCGCTTCTTCGACCCGCGCCTGGCATCGTCGATCACAATGCGCGGGCACCAGATCATGCGCCAGACCCGCGAACTGATCGAAGCCCGCGGTTTCGATGTGATCTATGGCGATACTGATTCCACCTTCGTCTGGCTCAAAGGCGCCCATGACGAGGATGCTGCAGCGCGCATCGGCCGCGAGCTGGTGGCCGAGGTCAACCACTGGTGGCGCCGGCACTTGAGTGATTCGATGGGCCTGGAGAGTGCCCTGGAGTTGCAGTTCGAAACCCATTACCGACGCTTTCTGATGCCGACCATCCGCGGTACCGAAGAAGGCAGCAAGAAGCGCTACGCGGGGCTGGTGCAGCGCGCCGACGGCAGCGAGGAGATGGTCTACAAAGGCCTGGAGTCGGTACGCACCGACTGGTCGCCGCTGGCCCGGGAATTTCAGCAGGCGCTTTACGGGCGGATCTTCCGTGGTCAACCGTACCGCGACTATGTGCGCCAGTACGTGCAGCAGACCTTGGCCGGCGAATTCGATGAGCTGATGGTGTACCGCAAGCGCTTGCGTCGTCCGCTGGCCGATTACCAGCGTAACGTGCCGCCGCATGTGCGCGCCGCGCGCCTGGCCGATGAGTACAACAGCCGCCTCGGCCGCCCCCGGCAGTACCAGAACGGCGGCTGGATCAGCTACCTGATGACCACCGCCGGCCCTGAACCCTTGGAGAGCCTGCAGGCACCCATCGATTACGAGCATTACCTGAGCCGCCAACTGCAACCGGTGGCCGACGCCATCCTGCCCTTCGTCGGGGATGATTTCGCGGCGTTGACCGGCCGCCAGCTACAGCTGTTCTGAGCACAGGCATTACCTATCTAGCGCCTCGACAAACCGCGGCTGCCTAGGCTTGGCCTCTTTACCCACAAGAGGCTTTACGCATGGGCACTACACACTCGCCAGAGGATCAGGCTGCGGGCAATGCCGTCGTCCGCCCCGACACGCTGCAGCACGACAGCGACGCGTTTCAGGATGATTTCATCGGCAAGCGCCTGCCCCGTTGGTTGCGACAGGCGCCCATTGACCAACTGCCTGCGATCAGCCACGCCTTGGCCAAGAGCCTTGAAAGCCGTCAGCACCTGGGCGCGTTGCTGATGCGCATCGAAAACATCGATGGCTTCGTCGCCTCCCGGCTGGAGAAGGCGCTCAGCGAGCGTTACGGGGTTACCTACAACCTGCACCGGTTGAAGTTTCTCGAAGGGCGCCGTGAACCGGTGATCAACGCCCAGCCGGTGGGGGCTCACCTCACAGAAGTGGTGTACGACGAAAAACCACTGCTTGAGGTGGCACTGCGCAACTTTACCGCCGCACAGGCCAGTGCAGGTGGCCAGCCGGCGGGCAACCGGTTGCTGGTACCGCGCTCGGGCGCGCGCAAACCGCCCACCGCCGTAGCCTTTGCTGCGCTGTGCCGCGAGCTCGACCTGGGGCAGGGCTATCAGCAGCATCTGGACAGCATTCTGAAACCGGCCAATGACGAAAAACGCGTCGAGACGTTGCTAGTCGATGCCATGCGCTACGCCATGCTGGTGGACGGCTACAAGGCCCGGCAAGACAACCTGCTGGATGCCAGCGAGTTGAAATTGCTGGTGGGCATGTGCCTCGAGGGCAAGCTGCTGCGCCTGGCGGGTGACCTGGTGGTGGCCAAGCAGCTGAAGCTGCTCGGGTATGCCCTTGAGCAGGTGGTGGTGTTGGAGGTGATCGATCAAGGCCCCTTGTTCAACACCACGCGGCGTTTGCTGATGTATGTGCCGGGTGACCCGGTGGCGCCTTGGAGTGCATTCGACAGCCTCAGTGACCTGAACCGTGAACTGGGCCATCGCTTGCGCGTCAAGACGTATCAGCGATTCTTCAGCCGCCTCGTGCTCAGGCGCGATAGCCAGGCATTCTTCGCCACGGTAACGCCCATTTTTGACGACCTGCCGGCCTGGGCAAGTTATGACCTCGCCCCCCGTTTGCAGGCCTACCCATCACCGCTGTTCAACAGCCTCGCACAGTCGCGTATCCGCCAGATCAAAGAGGATGCGGCAATGATCGCGGTGCCGGTGGCGCGGCTCGACCGCGATGTCCAGCGTGCCCATGACGAGCGACTGGCTGCCGAAGGCTGGCTGCTGTTGAACCTGGCGTCGTTTTTTGTCCCGGGCCTGGGCCTGGTCATGCTTGCGGTGACTGTCTGGGAGCTGCTGGGCGAGGTTTACCATGGCATCGAGGCTTTGCAGGCGGGTGATGCCCAGGAGGCACTCGACCATTTGACGCACGTCGCCACTGACCTTGCGGTTATTGCAGCGACGGTTGCGGGCGTTACGGTGGCGCGGCGGTTGTGGGCGCGTTCTGCCGTGGTCGATGCGATGGTGCCTGCACAGCTGGAGGACGGTGGCAGCAAGCTTTGGCAGCAGGACCTGGCACCTTACCGCAGCGTCGCGCCGGGGCCTGCGGCTACGCAGGATGCCTTGGGGATTCGACGCCACGCCGGGCAGGCCTGGGTCGAAATGGACGGCCACCACTACCCTGTGATCGGCCCCGGCAGCGATGGCCAATGGCAGCTTCGCCCGCGCAGCGGCAATGGGCCTGCGCTGCGTCACAACGGTGCCGGCGCCTGGCGAGTCTGGAGCGAGCAACCTGCGCAATGGGATGACATCCACCGCATGTTCCGCCGCCTTGGTACACCGTTAAACAGCATGACTGACGAGCAGATCGACCAAGTGCTGGGGTTTCATGACCTCGGTGCGGATCACCTGCGGGCCCTGCATGTGTATGGGCGTGCGCCCGAGGCCGGCATGCTCGACAGCGCCGAGCGTTGCAGGATCGATCAACGGATTCGCCAGATGATCAGTTGCTTGCGTGCGGGCGAGCCGGTCGAGGACGCCACCGTGCTGCAGCATGCCCAGCGCTTGCCGGGGGCAGCCGGTGCGTCGGACCCGCTGCTAGCCGAGCTCGTCTGGGCCCAGCGGCGCCTTTTATTGGGGCATGTGTATGACGCTGTGCAGGTCAGCGACAGCCCGGGCAGTGCTTTGCTGCGTAATGTGTTTCCGCGGTTGCACCCGCGGGCCGCGCAGGCGCTGCTGACGGCGGCCAATGGGGATGACCGACGGCGGTTGCTGCAAACGGGCCGCGTGCCATTGAACCTGGCCGAAGCGGCCAGGCGCGCTGTGGCGACCATTCGCAAGGTCAGGGTACTTGAAGCGTTGAGCCTGGATACCCCACAGAATGCCGACTTGGCGCGTGTCGCACTGGGGCTGCTCAAGCACTTGCCTGGCACTGGCCAAGGCGTGCGTTGGCGCTTGTTCGAAGGCCATCGCGGTGGGCCGCTGCTGGCGTCGACCGAGGACGGCGCGCAGGCATTCGATTTGCTGCACCACGCGGGCATGTTCCAATTGCTGGATGCTCACGCGGTGCCGCAAGGCGAGGCGGGCGAGTTGTTCGAGGTGATGGCCGCAGCCTATTCACCGTCCCAGCGGGGGGCGATGCAGGTAGCGGAGCCCTTCGCCCATAACCTTAGGGTTGTGCTGGCGCGTGAGGCGGTGCGGCGTCGTAGCGAGCTTGAAGGGTTGCTGGGTGTGCAGCCTAGGGGAATGTTCCGCCCACCCCAGCGTTTGGCCGACGGCCGTCTGGGTTACCCCTTGGGTGGCCGTAACTCGGGTGGCCCAGGCCGGCCAGAGCGGGCGCTGGCAGCGTCGGTGCGTGACCTGTTTCCTTCGTTCAGTGACGAACAGGTGGCTACATGGACCGACAATGTACGGCGTTCGGGGCGTCAGGTGGAAGCTGTATTGGCCACGCTGCGGGCAGAGTACAGGGTGCTGCGCAACAGCTTGGAAGGGTGGGTTGGGGACGCTGAAGGTGCTGTGAGGGAAGACCGTATCTGCATGCGTAACACGCTGCTAGATTGCTGGCGGCGCACCACCGACGCAGGGCAAACCCACCTCGACACCGACCACAACTACCGCATGGTCTTGTACAACATGCGGCCTGGGGAGCTGCCGGAAATGCCAGCACAGGTCAGCTTTGCTCATGTTTCCGATGTATCACTGCTGCGTATGGAATTGCAGGATGTACCAGCGAGCTTTCTGCTCGCCTTCCCGCGTGCACGGTTACTTGACCTGGGGGGGAATTTGCTGACTCGCTTGCCGCAGCCTTTGCTGGAAATGCGGCACTTGCGTCAGTTGACCCTGACCAACAACCAGATCGTGCTGACTACCAGCCAGGCTGCCACCCTGGCAAGCTCCACAACCCTGGAGTACATCGATCTGTCCCATAACCCTCTGGGGCGCACTTTCACCTTGGATGGGCTCACCGCTCTTCGCTGGCTGAACTTGCGCAATACTGGGCTAACGCATTTTCCGCACGGCGTGCAGAGCCGCTTAAGCCTGGTTTACATGGATATGCGCGAAAACCGCCTCACGCGGATTCCAGAGTGGTTCTATCAACTGGCACCGGGCTTTCGGCGGCGCATCAGGTTGGCCGGCAACCCATTGGAGAACGCCGAACTGATTCGCCTCCAGGCGGCGCTAATGGGGCCGGTCATGCCGACGGACGAGGTGTTGCTTTACGAACAACTCGAGCGTGCCCGAGTCGTTTGGGGGGATGCTGTCGGGCCGCGCTATCGGGGCCTGCTGATGGCGGCGTGGGAGTCGGTAGACATAGGGGAGCCGGCAGATCGCTTCTTCCGCGTCCTTCAGCAGTTGCTGCAGTCCGCCGATTTTCACATCAATGCCGAAGCGCTCGCCCTGCGGGTATTGGCCGTGCTGCAGGCAATGGCCCGGGAGCCGGCCCTGCGCGAAGCCTTGATGGACATCGCCAACGATGAGTGGGGTTGCCAGGACGGCGCGACATGGTGCCTCAGCAACCTTGAGTTGAACGTGTTGGTGTGGCGCGCCCGGACCGATGACCCAGGCAATACCGAGCAGGCCTTGCTTGCGTTGGGGCGGCGGTTGTGGCGCCTGGATGAAGTCGACCGACTGGCTGTGCTGGACATCCTGGCACGCGGCGGCAACCCGGACGAAAGCGAAGTGGGGCTCGCCTATCGACTCGGGTTGCGGGACCGCCTGAACTTGCCCATTGCAGTGGGCGACATGAGTTTTCGCCCCCTGGCAGGTGTCACGGAAGCGCACCTTGCGCGGGCGCAGGCGCAAGTGCTCGAGGCCGAGACGCAAGAGGAAATCGCACGTTCGCTGGTGGACCGAACGTTCTGGCAAGGGCACCTGGAGCGTGCTCACCCTGAACGCTTCGCGCAAGTGGACAGGCCGTTCCGGCGCCGCCTGGATCGCGTGCTTGACGATGAGGCGTTGACGGACGAGGCCAGGCAGGCGGAGTCAGATGCGATTCTTGCGGCACAGCGCGCTGCCCGGCGCGGGTTGATGCTCGACATGACACTGGCGGCATTGGAGGCCGGGTCTCCGGGCGCTGCCATCGACGTATAACAACACCGCGTGTGAGGCGTAGCGCAGCCTTGCCAGCAGTGGCTTTGGGCTATGCTCAGTCAGGAGGCGGCCTTTTCGGCAAAGTCCGTCATCCTGATCTGATACATGGCTGGAAATTGTCAGTTACTTTTCCTTCGCCACGCAGCTTTTGAAGTGGTTTAGGCTCCAGGTCGGATTTTTCTCCGTGATCTGTAGTCATTGGTTTATCGAGACATTAAGGAGATGTGTATGCTCGTCCGGTCACTGACCCTCGCTACCTTGCTCGCCGTCACCGGCCCACTGTTCGCCGCCGACAGCGACGCTCCATTGGCCAAGGAGCTGGGCAAGGCACGGCCTCTGGTGATCATTGCTCCCAGTTCTGCCGACCCGACATTGCGTGGGTTGAACAAAGCCTTGGAAGACCCGGAAATTCAGAAAGCCTTCAAAGAGCGCAGCCTGGTGCTGTATAGCGTTGCCAAGATGGTCGGCAAGCGCGAGGACAAAAACCTCGAGCAGCAGACCACCATGGCCCTGATCCGCGAACTCAAGCTTGGCGCGAGCGCGGGCACCAAGGTGATCCTGGTGGGCAAGGACGGTGAACGGCACATGCTCAAGGATGACGCCACGGGTGAGCCAATCGACCCGCAGGCCATCCTCAAGGCGGTCGATGAACTGCCGGCGAGCGAGAAGGCCGTGACTGCGCCAGAGCCTGTCGCGGTGGCACCTGAAACCAAGGGCAAGGACAGCAAGCCGGCCAAACCCGTCAAACCTGCCAAGCCCGCAGCGCCGCCCAAGCCGCTGGAAGACTGACAGCCTTCACCCGCCACTGGCCGCAGGGGGCGGGTGCTCTGTATCACACTGTATCCTGCAGGCCTACAGACCGATTCATGTACAAAATGCCGATTTCGGCGATACAACCCCGACACACCCACCCGGCCTAATGGCTCCACTTTCCAACCACAGTGGAGCTACACCATGACTCATGCACGCAATACCCTCGGCTTGCTTGGCGCCGCCCTGATCGGCAGCATGGCCTTGGGCAGCAGCGCGTTCGCTGTCGAGCCGATGTCCCAGGGGTATCAACTGGCGTCGGCAAAGGTGCCTGGCGAAGGCAAATGCGGTGAAGGCAAGTGCGGTGGCAGCGGCAAGGCCACCCAGGGTGAGGGCAAGTGCGGCGGCGACAAGAAAGCCAGCCATGGCGAAGGCAAGTGCGGTGAAGGTAAATGTGGCGGCGCTGGCAAGGCAGGAGAAGCCTCGTCCAGCAAAGTGACCGGTAAGTCCTGAGTTAAACCCTTGGAATGACACAACGCCCCTCCTGCTGGTCAGGCGGGGCGTTTTGCGTGTTGTGGAGACTTATCGATGACGACCACACCCTTGCTTGTCGGCCTTGGCCTGCGCCGTGGCCTTATGCATGAATTGCTTACGTTGGAAGACGGTGCCGTGGATTTTCTGGAGTGCGCGCCAGAAAACTGGATTGGGGTCGGAGGCGCCTATGGCCAAGGCCTGGCGCAATTGACCGAACGGTTTGCGCTGGCCTGCCATGGGCTGTCTTTGTCCTTGGGCGGCAGCCTGCCGCTGGACCGGGGTTTGCTGGACCAGACCCGGCGCTTTCTCGATCGCCATCAGGTACGCCTGTACAGCGAACACCTGAGCTATTGCAGTGATGACGGCCACCTCTACGACCTGATGCCGATCCCCTTCACGCAAGAGGCTGTGTATCACGTTGCCGCCAGGATTCGCCAGGCCCAGGACCATTTGCAAAGGCGTATCGCCGTGGAAAACATCAGCTATTACGCGGCGCCCTACCAGGCGATGAGCGAGTTGGACTTCATTCGCGCCGTGCTCGACGAGGCCGACTGCGACCTGCTTCTGGACGTCAACAACGTGTTCGTCAACGCCTGCAACCATGGCTACGATGCGCAGGCCTTCCTTCAGGGGCTGCCGCCAGCACGCGTTGTCGGCATGCATGTGGCGGGGCACTACGACGAGGCCCCGGACCTCAAGGTGGATACCCACGGCGCCCCCGTGAAGGAGGATGTCTGGTCGTTGTTCGCGATGGCCTGCAAGCATTTTGGCGCACAGCCGACAACGCTCGAGCGAGACTTCAATTACCCGCCCTTGGCCGAACTGCTCGAAGAGACTGACCGCATTCGCACGCTGCAGCGGGAGGTGTCGCATGAGCGAATTGTTGCGTGAACAGCAGTTCTCGCTGGCGCGGCATCTGCGAGATCCGCAGCGGCATACCCCACCGCCTGGCATCGAGGCACGCCGGCTGAAGGTTTACCGTGAGCTGTTCTATGGCGCCATCGAAGGCCTGCTGGCCGGCAGCTTTCCGGTGCTGCGGCAAACCTTGGGCGAGCCGCGCTGGCATGCCCGCGTGCGGGATTTTTATGCCAACTACCGCAGCCAGACACCCTTGTTCACCGAGATCGCCGAAGCGTTCATCGACTACCTCCAGGGCGTCGAACTGGATGCCCCGTGGCAGTTGGAACTTGCCCACTACGAGTGGATCGAGGCCCAGCTGTACCTCAGCGATGCCGAAGACCCGGCTCATGACCCGCAGGGTGACCTGCTGCAGGGGGAGCCGCTGCTGTCGTGCACGGCCAGGGTATTGGCCTACCGTTGGCCAGTTGACCGTATCAGCCTGGATTATCAACCGCAGGAGGCACCTGAACTGCCCACCTTGCTGCTGGTCTACCGCGACGCCGGGCTGCAGGTACGCTTCGCTCGCCTGGCACCCATGGCTTATCGCTTGCTCACAGAGGTGAGGGGTACTGGGCTGGCGCGTCTGCACGCATTGGGTGGGGATCAGGAGCAAGGCTTGGCATTGCTGGAAAGCCTGCGCGCGCAAGGCATTGTCATCGGTACAGCCTGAGACAAAAAACGGGCTCGGCGCCGACTGGCCCCGAGCCCGTTGCTATTTACGCGTCATGCCCTGGCTGCGAACCGCGCGTTGAGCCAGTGGTCAAGGCTCAAGCGCCCGGCCCCCTTGAGCAGCAGTGGCAGCAGTGCCACCAGGTAGATCAGCGGCAACTTAAAGTTGCCGAAACCCTGGTCGGTGATGGCATAACCCTGTGCCAGCTCCGCCAGGCTCGACCACTGTGCCGGCCAATGCACCGCAGCAATGGCCACCACAGTGATGACCATAAGCCCAGCCGAGGCCAGCCGTGTGCCCAGGCCAAGCAACAGCAGTAAAGGCAGCACCAGCTCGGCCCACATCGACAGTTGCCAGTTCAGCGCTGCGGGCAGTGCACTGAACGGGAAGGGGAAGCTGGACTGCAGGTCGCCGAACCAGTTGGTGCCGTTGTATTTTTCCAGACCAGACTCGAAAAACTCCCAGGCCAGAAACAGCCGCAGCGGCAAGTCGGCGCTCCAGCTTCCGAACCGGTCAATGTGGCTGAAGGTGTGGGTAAATGCCGTTATGTTGGGGCGTGTCATCGGTTTAACTCCTGGCGTGCCAATGTGTGGCCGGGAGTGTGTAGCGGTGGCGTATCGGCAGTGTGTCGGCGCAGGCGACAGTGTGTATCAGACTGTAGCGATCGGTTGCGTAAGGCGGCATCCCTATCACGCATAGACCTTGAGGGGGCGAGATGCAGGCGGCACTCACTTCAACTCGATCTGTGCACACAACCCGCCACCTTGGCGATTGCTCAGGGTCAAGCGCCCACCCAAGGCCTGGGTCAATTGCTGCGCGATCGCCAGCCCCAAGCCGGTGCCTCCGGTACTGCGGTTACGCGAGCTTTCTACCCGGTAGAACGGCTTGAGCACCTCATTGAGCTCATCTTCCGGAATCCCCGGGCCGTCATCGAGTATTCGAATCCGGGTGCATCCTTGTTCACGGCTGACCTCCAGCTGTGCTTTACCTGCGAACTTCAAGGCGTTGTCCACCAGGTTGACCAACACCCTGCGCAGCGCATGCGGGCGGGTTTCCAGCAGGCCGTCGGCGTTGCCGTGGCGTTCGACCTGGGCGCCGCTGTCCTGGTAGTCGAACACCAGGCTGTCGAGGAAGGCATCCAGGTTGATCCGGCACGGGGCTTCGGTGTTGATGTCCATGCTGCGGGCATAGGCCACACCTTCACGTACCAGGTGCTCCATGGCATCCAGGTCGTGCCACAGCTTGTCTTTCTCGACCCCCTCGTCCATCACTTCGACCCGCAACTTCATGCGGGTGATGGGGGTTTGCAGGTCGTGGGAGATCGCCGCCAGCAACTGCATGCGCTCCTTGAGGTAGGCCGCGATACGCGCCTGTAAGGCATTGAAGGCAACGGCGGCGTACTTCACCTCGCGCGGGCCGCTTTCGTCCAGTTGCACACCGGGTTTGTCTGGGTCGAGGTTATCCACCGCCTGCGACAGGCGGGTGAGCGGGCCGATGGCCAGCCGCACTGCCAGCCAGGTGCACAGCAACAGCACGGCCAGTTGGATCAGCAGAACCACCGGCAGCCAGCGGGCGATTGGTACGGGGGTCGGGGTAACGTCGATGGTCAGGGGCGCGTCATCGGCCAGGTTCAAGTGCACCTGAAAATGCGCATTGGGGCCGGGGATCTCTTGGAAGGTCAAGCGGTAGTCGTTGCCGATGGCTTTGACGATCGACTCGGCGGCCATGGGCGGGTCGCTGGTCGGCATCGCCTGGCCATCCTGGCCCTGGTCAAGGTGGTAGCGGTAGGTGCGCCGCTCCAGGCGCGGCAGCCAGGCGGCACGTTCGGCGGCGGGCAGGCGGTCGAGGATGGCCACCGAAGTGGCGACGTCCTGCTCCAGGTTGCTGAGCATCATCGAGCGGCTGCTGATGTAGCGCTCGTAGGCTTGCAGGCCGAACGACAACCCATAGGCCAGGACCAGCCCTGTGAAGAAGATCAATGCCAGGCGCGAGGCCAGGGTACGGGGCCATTTCATGAGGGCGACCCGAGCAATTGCACCGGCAGCGAGAACACGTAGCCTTCGCTGCGCACAGTCTTGATGCAGCTGGGTTCGCGGGCGTCATCACCCAGGCGCTGGCGCAGGCGGCTGACCAGCAGGTCGATGGAACGGTCGAAGATGTCCGCCTCACGACCCTGGGTGAGGTTGAGCAGTTGCTCGCGGCTGAGCACCCGCTGCGGGTGGTCGAGAAATACCCGCAGCAGCCGGTACTCGGCGCCGCTCAGGGCCACCAGGGTGTCTTCACTGTCGAGCAGGTGGCGTGCAGTGGTGTCCAGACGCCATTGGCCGAAGGCCAGCAGGCGGCTGCTTTCGCTGATGGTCAGGTTCGGCGGCAGCATGCGCGTACGGCGTAGCACGGCATTGATGCGGGCCAGCAGTTCGCGGGCGGAGAACGGTTTGGTCAGGTAGTCGTCGGCGCCCATCTCTAGGCCGATGATGCGGTCGGTCTCGTCGTTGCGTGCGGTCAGCATCAGCACGGGCGTGTTGCGGTGTTTGCCGGCACGCAATTCACGGCACAGCAATAGGCCATCGTCGCCGGGCATCATGATGTCGAGGACGATCAGGTCGACGCTGTTGGCTTCGAGAAAGGCGCGCATCTGCCGGCCATCGGCAACGATGCTGGTCCGCAGGCCGTTCTTCTTCAGGTAGTTGCCGACCAGTTCGCGGATCTCGCGGTCGTCGTCGACGATCAGGATGTGATCGACGTGTTCCATGCGCAGCGTTCCTGTATGGGGTGGGGTTGGCGCAGTGTACCGAGCGTTATCGCGCTTGCCTGCGGGGTTTTGTATTGCAGTGTATCTGGCGTTGACAGAGATACAGGAGGAAGCAGATCACAGGCTCGGGTGACACATACGGGATACCTGGCGGCCGTGTAATGGCTCTCGACCGGGGAGCAACCCTCCCCACCTGAAGCGTTCCACAGGAGAGTTGCCATGAACCTCAAAGCCTTCGCCAGCGTCAGCCTGTTTGCCGTGTTCAGTTTCGGCGCCATTGCCGCTCAGGCCGCCACCACCGCGATGAACGATGCCAGTGTGATGCAGTACCGCTACGGTGATCATCTAGATGTGAAGAAAGTCCTCTCGGTGCAGGATGATCAGGGCAACACCTGCGGCCTGGTCAACACCCGCATGGACTACCTCGATTCCAAAGGTCAGCACCAGCGCGTGGAATACCGCTCGTACGCCACCGGCGGTTGCCATGACAATTGATCGCCGCCTGATGTTAAAGGTGGGCGGCATTGCGCTGGCCCTGACAGGCCTCGGCCTGGCGGGCTATCTGGAGGCCCGCGACAGTTACGGCGCCATGCCGTCGCTGGCGGGGGCCAGCCAGTGGTTGAATTCGCCGCCACTGGATGCGCCGGCGCTCAAAGGCAAGGTGGTGCTGGTGGACTTCTGGACTTGGGACTGCATCAACTGCCAGCGTAGCCTGCCGCATGTGAATGACTGGGCACGGCGTTACGCCGACCAGGGGCTGGTGGTGGTGGGCGTGCACACGCCTGAGTATGACTACGAGCATGACGTCGCGACCTTGCGCGACAAGGTGGCGACGCTGGGGATCGGTTACCCGGTGGCGGTGGACAATGATCACCGGGTGTGGAATGCCTGGGGTAACCAGTTCTGGCCGGCGCATTATTTTGTCGACCGCACAGGGCAGGTACGCCACGTGCATTTTGGCGAGGGGGATTATACCGGGCAGGAACAGGTGTTGAAGGCCTTGCTGGACGAAAAGGGTTGATGCGCCTGGGCCGGCCCTTTCGCGGGCAAGCCCGCTCCCACAGCCTGTGGGAGCGGGTTTGCCCGCGAAAGGGCAGCTGCCGACTCAGCTAAAACTGGCAAAATGCGCCTGCATCCGCGCCGCATCGGCCTCGCGCCCACTGAACAGCTCGAACGCCTTGACCGCCTGGAACACGGCCATGTTGCTGCCATCGAGCGTGCGGCAACCCAATGCCCGCGCGGCGCGCAACAGTTCGGTCTCCAGCGGGAAGTAGATGATCTCTGCCACCCACAACCGTTCATGCAGCAGCTCCACCGGCAGCGGCGTACCCGGCAGCTTGGCCATGCCCACGGGCGTGGTGTTGACCAGCCCGTCCGCCTCGGCCAATGCTGCGCGCAGGTCAGTGCCGAGCACCGCACGGCCGGCACCGAAATGCCCGTTGAGGTTATCGACCAGCGCTTGTGCCCGCGCCGCGTCGACTTCGAACAGCACCAGCCGTTCGACCCCTTCGCCCAGCAGCGCATGGGCCACGGCCGAGCCTGCGCCACCAGCGCCCATTTGCACCACTTGCCGGCGTGCCACATCCGGCAGGCCGCGGCGCAGGCCTTCGGCGAAGCCCAGGCAGTCAGTATTGTGGCCAACCCGCTTGCCGTCCTTGAGCACCACGGTATTCACCGCGCCGATCCCTCGGGCTTCATCCGACAGCTCGTCGAGCAGCGGCAGAATCGCCTGTTTGAACGGGTAGGTGATGTTGAGCCCGGTGAACCCGGTGTGCTGTGCGGCATCGAGCAGGCCGGGCAGGGCGCTGTCGTCTAGCTGCAATTGATCGGCATCAATCAGGCGATACAGGTAACGCAGGGATTGCGCGTCACCTTCATGCTCATGCAGCGCAGGGGTGCGCGACAGCTGGATGCCGCGGCCGATGAGGCCGGCGAGGATGGCCTGTTGGCTCATGCGGTCTGCTCCTGGAACATTTCCGCGAAGTGGCTCAGGGCCAGGCGGTAGCCATGGCTGCCCAGCCCGCAGATCACGCCAACGGCAATCGACGAGACGAACGACAGATGGCGGAAGGGCTCGCGTTTGTGCACGTTGGACAGGTGCACCTCGATGACGGGCAGTTCACTGGCCACCAGGGCGTCGCGGATGGCCACGGAGGTGTGGGTCCAGGCGCCCGGGTTGATCAGGATGCCAGCACAGCGGCCACGGGCGGCATGGATCCAGTCGATCAGTTCGCCTTCGTGGTTGGTCTGGCGGAATTCGATTTCCAGGCCTTTGGCAAGGGCACTGTCGGCGCAGCCTTGGGCCAGGTCAGCAAGGGTTTCATGGCCATACTGAGTGGGCTCGCGGGTGCCCAGCATGTTCAGGTTAGGGCCGTTCAGCACAAGAATAAGGGGCTTCATGAAAGGCATCGCTTTGTTGTTTTTGGATGCGCTTATCTTTGTACCACCTGGTTAGTTTCGTCAATTGCGTGAATGGACTTGGATGGGAAAGTGGGCGATAACCGGACGTTTTGCGCCAGTGCCGCCCCCCGCTGATTACAGCATTGTAATGTTCACGCCACCGCCCCGATAAGCACGCCGCCCTACAGTCCCTCGCCAACGCTCGCCGACGAGGACCTGTTTCGTGCCCTGCCCCCGTGCCATCCCCCGCAAGATCGCCTTGCTTTGCCTGATACTGGCTGCCACTGCCAGTGCCCAGGCCAGTGGCAGCCTGAGCCTGCCCGAAGCGCTTAGCGCTGCCTTTGCGCAAAACCCGGAACTTGCTGCCGCGGGCCGTGAAATCGGCATTGCCGAAGGCGAGCGGCGCCAAGCGGGGTTGATACCTAACCCGGAGTTGTCCTGGGAAGTCGAGGACACCCGCCGCGAGACGCGCACCATCACGGTCACCCTGAGCCAGCCACTGGAGCTGGGCGGCAAGCGGGGAGCGCGCATCGCCGTGGCCGGTGCCGGCCAGACCATCGCCCAGCTTGACTTGGAACGCCAGCGCAATGGCTTGCGCGCCGATGTGGTGCAGGCCTTCCACGCGGCCCTGCGTGCGCAAACGGCGCTGGAGCTGGCGCAACAGTCCCAGGCACTGACGGAGCGCGGGCTGCGGGTGGTACAGGGCCGCGTCACGGCCGGCCAGTCTTCGCCGGTAGAGGCCACGCGGGCCCAGGTGCAACTGGCCCAGGCGCAGGCGCAAGTACGCCGCGCCGCCTCACAGCGCAGTGTGGCTTATCAGGCCTTGGCGCGGTTGACGGGCAGCCCGGTGGCACGCTTCGACCGCCTGCTGGCCACTGATTTGTCGCCGGGTGCCCCGCCTGCGGCCGAGGCCTTGCTGGCCAGGGTCGAACAGACCGCCGAGTGGCGCTTGGCGGCGGCGCAGGTCGAGCGCGGCGAAGCGTCGTTGGGCTCTGAAAAGGCTCAGCGCATACCCGACCTCACCGTCAGCCTCGGCAGCCAATACAGCCGTGAGGACCGCGAGCGAGTCAACGTGGTCGGGCTGTCGATGCCGCTGCCGTTGTTCGACCGTAACCAAGGCAACGTGCTGGTGGCTGCGCGACGTGCCGACCAGGCCCGTGACCTGCGCAATGCCGTTGAGTTGCGCTTGCGCAGCGAGACCCGCAGTGCCCTCAGCCAATGGGCCACGGCCATGCAGGAAGTGCAGGCCTACAACCGCACCATCCTGCCCTCGGCGCAGCAAGCGGTAGACACCGCCACCCGTGGCTTCGAGATGGGCAAGTTCGCGTTTCTCGATGTGCTCGATGCCCAGCGCACGCTGATCGAGGCGCGGGGCTTGTACCTGCAAGCCTTGGCCTCGGCGACTGATGCGCGGGCCCAGGTCGAGCGCCTGTATGGCGACCTTGAGGGCGGCTTGTGATTCAGGGGCCGCTGCGCGGCTATCGCCGGCATGCCAGCTCCCACAAATGAAGCGCCACATTGATGCACGGTGCCGTCCCTGTGGGAGCTGGCTTGCCGGCGATGGGTCGCGCAGCGGGCCCATTGGCTTGAGCAAAAACACGAATAGCAGGAGCAACAATGGATAACCCACGCAAGATCGCCCTCCTGGCGGTCGCTCTGGCCGTGCTTGGCCTCGGTGGCCTGGCCTGGACCGGCAACCTCGGCCAGGCCTCGAGCGACGAAGCCCCGCACGACGCGCATGGCGAAGACGGCCACGGCCACGATGATGAGCAGGCCGAAGAAGGCCACGCCGACGAGGAAGGCAAATTGCACCTTTCCAGCGCCCAGATCGAGGCGGCTGGCGTGCAGTTGGTAGCGGCCGGCCCCCGCGAGCTGGGCACCGCCATCAGCTACCCGGGTGAAATCCGTTTCGATGAGGACCGCACGGCGCATGTCGTGCCGCGTGTACCGGGCGTGGTCGAGTCGGTGCAGGCCGACCTCGGGCAGGCGGTAAAGCGCGGCCAGGTGCTGGCGGTAATCGCCAGCCAGCAGATTTCTGACCTGCGCAGCGAACAACAGGCAGCCCAGCGCCGCCTGGAACTGGCGCGTCTGACCTTCCAACGCGAACAGCAGCTGTGGCAGGAACGCATCAGCGCCGAACAGGATTACCAGCAGGCTCGCCAAATGTTGCAGGAGGCCGAGATCGCGCTGGCCAATGCTCGGCAAAAGGTCGCGGCAGTCGGCCCCGCCGGCGCCGGCAATCGCTATGAGTTACGCGCACCCTTCGATGCGGTGGTGGTGGAAAAACACATGAGCGTGGGGGAGGTGGTCGACGCCTCCAGCAACGCCTTCACACTGTCCGACCTGAGCCGGGTCTGGGCCACCTTCGCTGTCGCCCCACGCGACTTGAACCGTGTCGTCACCGGGCGCAGCGTCACGGTCAGTGCGCCGGACCTGGGTGCCGAGGTCGAGGGAACGGTCAATTACGTCGGCAGCCTGCTGGGTGAACAAAACCGCGCCGCCACCGTGCGCGCCACCTTGGCCAACCCCAACGGAGCCTGGCGCCCTGGGCTGTTCGTGAACATTGCGGTCAGCGTCGAGCGGTCGACCGCCGCCGTGGTGGTACCGGAAAGCGCGTTGCAGACCTGGGAGGAGCAGACCGTGGTGTTCGTGCGTACCGAGCAAGGCTTCGAGGCACGCCCGGTGACGACAGGGCGCCGCGACGCCGGCCAGGTAGAAGTGGTCGCCGGGCTGGATGCAGGCATTCAGGTCGCTGCCGCTGGCAGCTTTGTCCTCAAGTCGGAGCTTGGCAAAGGCTCCGCCGAGCACAGCCATTGAAACCGGGGACGACGCCATGTTCGAACGCCTGATCCAATTCGCCATCGAGCAGCGCCTGGTGGTGATGCTTGCTGTGCTGCTGATGGCTGCGGTGGGTATCCACAGCTTCCAGAAACTGCCCATCGATGCCGTGCCGGACATCACCAACGTCCAGGTGCAAATCAACACCGCCGCACCCGGTTACTCGCCATTGGAGACCGAGCAGCGCATCACCTTCGCCATCGAAACGGCCATGGCCGGCCTGCCAGGCCTCAAGCAGACCCGTTCGCTGTCCCGCTCTGGCTTGTCCCAGGTCACGGTGATTTTCGATGACGGCACCGACCTGTTCTTCGCCCGTCAATTGGTCAACGAGCGCCTGCAGGTGGCCCGTGAACAGTTGCCCGACGGCATCGAGGCGGGCATGGGGCCGATTTCCACAGGGCTGGGCGAGATCTTCTTGTGGACCGTCGAGGCCGAGGAGGGCGCGCTCAAGGAGGACGGTACGCCCTACACCCAGACCGACCTGCGGGTGATCCAGGACTGGATCATCAAGCCGCAGTTGCGCAATGTGCCGGGGGTGGCCGAGGTCAACAGCATTGGCGGCCATGCCAAGCAGTACTTGATCGCACCGGAGCCCAAGCGCCTGGCGGCCTACAAGCTCACCCTCAATGATTTGATCGCGGCACTGGAGCGCAACAACGCCAACGTGGGGGCCGGCTACATCGAGCGCAATGGCGAGCAGTTGCTGATCCGCGCACCGGGCCAGTTGGACTCCGCCGAGGACATCGCCAACATCGTCATCGCCAGCGTCGACGGCACGCCGATACGCGTCAGCCATGTCGCCCAGGTTGGCCTGGGCCAAGAGCTGCGCTCTGGGGCTGCGACTGAGAATGGCCGTGAGGTAGTGCTGGGCACGGTGTTCATGCTGATCGGCGAGAACAGCCGCGCGGTCTCCCAGGCGGTGGCGGCCAAGCTGGTCGAGATCAACCGCAACCTGCCCAAGGGCGTAGTCGCGGTGACGGTGTATGACCGTACCAACCTGGTCGAAAAAGCCATCGCCACGGTGAAGAAAAACCTGATCGAAGGCGCGATCCTGGTCATCGCCGTGTTGTTCCTGTTCCTGGGCAACATCCGCGCTGCGGTCATTACCGCCATGGTCATCCCGTTGTCCATGCTGTTTACCTTCACCGGCATGTTCGGCAACAAGGTCAGTGCCAACCTCATGAGCCTCGGCGCGCTGGACTTCGGCATTATTGTCGATGGCGCGGTGGTGATCGTCGAGAACGCCATTCGCCGCCTGGCTCACGCCCAGCAGCGCCATGGCCGCATGCTGACCCGCGGCGAGCGCTTCCATGAAGTGTTTGCCGCCGCCCGTGAAGCACGGCGCCCGCTGATCTACGGGCAGTTGATCATCATGGTGGTGTACCTGCCGATCTTTGCCCTGACCGGGGTCGAGGGCAAGATGTTCCACCCCATGGCCTTCACCGTCGTGATCGCCCTGCTGGGCGCCATGATCCTCTCGGTGACCTTCGTGCCGGCGGCGCTGGCGCTGTTCGTGACCGGCAAGGTCAAGGAAGAAGAAGGCTTGGTCATGCGCACCGCGCGCCAGCGCTATGCGCCGGTGCTGGGCTGGGTGTTGGGCCGGCGCAAGCTGGCGTTCGCCGGGGCGGCAGCGCTGGTGGTGTTGTCCGGGGTGATGGCCAGCCGCATGGGCAGCGAGTTCATCCCCAGCCTCAGCGAGGGCGACTTTGCCCTGCAGGCGCTGCGCGTGCCAGGCACCAGCCTATCGCAGTCGGTAGACATGCAGCAGCGCCTGGAGCGGGCGATCATTGCCCAGGTGCCGGAAGTGGAGCGCGTGTTCGCCCGCACCGGTACTGCCGAAATCGCCTCGGACCCGATGCCGCCGAACATCTCTGACGCCTACGTGATGCTGCGTCCGCCCGCGCAATGGGCCGACCCGAGCAAGCCACGTGAGGCGCTGATTGCCGAAGTGCAGCGCGCCGCGGCCAGTGTGCCGGGCAGCAATTACGAGCTGTCGCAACCAATCCAGTTGCGCTTCAACGAACTGATTTCGGGTGTGCGCAGTGATGTGGCGGTCAAAGTGTTTGGGGACGACATGGACGTGCTCAACCAGACCGCTGCGCAAATCGCCAGCAGCCTACAGCGTGTGCCGGGCGCCTCGGAGGTCAAGGTCGAGCAGACCACAGGCCTGCCGGTGCTGACCATTGATATCGACCGCGACAAGGCTGCCCGCCATGGCCTCAATGTCGGCGACGTGCAAGACGCCATCGCCATTGCTGTGGGGGGGCGTACGGCAGGCACGCTGTATGAGGGCGACCGACGTTTCGACATGGTGGTGCGCCTGCCCGAGACTGTGCGTACCGATGTCGACGCGCTTTCCAGCCTGCTGATACCGGTACCGGCGAGCAGTGCAGCCGGCGCTGCCCAGATCGGTTTCATCCCGCTGTCGCAGGTCGCGACATTGAACCTGCAACTGGGGCCTAACCAAGTCAGCCGTGAGGATGGCAAGCGCGTGGTGGTGGTCAGTGCCAACGTGCGTGGCCGCGACCTTGGCTCGTTCGTGCAGCAGGCCGAGCAGGCCCTGATCGAGCAGGTGCAGATACCGCCCGGTTACTGGACGCGCTGGGGCGGCCAGTTCGAGCAGTTGCAGTCGGCCGCCGAGCGTCTGCAGGTGGTAGTGCCGGTGGCCTTGCTGTTGGTGCTGGCCTTGCTGCTGATGATGTTCAACAACCTCAAGGATGGCTTGCTGGTGTTCACCGGTATTCCGTTTGCCTTGACCGGTGGGGTACTGGCGCTGTGGTTGCGGGATATTCCATTGTCTATTTCCGCAGGGGTGGGCTTTATCGCCTTGTCGGGGGTGGCGGTGCTCAATGGCCTGGTGATGATTGCCTTTATCCGCAGCCTGCGCGAGGAAGGGCGCACGTTGCGGGTGGCGGTCGAGGAGGGTGCATTGACGCGCTTGCGGCCAGTGCTGATGACCGCGTTGGTGGCCTCGCTGGGGTTCATCCCGATGGCATTGGCGACCGGCACCGGGGCCGAAGTGCAACGGCCGCTGGCGACTGTGGTGATTGGCGGGATCCTGTCGTCCACGGCGTTGACGTTGCTGGTGTTGCCGGCGCTGTACCAATGGGCGTATCGGCGCGAAGAGGGGGAAGAAGGCTGATAATGCCGGGGCCGCACAGCGGCCCCAAAAATCTCAAACGCTGCTCCGTACCCCAGGCCGCACGCTATCGACGCCGGCCTCATCATGCAACGAAATGCGCGACGTCTCCGGCAATGCCAACCCTCCGACCAGCGCCACCAGCGCAATCACCACCAGGTAAAACGCCGGTGCCAGGCTGCTACCCGTCTGCCCAATCAACCAGGTCGCCACCAACGGCGCAGTGCCGCCGAACAGCGTATAGGCCACGTTGTAGGTAATCGCCGACGCGGTATAGCGGGTCCGTGTCGGGAAGCTTTCCGACAGCAATGCCGCAGTCACCACGCCGCTGCACAGCGCGCCCACGGCCAGCAGAATCACCCCCAGCAGCGCCCCGGACAGTGAGCCGGAACTGGCCAGCCAATACGCCGGGAACACACAGACCATCACCCACAGGCAGGTGAAACCAATGGTCTTGCGCCGCCCCACCCGGTCAGAAAACGCCCCGGCCAGCGGGCAGCCGACGGCAGCGAACAACAACGCCACTGTGGTTACCAGCAGCGATTGCGCACGGGTGAGGTTGCCGACCAGTTGCAGGTAGGTGGCAAAGTAGGTGGTGAACATATAGAACGACAGCGCCGTCAGCGAGATGAACGCCCCTAGGTTGCGGATGGCCCGGCCATGGTTGCGCAGGGTCTCCTTGAGCGGCGAGTGCTCGTGTTCTTTGCCTTGGGCCACAGCTTCGCGGAACGCCGGGGTTTCTTCCATGCGCCAGCGCAGGTACAGGCCAACCAGGCCCAACGGGGCGGCGATCAGGAAAGGCACGCGCCAGCCCCAGGCGTTCATCGCCTCGGCCGTCAGGTTCGCTTCCAGGCCGTAGGCGATCACCGCCGCGCAGGCAAAGGCTGAAAAGGTCGAGACCGGCACGAAGCTGCCGTAGAACGCGCGCTTGTCGTTGGGCGCATGCTCCATCAGGTAGGCGCAGGCGCCGGCGTACTCGCCACCCGCCGAGAAGCCTTGCAGGCAACGGGCCAGGGTCAACAGCACGGGTGCCGCCAGGCCAATGCTGGCATAGGTCGGCAGCAAGCCGATCAAGGTGGTGGAGCCGGCCATCAGCAGGATGGTCAGCGACAGGATGCGCTTGCGCCCCAGGCGGTCACCCAGTGCGCCGAACACGATACCGCCGAGCGGGCGCAGGGCAAATGCCACGGCAAACACGGCGAAGGTCTTGAGCAAAGCCACGCTGGCATCTTCACTGGCGAAGAACTGGCTGGCAATCAGCGTGGCGAGAAAGCCATAGACGGCAAAGTCGAACCACTCGACGAAGTTGCCGATGGCAGAGGCGGCGATCACCCGGCGCAGGGTGGCGGGGGATACCTCATGAGGTGCGGACATGTGGGAGCTCTCCGGTTTCCATTGGCAGCCTGAATGAACGTGACGCGGTCGGGCCGCGTCATCATTGTTGTGCTTGCCAGTAGATCGGTGAGCGCCTGCGGGGGCTTCGTCGAGGGCGACACTGGGATGCCTGTTTCAACCAGGCGAGTACAGCCCTGCTGCGGCATACCCCTTGCAGCAGGGCTGACACCTCAGAAGCGCATGTCCAGCGCCACCTCGAAGGTGCGCGGAGCTCCCATGTAGTACTGGGAGCTGTAGGCCTGCTTGGCATACACCTCGTCGGTCAGGTTGCGCACTCGCCCGGTCACCGTGGTGTGCTCATCCAGCCGGTAGCGGGCGAAGGCACCGAACAGCGTGTAGGCCCGTGCCTTGAGGGTGTTGGCATTGTCGGCATACACCGAGCCCACGTAGCGCCCATCGACCCCCGCCGACCACGCGGACGTGAAGCTGTAGGTCAACCAAAGGTTAGCGACGCTGGCCGGTACGTTGACCGGTGTATTGCCCTTGCGTGACACCGATACCCCGTTGACCGCTTCGTTGAACGTGTCGTACTGCGCGTCGACGTAGGCGTAGTTGGCCTCGGCCAGCAGTTTCGGCGTGACCTGCAGCCGCCCGGACAGCTCGACGCCGCGCGAGGTCTGCTGCCCGGCCTGCACCGTCTGGTTGGCATCGTTGGAATCACGCACGGCAAAGTCCTTGCGCACGATCTGGTACAGCGCCAGCGTGGCGGCGCCGCGGCCGTCGAGGAAGTCGAACTTGCTGCCGACCTCCCATTGCTCGCCCTTGGACAGGTCGAACAGGCCGACGTTGGAGTAGGTCGCCGCCGCCAGTGAACCGGCTGGCAGATCGGCCGAGCTGCTGTACTGCGCGTACACACTGGCACTGGGCGTCAGCGCGTAGGTCAGGCCGATGCGCCCGGAAAGCGGCTCCCAGCGGCGCTCGAAAAACGCCGGCGAGGTGGGCGAGACCGTTCCGTAGTTGGTCACTTGCATGTCCAGGTAGTCATAGCGCAGGGCAGTCAGCAAGGCCAGACGATCGGTCAGTTGCAGGCGGTTTTCGGCAAACACCGCGCGGTTGGTGACTTCGTGGCGACGCTGCTTGGTCAAGCCGGCATTCACCCCAGGGATGTCATCGAAGCTGCCAGGGTCGAAATGGTCGGGGTCGACGACGTCGCTCCAGCTGCCCGACGTCGGGTAAAGGGTCTGGCGCATGCGCGAGTATTCCAGCCCTAGCGACCATTGGCTGGCGAAGCCGAACAGGGTGTTGTCATGTCGCAACTCGATGCGATCGCCCAACAGGTTCTGGTCGTGGCTTTGCAGGTACGGGCTGCTGCGCTGCACCTGGCCATTGGCGGTGTAGCTGTAGCGCTCGACGTTGCGGTAGTCGCGCTGGGCGTTGTAGTGGTACAGCGTGTTCTGCACGCTGGTGTTGTCGCTGAGCTGGTAGTCGAGGATCGAACGCAGCCAGCGTACCCGCTGCTCGTAGCGGCCGTCCGCGACGTTGTAGTTTTCGAAGCGGCGGCTTTTGTCGATCTTCATCGTGCTGCGGCCCGGCAGGATCGGCGAACCCCAGTACGGGCTGTCTTCGCGGTCTTCCTGGTACTCCAGCGCCAGGGTGTGGGTGAGGTTGGGCGCCAGGTCGCTGAGTACCGAAAACGCCAGGCTGTCGGTGTTGCGCTGGTTACGGTCGATGTAGCCGTTGCCCTGGCCCCGGCTGAAGTCCAGGCGCATGAAGTGGCGGGCGTCGGCGGGGTTGCTGGCCAGCGCCTGATTGATGCCGAAGGCCACTTCTGAGTCGTCGAAACTGCCGTAGCGCAGGCGGCCGTCGATGATCTGCTGATCGCGGCTGGCAAGCTTGGTGATGTAGTTGATCGAGCCGCCCACGGCGCCTGCGCCATGCAGGAAAGAGGACGGCCCGCCGATCAGTTCGACCCGGTCGAGTACCCAGGCATCCACTGGCCGTGTGGCACTGCTATAGCCCAGGTTGATGCCGTTGTAGAGCTGGGTGACCTGGTTCTGGGTGAAGCCCCGGTAGGCGACGAAGCCGCCATAACCGGGGTTGGCCGAGGCGTTGACGCCGGTCATGGCGTTGATCACGTCCTGGCTGTCCTTGGCGCCGTGCGCCTCGATCAGGCGGCGGTCCGAGACACTGACCGACGCCGGGGTTTCCCGTGCGGTGAGGCCCAGGCGCGAACCGGTTTGGATCGACTCGTCCAGTTGCACACCGGAGGGGGCGTCGCGTTCGCCATCGATGGTGGTGGCGTTGAGTTCAACCGGGGCAGTGTCTGCCCAGGCGAAGGTGCAAGTGCCCATGAGGAGCACCAGGGAGGTCTTGCGGATCATGTTGTCGTGTCTTCCACGCAAAAGTCATGGCTGACCGCGAGCGCGCACAGGCGCACCCGCTTGAGGTCAGGCGAACAGAAGGGCTGCGGGAAGCGCGGCGGGGGAGGCGCGGGGGTTGAGGGCAGGGCGCAAGTAGCGCGGCGGCGGTTGTGCCCAGCTGCGCACGACAATGGGCGAGGTGGCCCCGGACTGAGGCGGCAGGAACGCCCAGCCGGTGTGGGCAAGCGGCACTGCCAGGCCGAACGAGGAGCACACGGGGCAGTCGAGCTGAGCCATGTGCTGGTCGCCACCGGCGTTGTCCAGGTTGATGGCCGGGGCGTGGTCACTGCTGATCGAACAGAAACCACCCTCGAGGCCCGCCAGGCGCAAGCCACTCATCTGGCCGTGATGCAGGCCGCACAGCAATAGGCTGAACAGGACGCTGGCATAAAGCGTCCAGGCGGTCAGCGTGCGGGTCTGCCGGGTGGTTTTCATGGCGGCGAATCTATCACCCGAATGCGTGATCGGGTAGCCCTGGTGACGCAAAATGCTGGGGTGCAAAGCAGCCCGCTTGGCTCAGGCTGCGCGCTCCAGCACGTCCAGCAGGTCGGCAAACTCCAACGCCAGCTTGTGCCGCGGCGCCATGTGCACCAGCGGCACCGACGCCTGGTGTGATTCGCGCATCTTGATCGAGCTGCTCAGGTACACCGGCAGCACCGGAACCCCTTCACCGCGCAACTGATCGACCAGTGTCTGGTGCAGTGCCGTGCGCCCGGCGAACTGGTTGACGACCACGCCCTCCACCTGCAGCGCTGGGTTGTGGTCCTGGCGCAGCTCCTCCACTTCGGCCATGACGCTGTGCAGCGCATGGCGCGAGAAGCTGTCGCAGTCGAACGGGATCAACAGGCGTTCGGCGGCCACCAGGGCGCTGAAGGTGTAGAAGTTCAGGGCCGGCGGCGTGTCGATGTAGATCCGCTCGTAGTCTTCGGCCAATTCCACCAGCAGCTTGCGCAGCTTGTTGATCTTGAACTTGCTCTCCAGCTTGCTTTGCAGGTCGCTGAGGTCGGGGCTGGCGGTGATCAGGTGCAGGTTGCTGTAGCGGGTTTCGGTAATCGCCACACGGGGCTTCTTGCCGTGCGCGGTGACGGATGACAAGGTCTGGCGGAAGAAGTCGGCAATGCCCGAGGGGATGGCGTCATTGACCAGGCCGGTCAGGTAGTAGGTGGCATTGGCCTGTGGGTCGAGGTCGACGAGCAAGGTCCGATAGCCTTCAGCGGCACTGGCGGCAGCCAGGTTGCAGGCGATGCTCGACTTGCCGACGCCACCTTTCTGATTGAAAACCACACGACGCATGAGACGCTCATCCATGAAGAGTGAAAATGTCAGGTTGGGGTCAATCCTATGACTGAAACACGACAGTTTTATGACAAGGCTTGTAACAACTTTTGCGAAGGGCCTGGCAGTGAAGGTTTGCGCGGGTCTCAGGGCTGAACTCGCGCGACACACACACGATTGCGCCCATTCTGTTTGGCCGCGTACAGCGCCCGGTCCGCCTCGCTCAATGCATCGCCAGGCTCGCTGCCTGCGCCGCCCGGCCAATGCGCCACCCCCAGCGAGATCGTCACCGCGCCCACGGGTTCCACCGGCGTATCCTGCACCGTTACCCGCAGCCGTTCTGCCACTGCTGCCGCAACCGCCAGGCTTGCCCCCGGCAGCAGCATGAGAAACTCCTCGCCGCCGGTGCGGCAAAGCAGGTCGCCCTCTCGGCAACAGCGGCGCATCAGCTCGGCCAGCCGCTGCAGTACCTGATCGCCCACCTCATGCCCATGGCCGTCGTTTACCCGTTTGAAGTGGTCGATATCGAGCACGATGGCCGAAAAAGCCCGCCCTTCGGCCTCCAACAACGACAGGCTGAATTCCAGGTTGCGGCGGTTGCCCAGCCCGGTCAGTGGGTCGGTCTGGGCATCGCGGTTAAGCCGGCCGATGCGCTCTTGCAGCAGGTTGAGCCCGAACAGCAGCGCACGCTTGAGCTCAGCCGCCTCGAAGTACCAGGCCGGCACCCGATGCAGGCGCTCGGCGGTGCCTGAGCGGTCCATCGACCTGGCCCCGGCCGCCAATTGCCAGAGTGGCCGAGCGATGGTCATCGCCAGCCACCACAGCACCAGGCTGCCCACCAGCGCCAGCGGCGCCGAGGTGCCGATAACGTTGAGCACAAGGTGGCTCAAGGGCGCCACGGTCTGCGCCAGCGGTTGCTGCGCCACTACACCCCAGCCAGCGCTCGGCACCGTGGCAAACCCTGCCAGCATTTCCACGCCCTGGCTGTTGGTCAGCTGGCGGGTGCCGCTGTCCAGGGTCGCCAGTTGATCGATCAGCGGGTTGCCTTCCACCACCGTGCCCACTCGCTGGTTGTCCGGGTGATAGAGCAGGCGGCGGTTGCGGTCGACCACATAGAGGTACGAGCCGTCCTTGTAGAAGTGCTCGCCCAGCAGGCTGTTGAGGATGTTGCGCTCGCGCAGGTACAGGCTGCCACCGACGTAGCCCAGGTAACGCCCATTGGTATCGAAGATCGGCTGCGACAGTGCCACCACCAGGTTGTTGGCGGCGGACAGGTAGGGCGTCGACACCAGCGCCTTGCGCCCTTGCAAGGCCTCCTGAACCCCGGGCGACTGCACCTTGGTATTGAGGTAGTGGCGCAATGAGGCAGGGGAGATTGCCCGCAGGATCCCGTCGGCATCGACTACGAACGTCGAGTTGAAGGCCAGGCCCTGGTGCAGCACGCGGTCGGTCTCCGCCTGCAGCGCGGCGGCATCAGCCAACTGGTGGGCTTGTACGCCGGCACTGAACGACAACTGCTGCAAGGCACTGGCGATGAAGGTCTCGGTGATCGACGCCAGCTTCGCCGCGTACACCCGGTTGGCCTCCAGGGCGTGGTCGATCAGCAACTGACGCTGAACCCGGTAGCTGGCGAAATAACTGGCGCACAGCATCAGCAGCGCGGTGAGGGCGCAGAGAATCAGAATGAGCGAGCGTAAATCCAGGCGCAATCCGTGCTTGGGGTGTGGCAATCCTGACCTCACTGGTACGAAAAGGGAGTAACCCTGCTGCTTGTAGGTGTAGTGCGTTATTGTCGCCGCGGCGGTGTGTTACGTCGATCAGGAACCTGCTTTTTCCAGTTCAGCCAGCTCATCTTCGACCTGCTGCATGCGCTGCTCGGCCAATGCCTGCACCTGGGTGTCGCGGGCGGTTTCGCGCATCAGCGCGGTCAGTTTTTCGCTCAGGCGCTTGCCGGCCTCTGTCTCTTCAAGTGCGCGGGCCTTGGCCGGGTCCTGCATGGCGTCGACGATGCTGGCGAATTCAGCGTCGCTGAAATTCTTTTCGCTGTAGAGCTTGAACAAGTCCTGGCGCTGGTCTTCGACCGTCAGGTGTTTGCGCAGCACCTCACGGATGCGCGCCTCGGGCACCTGCGGGTGGGCTGGCGCCAGCAACGACGCCATACGGTCGATGTTGTGCTCATAGGCGTCCTGCAGCGGCAGCTTGGCTAGGATCTGCGCTTCGCGGGAGGGTTGCTGGTCGCAGGCGGCGAGGGCGGTGATCAGTAGCAGGGGCAGTAGCAACGTCTGGAGGCGGGGCATGGGGTGGCCTGGTTGGGCGGTCTAGGCCTGCGATTATACCGGGGTCTTGATCGCGATGAGCCCAGAATTTGCCAGGGGCGGCGCGCTGGGGTAGAACCTTTGCCCTCGACTCATTGCCTGTAGCCCACATGCCGAATTGGATCATCCAACCCGTCCCGCGTGACGCCATCGACGAGGTGGTCGTTTTTGTCGACAGCGCCCGCCGCGAACTTTTCCCGCAGCTTGCCGACGCACCGTTGCCCCCTGACTTGGCTCGCTTCGCCGAGACATACCTGGACGGCGAAGGCGTGTTTCTCGAAGCCCGCGATCAGGGCCGTTTGGTGGCCGTGATCGGCTATGTGCCCTATGACCATCGCTTCGCACAACTCGACTATCAGCGGGTGTGCGTTGTCGAGGTAGTGCGCTTGTTCGTGTTGCCCGCCTATCGACGCCATGGCCTCGCCGCCGCCTTGTTCGCCGCCTTGCGCGGTGCGGCTGAACAGGCGGGTGTCGAATGCCTGTACCTGCACACCCACCCGTTCCTGCCGGGCGCGATTGCCTTCTGGGAGCGCCAGGGGTTCGTGGTGATCGATGTGGAGCAGGACCCCGTCTGGCAGACCACCCATATGCAGCTGACGCTGGCATGACGTCGCCGTAATCGGTCAGAAACCCCCTACAGCTGTTGTTGTGAAGTGTTCAACGCGTTCATTTCCATAACGTACCTGCTTGCTTACCGTCTCCCTCAAGGCTTACCCAACGCCCCCAAGGGAGACTCACCGATGCCACACATGGCCCTGTACAAGCTCAAACTGCTGGACGAATTCGAAGACCGCAGAGACCCGTGGTCGTTCGGCCACTTCGAAAACAGGCTGATGGATTTGTGGCGGGGTGCCACGCGCCACGACGCCAAGGGCATCATCAATGCAGCGCACAAGGAAGGGCGTTGGCCCAATACGGTGAAGCGCTACCTGCTGACCAACTACAAGGCTTTCGGCAATGTCAGCGCTGAATTGGACCAGACGTTTATGGAAGTGCTTGCTGCGATGACCTCGCAGGAAAAAGCCGAATGGGGGCTGCAGCCGCCATCCGCGGCAGCGTCTTGAACCGGGGGGCTGCTGCGCAGCCCGTCACCGGCACGTTGGAGCGAAGCCTGGTCTCTGAACGATGATCAGAACCCGCCGCCCAGCGGCCACTCGACTGCCAGGCGGATCTGGTCACCATCCAGTTCCGCCTGCGCCGTGTTCCCCCGGTGCGCGTTATGCCGTACCGAGAACGTGGTGCCCTTGGCCTTGCCACTCTGCACCACATAGCGCGCTTCCAGGTCGCGCTCCCAGTGCTTGCCACCCTTGCCATACCCCAGGTACGCGTAGCCGCCGGTGGGGTCGACATGCGTGCCATCGATATCGAACCCGCGCACGTACAGCGCCGTCAGGTTCAACCCGGGCACACCGTAGGCGCCCATGTTCAGGTCATAGCGCGCCTGCCATGACTTCTCGTTCGGTGCGTTGAAGTCCGACATCTGCACAGCGTTGGCGATATAGATCGCGCCCCGCGTCACATAGTCGAACGGTGTATTGCCGTCTACCTGCTGCCAGCCCAGGCTGAACCCGTGCGGCCCCTGGTTGTAACGCGACACGAGGCTCCAGGTGGTGTTGTCGATGCGCCCGGACAGCGCCTTGCCGGTGTCGGTGGTGCGGTACAGGTTGAGGTCCAGGCTCAAGCTGCGCCGGTCATCCAGTGCGTGGGTCAGGGTGCTGCCCAGGTAGTGCTGGTTCCAGCTGTCCTCGTAGCGCGAGGTATACAGGCTGCCGCTGAAGGCTGCGCCGGGGTTCCAGGCCACGCCGGCCAGATCGAAGGCATTGCCCTGGCGGCCATTGGAATAGTTCACCACGAACCCTTGATCGTGGCTTGAAGCGTTGCGATCCGCGTTTTCATTGAAGTGGCCGGCTACCAGCCGAAGCGTGTCGATCTCGTTGCTGGTGAGGAAAAACCCCGTCGCGGTCTCGGGCAGCAAGCGGCTGTCGGACGAACTGAATACCGGGGTTTTCACCCGCTGCTCGCCGTAGGACAGCACCGTGTTCGACACCCGCATCTTCAAGGCTGCGCCTGCTCGGCTGTATTCGTTTTTCGGGTGCCCGTCGTTGTCGATGCCCAGCAAGCGCGCCTTGCCGGCACGGCCACCGCCGCTGTCGAGCTGTACGCCCAGATAAGCGTGGGCATCGACACCGACGCCGATCAGGCCTTGGGTAAAGCCAGACTGCAAGGTGCCCATCAAACCGTAGGCCCATTCTTCAGCTTTGCCGCTACGTTCGTCGCGCGGCTTGTAGGCATTGCGCGCACTGCTGTTGCGCCCGCCATGCTTGTAGTCGCGCTGGTCGAACACGCTGCGGTTGAGGATGCTCCAGCTGGCGTCTTCTACCAAACCGTTGCTCTGGGACTGAGCGGAGTCAGCCAATGCGAGCGGGGAAAGCCCGAGCAGAGGCAGGGCCAGCAACAGCCGGCTCATTGCCCGGCCCCCAGCTTCTGCAGTTGCGCTTCGAAGCGGGTTTTCGCCCGTGCAGGCAGGCTGGCAGGCACTGTGGCCGGCGCCGCGTCACCCACCTGGATCACCATCACCATGCCCATCGCCAGGTGCGGAATGCACTGGATACCGTACATGCCGGGTACGTTGAAGGTGTGCTCGTAGGGCTGGTTGAGCTTGCTCTTGAACGCCTCAGCGCCCTGCGGCAGCAACCCCGGCACACTGGCTGCGTTGTGCCCACTCATGGTCGGCACAAAGCGCACGGTATCGCCGGGTGCGATGCGCAAGTGGTCCGGCTCGTAGACCATCGCGCCCTGCGTACCGCGGTTGAGCATCTTCACTTCATGCACGTCTGCCAGCGCGGCAGGGGCAAACAGGGTGCTGGCGAGCAGCAGGGCGACAGGGCGCAACAGCATGGTGGGAACTTCCTGGTTCAGGGGGCGCGAAAACGCAGAATGCGTGCGCCGTCGAAGGGGTCGGTAAGGTAGTGGGCGTGTACGCCGAAGGTGCTTAGCAGGCGCTCTGGGGTGAGGACGTCGAGCGGCTTGCCGAGGGCGACCAGGCAGCCTTTGTCGAGCACCGCGAGGCGGTCGCAGGTCAGCGCCTGGTTGAGATCATGCAGGGCCACCAGCGTGGTAACCGGCAGCCCCTGCACCTGTTGCAACAGGCTCAGCTGGTGCTGGATGTCCAGGTGGTTGGTCGGCTCGTCGAGCAACAGCACCTGGGGGCGTTGCGCCAGGGCGCGGGCAATGTGCACGCGTTGGCGTTCGCCACCTGAAAGCGAATGCCAAAGCCGCTTGCGCAGGTGCAGGGCATCCAGGTCGGCCAAGGCCTGTTCGACGATGGCGCGGTCTGCTTTGCTGAACGGCGCCAGGGCCGACAGCCAGGGCGTGCGGCCCAGGGCAACGGCGTCGAACACGCTGATGGCGTCAGCGGTATCCGCTTGCTGCTCGACCAGCGCCAGAGCCTGGGCAATGCGCCGGCGTGGCAGTTGCGTGAGCGGCTCGCCCAGCAGCTCGACACAGCCACTGTCAGGCTTGCGCAGGCCCGCCAGCAGTTTGAGCAAAGTCGACTTGCCCGAGCCGTTAGGGCCGACGATGCCCAGCGTTTCGCCGGGGATAACGGTTAGCTCGATGTGGCGTAGTACAGGGTTGCCGCCCAACTGCAGCCCTAAGCCCTGGCAGGCCAGGGGGGCAATCTTCACGTTGGCCATGACGGTCATGGGCGCCCCCTTCTGCTGACCAGAATCAGCGCGAACACTGGCGCGCCGATCAGCGCGGTCACCACGCCCACCGGGATCACCTGGCCTGGGATCAGCGTGCGCGACAAGATATCGGCGCTGATCAGGAACAGCGCGCCGCCCAGCGCACTGGCCGGCAGCAGGCGGCTATGCCCGGGCCCCAGCAGCAGGCGCAGGGCGTGGGGGATGACCAGCCCGACAAAACCGATGGCGCCGACGATGGACACCATCACCGCCGTCACCAGCGCGGCACAACTGATCAGCAACAACTGGGTGCGCCGCACCGGGATCCCCAGCGACGCGGCCGAGTCGGCGCCGAAGGTAAAGGCATCCAGCGCGCGGCGATGCCACAGGCACACCACCAGCCCGAACAGTGCCACGGGCAGGGCCAGCCACACGGACGGCCAGCGCACGCCACTGAGGTTGCCCAGCAGCCAGAACAGAATGCCGCGCGCCTGCTCGGCGGTGGCCGACTTGGTGATGAGGAACGCGGTCAGCGCAGTGAACAGTTGCGAGCCAGCGATGCCGGCGAGTATCACCTGGGCGTTGTTGCTGCTCGGCCCAGCGGCGCGTGCCAGCACCAGCACCAGCGCAAACGCCGCCAACGCGCCGATGAAGGCACCCCCGGACATGCTCAGGGCGACGCTGCCCAGCCCCAGCAGGCCGACCAGCACCGCGCCGGTCGAGGCACCGGCCGACAACCCCAACAGGTAGGGCTCGGCCAGCGGGTTGCGCAGCAGCGCCTGCAGGATCACGCCACACGTGGCCAGCCCGGCGCCACAGGCGGCGGCGACCAGCGTGCGGGTCAGGCGGTAGTTCCAGACGATACCGGCATCGATGGGGTCGACCGGGTAACCGGCCTGCCACAGGTGATTGGCCAGCACCTGGTAGACCACGTTCGGCGCCAGGTTGCTCTCGCCGATCGCGGTGCCGGCCACCAGCGCGACACACAGGGCTGCCAGGGCCAGGGCGCTGTAGGGCAACAAGCGGCTCATCACTGGGCTGCTTTACCGCTGGCGAACGCCGTCGACAGCGTCTGCAGGCCGCGGAACAGGCGGATGCCGGCCTGCATCGCATCGGCGTCGAGGACGATGATGCGGTCGTTCTTCACCGCGTCCATGTTGCGGGTAACCGGGTCGTTGCGCAGGAATTCGAGTTTTTTCTGGTAGTCGTCTGCCGGGAAGCGGCGGCGGTCCATGCGGGCGATGATCAACCAGGTCGGGTTGGCCTTGGCCAGGGTTTCCCAGCCCACGGTCGGCCATTCTTCGGTGGACTCGACCACATTGCGCACCCCCAGCGTACGCAGCATGAAGTCAGCCACCCCTTGGCGGCCGGCGACGTAGGGGTCGATATCCAAGTCGGCGCTAGAGAACCAGAACAGTGCCGAGGTGTTCGACAAATCCTTGCCAGCCAACTGTGCCTTGGCGCTGTCCAGGCGGCCCTTGAGGTCGGCGTTCAACGCGGCGCCGCGGTCTTGCACATCGAAGATTTCGGCCAGCTGGTTGACGCTCTTGTAGATGCTCTCGACCTGGAACGCCTGCAGGCGGGTGCCGTCGGCGCCCACCAGGTTGTCCTTGCCTTCGCAGTCCGACGGCAGCAAGTAGGTCGGGATCTTCAGCTCGTCGAACTGCTCGCGGGTGCCGACCACCCCTTGAGCGCCGACCATCCATTCAAACTGTACGGCCACCAGTTGCGGACGCTTGCCGACCACCGCCTCGAAACTGGGGTCGTTGTCGGCCAGGCGCTCGACCTTGTCGTTCAGCGCCTTGTACTCGGGCAGTACGTTGTTGAACCACAGCGAGGTGCCGGCGAGTTTGTCGCCCAGCCCCAGTGCGTAGAGCATCTCGGTGCCGGCTTGGCCAATGGTCACTGCACGCTCGGGCGCGTGGCCGAAGGTCTGCGGCATGCCGCAGTTGTCGACCGTGAGCGGGTAGTGGGTGGCGGCAGCCTGGGCCAGGCTGGTGAGGCCGAGGCCGGCAATCAAAGCGGCAAGACGATGCAGCATGAGGGGACGATCTCCTATCGAAGGGTTCACGGAATGAACGCACGGACAGGCATCGCCGAGCCCCGTGCACACGGCAGGGGGCAGCACCCAGAAAAGGGTGGAGATGGCCATCCCGGACACCCCGCCGGTTGGTGTTTTTGCGCCGGCAGGTCTCCTGACTGGTGCGTCATGGCCCAGCTCCAGCCTTCCCGGACAATGTTATCCAGTGGCATCGATGGAGCAGGCTCGGCACCTACAGTTGCGGGGGCAGTTCCGTTTGGCCCGCGTTAGCGGGCTTGGGATTCCCTATTAATTCCGTGGTGGAAACCGGCGGCCGGCATGGTAGACCATCAGGCAGCCGGGTGAAAACGCTTTTCAGAAGTACTTGAGCCAGGTGATATCACGCCGACGCGCCTTCAGCCGGGCGAAGCTACGTACCGGCAGGTACAGCGACACGGCGAGCAAGGCAGCGCCCAGCCACACGGCGCCGATGCCGTCGAAGCCAAAGTAATCCCCCTGGTTGTGGCCGAACAGCGCGACGCAGGCCAGGTAAAGCAGCTTCAGCACATACAGGTGCAGCAGGTAGAAAAACATCGGTGCTGCGCCGTAAACCGCCAGGGCGTTGATCCAGCGGGCCTGGCCGGCACGCTCGAAGGCGCGCAACAGCAGCAGGCCACAGCCCAGGGTGAGGGCCAGGAACAGCAAGGACGGCGGATACTTGGTGATGTTGAAGAAGCTCATCAGCGTTTGCGTCAACGTCGGGTACCCGCTCCAGGGTGCCTCGCCGTAGCCGTTGAGCATGCGCAGCACGACAAAACCAAGCAGTGCGATCACCCCGGCCAGCAGCAGGCGGTGCTGGCGTTGGCCTGCGTCGCTGCCACGGGCGAACCAGGGGCCAAGGCCGTAGCCCAAGGCGATGACGCCTATCCAGGGCAGCACGGGGTACGACGTGCGCAGGCGCAGGTGGTCGGAGAATGCCAGCCAGCCACGGTCGTGCAGGATTGCCCACGGCACGTGCAGGGCCGACTCAGCGCCGAAGTGCAGGCTGTCGAGCAGGTTGTGCCCGGCGACGATGATTGCACCCAGGGCGATCAGCGCTGCCCGTGGCAACCACACCAGCAGCGACAGGGCGATCATGCTCACGCCGATGGCCCAGATCACTTGCAGGTAGATCACGCTGGGGGGTAGTTGGAAGGTCCAGGCGAAGTTGACCAGGGTGAACTCCAGTGCCACGAGGAACAGCCCACGTTTGAACAGAAAGGCCGAGACATCGCTACGGCCCTGGTACTTCTCGCCATACAGCCAGGCCGAAAGGCCAGTCAACAGGACAAACACCGGCGCGCACAGGTGGGCCAGGGTACGGCTGAAGAACAATGACGGGTCGGTGACGTCGATGGCCATCGGGTCGCTGACCTGGCGGTGCAGAAAGAAGGTCTCGCGGACGTGGTCCAGGAGCATGAACAGGATGACCAGGCCGCGCAGGGCATCGATGCTCTGCAGGCGCTGGGTAAGCAGGGTGGGGGTGGCGCTGGCGCTAGTCATGGAAGGTCGCTGGTAGGAATGGGCGTCAAATGAAACGTTATCTTATAACTTAAATTGGGTGGCCAGCAACGGGGATTTGGAGGGGTGTATGGCGCTGCATAGCCCAAGGCATTCGCTCTCAATGAATTTTTTCGAACTTTCTCCAAAGCGTGTCTCTCGAACCGCTCGTTATCACTGTTTTCACGTCATGGAGACTTCACGCATGTCCGCTCGTCACCTGTTGCGTCACACTTGCCTGCTCGCCTTGATCGCTTCGCCTTTAGCCGCCACCGCCGCGCCCAGTACCGACCCGCTGTTCACCCTCGGCCTGCTGGGTGCCTATAACGACTTCAAATTCGAAGGCGGCAGCGAAACCGACAAGGAACACTTGGGGCAGGGCGGTGTATTCGCCACCTTCGGCAACAAGATGACCGCCGAATCCGGCTTCATCTACCAGATCGGTGCCGAGGCCAAGTACGGCAAGAAGAATGACAACAAACTCAAGGAAGCCCAGGCCGATCTCGACCTCGGCTGGCGTGCGGCGCTGGACGCGCGCAACTTTGTCGATGTGACCGTGGGCGGCGGCTACAGCTGGTCGCGCTTCGAGCCCGAGATCAACGACCTGGACACTAAACTCACGGTCAAGTCGCCCTTCGCCAAGGCGGCCTTGGGTTACAACCACCAGTTCGATGCGTCGACCCTGCGCGTGGAGGTGGGCGCGCGCCACACCCTCGATGGCCGTGCGCGCCTGAAGGTGGATGATTTCGGCAGTGACACCGTGGACCTGAAGGACCGCACCAACCCCTATGCCGAGGTCACCTTGCTGATGAACCAGCAGGGCGGCATGCCGGTACAGGCGGGGGTGTACTACACGCGCACCGAGTACAAGCTGGATGGCGATTCGCCCGTGGCGGACAACACCAAACTCAAGCGTGATGAGTTTGGCTTCAAGGTCGGCTTGGCGTTCTAAGCAGCGATTTGCCAACACCGCGGTTTGTGTAGGTGCAGCCTTGCGCTGCGAAGGGGCCAGTTCAGGCGATGACCAGCATGATGCAGGCGCTGGCCTCTTCGCAGCGCAAGGCTGCTCCTACCGTCGGCTAACGCCCCCGGCGGCGCGACACGCGAGCCTCGATGTTCTTGCGCCCGATCAGCAGTGGCGGTTTTTCCACCACTGGCTCATCCGCCAGCCACTTGTACATCACCAGGCAATCCACCAAGCCCAGCCGGGCATGCCGGAAAGCCTTGGGCAGGCGGCCGACCGTTTCGAAACCGAGCTTGTGCCACAGCGCCACGGCCACTTCGTTGCTGGCCACGACCGAATTGAACTGCAGCGCCAGAAACCCCTCCTGGCGCGCCAGCTTTTGCGAATGCTCGCACATCATCCGGGCCACACCACGGCCACGCGCGGCCTCGCAGACCATGTAACCGCAGTTGCCTACATGGGCCCCGGGGCCGGCAGCATTGGCTTTGAGGTAGTAGGAACCCAACAGCTCACCGTCGTCCTCTGCTACCCAGGTGCGAAGGGGCATCTCCAGCCACAACTGGCGGGCCTGGTCGAAGTTCAGGGCAGGGTCGAAGGCGTAGGTTTCACGGGCCTGGACAATGGCCTGGAAGGTGGGCCAGAAACGCTCGAAGTCCTCGGGCGTCATGGGGCGGATGTGGATCATGGTGGTTCCTGCAATGGCTGGACCGCCAAGTCTGGGTGGCGCGGCGCCGTCGCGCAAGGGCGGCGACGCCACGCGGGGTCAGCCGTTGGCCTTGCCCACTGCGTCCATGGCGCGTGCCGAGTACACCAATGCGGCGCCGGCGTTCATCGCCACCGCTACGCCAAGGGCCTCGGCAATCTCTTCGCGGCTGGCGCCGTGTTTCACTGCCTGCTGCGAATGCACGGCGATGCAGCCGTCACAACGGGTGGTCACGGCCACCGCGAGGGAGATCAGTTCGCGGGTCTTGGCGTCCAGGTGGTTGGTCTTGGCGCCCGCACCGCTGGCGGTCATGTAGCCGGCCACGGTGTCGGGAGACAACTGCTTGAGATCGCCGATGCCGGCCATCAACTGCTTACGGTAGGCGTCCCAGTCCATCATGCTCATCGTCTTCACCTTGGGGTGGTTGCGAGTGGAGCTTTCAGGCTAGTCGAAAAAGGCGAGGGCATCTGCTGCCTGTACCGACGGCACAGGCAGCGCTGAATCAGATGTAGATGAACACCAGCACCAGTGCAGCCACCACCGCCCATTTTTCCAGGTAGTAGCGCATGCGATTGCGCTTTTTCAGCGCCTTGCCGCGTTCGCGGATCTTGTAGATGCGGGTGAATAGCCGGTTGATGCCACCGGTCTTGTCGTTGGCATCATTGGGCGCGGCGGCCGCCGCCATCACGTTGCGGCTGAACCAGCGGTTGAACGCCGTTGCCCAGCGGTACTTGAGCGGGCGCTCGACATCGCAGAACAGGATGATGCGGTTGTGGTCGGTGGTGTTGGCCGCGTAATGGATGTAGGTTTCGTCGAAGATCACGCCCTCACCGTCGCGCCACGAGTACTTCTCGCCGTCCACGTCGATATAGCAACCGTCATCGTTCGGCGTGTCCAGGCCTAGGTGGTAGCGGTAGGAGCCAGCGTACGGGTCGCGGTGGCGCACCAGCTTGGCGCCCGGTGGCAAGGTGGCGAACATTGCAGCCTTGACCGTGCCGATGCCTTGCAGCAGTTCGGTGGTGCGTGGGCACAGGGTCATGGCCGAAGGGTGGCTTTCGCCGTACCACTTCAAGTAGAAGCGCTTCCAACCGGTCTTGAAGAATGAGTTGAAACCGACGTCATCGTAATTCTCGGATTTCTTGATTTCACCGACGTGGAGCAACTGCTGCGCCTCGGCACGGATTTCCTGCCAGTGGTCCTGCAGCGGTTGCAGTTCGGGGAAGGCCTCGACCGGCAAGTAGGGCTTGGCCGGGTGCTTGGAAAACAGGTAGAGGAAACTGTTGACCGGGGCCAGGAAGCTGGAGTGGTCGCCCAGCTGGCGAGTCAGCTTGTGGCGAACGCGACCGCGTAGGTGAACATAGGCGATCGACAGAACAAAGAGGAGTACGAGTGCAATTTTCATGGACGTTTACTTGTCGAAAAATGGCCATGCGCCATGGCATAAGCTGGCCAGCATAAACAATCATGGGAGCAGTTTGTACTTATTGTTACGTGACTACCGCGCGACTTAGGTGTAATGGCCTAGCGCTTGCGCAAACGTTTCATGTCAAGGAGATCACATGGTTCAGGACGTTCGCCCCAGTGGCGCCCCCTTCAAACGGCTGTTTTTCGCGTTGCCGGTCAGCGATGCCCAGCGCCGTGCCCTGGCCCAGTGGCGGCGTGGCTTGAACTTGCGCACTGGCAAGCCGGTACCCGCCGACAACTTCCATGTGACGCTGCTGTTTCTCGGTGATGTAGACACCGCCTTGCTGCCCTCGATCTGCGCTGCGGTCGATGCGCTCAAGCGCCCAGCTGCGGCGCCGCGCCTGTTGCTCGACCGTTTGCAGGTGTGGCCGCGCGCCAGTGCGCTGGTGCTTGAGCCGCAGCAAACGCCGCCGGCCTTGCTGCAACTGGTGTATGGCCTGCAGCAGGCGCTGCTGCCATTGGGAGTGGAGGCGGCGAGCCGTGAGTACCGCCCGCACCTGACCTTGTCCAGGGACTACCGCGGCCAGCCGCCGGAGGCCGCCACGGCGCCGGAGTTCTTCCTGGCCGCGCGGCACTTCGCCCTGTATGAATCGCGCAAGGGCGTGTATTGGCCGCTTGCGCAATGGCCGTTGACCGAGTGATGCGTGCTGCGTTTTAAAACTCAGGCGTGTACTTGACCGTCAACATGAAGTTGCGGGGCTCGCCGTAGTTGTTGCTGCCATTGAGCTGGTTGAAGCCGGCAACCCAGTACTTCTTGTCGAACAGGTTGTTGGCGTTGACCGCAAGGTTCACTTCCGGCGTCAGCTGATACGCCAGGCGCGCGCTCCACACGGTGTAGCCAGGCACGGTGTAGGTGCGTTCGTAGCCCAGGGTATGGCTTTGGCTGGTGAAGCCCAGGCCGGTGCTCCAGCGTTGGCCGTCCAGTGGCAGGGTGTAGTCGGCCCACACGCGCAACATGTGCTTGGGCGTCCACTGGCTGAACACGCGGCCTTCTTCGTCCGGGTCGTCGAGGAACTTGGTGGTGTTGTAGGTGTAGCCAGCAAACAGCTGCAGGCCGCTGAGCACTTCGCCGCTGATCTCGGCCTCAATGCCCTGGCTACGCACCTTGCCCGCCGCAGTGGAGCAGTACCAGTCATCACAGGCAAAGCCCGAAGCCACGTCGGTCACCGCACGGTTTTCCTGGTCGTAGCGGAACACCGCCAGCGAGGCGTTGACCCGGCCGTCCAGCAATTCGCCCTTAAGGCCCGTTTCGTAGTTGCTGCCGATCACAGGCTTGAGTGGTACGTTGTTGACGGCCCGCTCGGTCTGCGGCACGAACACGTCGGTGTAGCTGGCGTACCAGGCCCATTCGCGGGTCAGGTCGTAGACGAAGCCGGCATACGGGGTGACTTCGCCCGACTCGGTCATGCGGCTGGTGGGGGTGCGGCTGCCGGGGTCGGTGCGGCTGTTGAAGTCGATCGAGTCCCAGCTGTAGTCGAACCAGCTGACCCGCGAGCCGAGGATCAGGGTCAGGTCATCGGTCGGTTTGACTCGCCACACGCCGTACAGGCCTTTTTGGCGGATGTCATAACTGGCCTTGTTGGAGCGCGCGAGTTTGCCGTCGAACACACTGTCACGGCTAGGCTCGGGGCGGTTGTGGTCGATGTCGAAGAGGGTGTCGCCAGACGCGGCGAAGTTGCGCCAATAGGCGTCGTCCGACGTCAGCTTGGAGTAGTTGCCGCCGACGGTGATTTCATGGGCCAGCGGCCCGGTGTTGAAGTGGCCCACCACGTTCATGTCCAGGCCCAGCTTGGTGTTGTGGAAGTCGGTGAGCCAGTCGGCATAGGTGATGCCGCTGCCGTCTGGCGCTACGCCCTGGCCGGTGGACTGCACGCGCTGGTGCGTGGAAGTGTTGACTTCGTCCATGCGCACGGCGGCGGCCTTGAACGCCCAGTCGTCGTTGAAGCGGTGTTCGAGGTCCGCGTAATAGGTGGTCACGTCGGTTTCGGCACGGTTCCAACGGGCGCCGGTGAAGGTCGAGCGGGGCAGGTCGACCGGCTTGCCGTCGGTGTAGCGGGGGATGCCACGCAGCATTGGCCGCGACTGCTGGCGGTTGTAGCTGATGCCGGCACCTACGGTGGTGGCGTCGTTCAGGTCAATGTCCAGCGCGCCATACAGGGAGTGGGACTTGCTCCATTGGTAGTCGATGAAGCTGTCGCTCTGGTCCTCGTCGGCCACCATCCGGCCGCGCACGCGGCCGTCGGCGGTCAGCGGGCCGCCAGCGTCCAGTTGCAGGCCGTAGTGGTCCCAGGAGCCAGCCTTGCCGGTGACGGTGACGGTCGGGGTGGCCTGGCCGCGTTTGCGCACCAGGTTGATCGCGCCGCCGGGGCTGCCGGTGCCTTGCAGCAAGCCCGAGGCGCCGCGCAGGACCTCGATGCGGTCGAAGAACACCAGGTCCTGGGTCGCCCAGTTGCCCAGCGAATAGTTGTTACGCGGGATAGGCACGCCGTCGTACTGCCAGTCGTCGATCTGGAACCCGCGCGATGTCACCACCACGCCTGGGCCGATGCCTTGCGCGCCGACGATCCCGGTGGTGTGGTTGAGCGCCTCCTGCAGGTCGGTGATGCCTTGGTCATCCAGCTGTTTACGGGTAATCACCGTCACCGATTGAGGGATTTCCTTGAGGGTGTGCGTGCCTTTGCCAAGGGTCACCGCGCGGGCGGCGTACGAGCCGCTGCCTTCGCTGGTGGCATCCAGGTAATTGTCGGTGATGCTGGTACTGCCAAGCTCCAGCACGTCGCTCTCTGGGGTTGCCGGGGCAACGCTGAAGTGGCCGCTGCTGGTGAGCCGCAATTGCAGGCCGCTGCCGACCAGCGCGGTTTGCATGGCTTGCTCGGCACTCATCTGGCCGACGACTGCTGGCGCCTGCTTGCCGCGTACCAGCTGGGGTTCGAGCGCGATAATGTAGCCGCTCTGGCTGGCAATCCGGTTAAGGGTGGTGGCCAGGCTGGCAGGCGGCAGGTCGAACGCCAGGGTCTGCACCTGGGCATGGGCATTGAGGCTGCTCAGGGCAACGACGAGGGGCAAGGCGCGGGGCCAGAGGTTGAGCACAGAATTCTCCCGAATGAAGTGACTTGTCAGGAGATAGGTGGGACGAGAAACGAAAACCGGACACGCCCGCGAATGATTTTCACAAATATTTTCATTAGCCTTGGCTGGGGCCGATCAACGTCACCCAGGGGCCGAACGGTTCGACCTTGATCGGCAGGGCTTCCGCCAGGGCAGCCAGCGCCTCCTGCGGCTGGTCGAGCGGGAACACGCCTTGCACGCGCATCCCGCGCACCGCCGGGGCCAGCCGTATGTAGCCGCGCTGGTAGGGGCGCAGGGCATCGATGACCGCGTGCAGGGGTTCGTCGAGCACTTCCAGGCGCCCATACAGCCAGGCGCAGCGTTGTTGCTGCTCGCCGCCCAGTTGCTGGATGCCATCGCTGCGCAGCAGGGCTGCCTGCCCCTGTTGCACGTCTTGCCAGCGGCCATCGCGCAGGCTGGCGCGCACGCTGTGCTCCAGCACCACGACGCGGGTAGCGGCTTGCTCTTGGCTTACCAGAAAGCGGGTGCCCAGCGCCTGCACTTGCCCTTGGGGCGTGCGCACGCGCAGGGGCCGCTGAGGGTCGGCCGCAACCTTAATCACTATTTCGCCACGGCGCAGTATCAGCAGGCGTTGGCTGGCATCGAACTGCAGGTCGACGGCACTGGCGCTGTTGAGGCTCAGGCGGCTGCCGTCTGCCAGGGTAAAACTGCGCCGCTCGCCGCTGGCGGTGTGCAGGTCAGCCAGCCAGTTTTGCGCGCTGTCGCTGCGCCAACCGCTCCACAAGGCGCCTGCGACGACACCCATGCCTGCCAACGCGCCCAGCACTTCGCGGCGAGAGTGGGTGGGCGTGAGCAGCAGTTGGCGGGCTTCGGCGGCTTGCCCTGGGGCACGTTGGTCCAGCGCGTGCAGCGCCGCAAACGGGCTGCCCAGGCGTTGTTGCAAGCGGTCCCAGGCGCGTTGGTGTGCGGGGTCCTGGCGCAGCCAGTGCGCCAGGCGTTGCAGCAGCGCCTGGTCAGGCGTGCCGGCCTTGAGTGCGACCATCCAGTCGATGGCCTGCTCGCTGATTGGGTCCAGGTGTGTTGCGCTCATGCGTGCACCTCGCACAGGTAGCACTGGCGCAGGGCCTGCTTCATGTGGCGGCTGACGGTGCGTTCGCTGATCTGCAAACGGGCGGCGATGTCGACGTAGCTCATGCCGTCGAGCTGGCTGTAGAGGAAGGCAGCCTTGACCATGGCGGGCAAGCCGTCCAGCACCTTGTCGATGGTCACCAGTGCCTCGATCAGCAGCAGTTGCTCTTCGGCAGAAGGGGCGATGGGTTCAGGCAGCAGCGCCAAGCGCTCGAGGTACGCCTGCTCGAGTTGGCGACGGCGGTACCGATCGAAGATCAGCCGACGGGCGATGGTCGAGAGGTAGGCACGCGGTTGCTCGATGCTGTCCGGGTCGACGCGTGCGCCCAGCATCTGGCAGAACGCCTCGGCTGCCGTGTCCTCGGCATCGGCGCGATTACGCAGGCGTTTGAAGACATGTTGGAGCAGCCAGCGGTGATGGTCGCTGAAGAAGAAGCCCAGCTTGCGGGTCGATGTGCTGTCCAACGCCTGGTATCCAGTTGTGAGTGCGAATCTTTCTCAATATTAGCTGGGTCGGTTGGTGGGTAGCAATGGGGGGGGTGAGATGTTGGGTGTGTATGGCTGGGGTTTGATGGTGTGGCGGAAACCGAGCGCCGCCCGCGCGGCGCATCGCGAGCAACGCTCGCTCCTACGTCTGTTTCGGGCCAGTAAAGCCTGTGATAGTTGCGCGCGACCGCCTTGTTTGATCTATCCGATATCGTGTCAGGCACCAGGGGACCGCGCGCCTATGCCCCAGAAATAATTGGCCCGAAACAGACGTAGGAGCGAGCGTTGCTCGCGATGCGCCGCGCGGGCGGCGCTCGGTTTCTGCCACACCACAACGCCCCAGCCAGACACCTAGCGGCCACCACCAATCAAACCGGCAAACTCTGGTACGCCACTTCATCCCCCGGGCTGCGGTCAAACTGGCGTTTGTACTCGCGGCTGAACTGCGAGGTGCTCTGGTAGCCCACCCGGTGCGCCGTCTGCGCCACTCCCAGGCCCTCGCCGATCAGCATCTGCTGCGCCTTGAGCAGCCGCAGGCGCTTGAGGTATTGCATCGGTGCCATGTCGGTGCAGCGTTTGAAATGCTCATGGAAGGTCGACACGCTCATGTTGGCGCGTGCCGCCAGCGCTTCGACGCTCAACGGCTCGGTGTAGTGTTCACGCAAGTGGGCGAGGGCGGCGCCGATGCGGGCGAAATGCCCCTGCTGTTCGACCAACGCCCGCAACACGCCGGCTTGCGGGCCGCGTAGCGCGGTATAGAGCACTTCGCGCACCCGCGCCGGGCCGAGCACCTTGGCATCCAGCGGGTCTTGCAGGCAGCTCAGCAGCCGTTCGACGCTTTCGCGCATGGGCGCATCCAGCGCTGCAGACGTCATGGACTGCGGGGTCTGGGCCTGGACGGCGGCATCCGGTGCCAGGTCCATGCTTTGTACCAGTTCACCCAGCACGCTGCGGTCAATGTCCACTGCCACGCCCAACAGCGGCGCCTCGCGGGTGGCGAAGGTTTCGCACATGAACGGCACCGACAGCGCCTGCACCAAGTAGTGGCCCGCACCGTACTCCAGGGTGCGCGGCCCCAGCCGCGCGAGTTTGCTGCCCTGGGCCAGGATCATCAGGCTTGGCTCGTAAATTTGCGGGCTGCTGGCGACATAGTGGTCCCAGCTCAGCACCTGCACTTGGGGCAGGTGAGTGGGTACGAAACCCGGACGCGTGGCGAGGCGGCGGATCAGCGCGCAGAGGGGGGCGTTAGCGTCGACATGGCGGGTGAGCTGCATGGTGAACCTGGGCAGAGAATCAGACAGTTGCATCATCGCAGATTGAAGGTCTAGCGTCAGATGCTTGCGGGCAACTTCGGAGAATCAGGCATGCATGCCGGAGAATCTACGGTGGGCGAGGCGAGGCAGGGCGCGCAAAATGCGCCGCCTGAATCGTTTCACTTCTTTGCGAGGTCCCGCATGTACACCGCCATCGGTTATGCCGCCCAAACCCCGACCAGCCCTCTGGCTCCCATGACCTTCGAACGCCGCAGCCCGCGCCCGGACGATGTTGCCATCGAGATTCTCTACTGCGGCGTGTGCCACTCCGACATCCACCAGGCGCGCAACGAATGGGGCATCGCCGTGTACCCGTTGATGCCGGGCCACGAGATCATCGGCCGGGTCACCGCGGTGGGCGACAAGGTGTCTGCGCACAAAGTCGGCGACCTGGTAGGCGTCGGTTGCATGGTTGATTCCTGCCGCCACTGTGAGGCGTGCGCCAAGGACCTGGAGCAATACTGCGTGGAAGGCCCGACCATGACCTACGCCACCCCTGACCGGGTCGATGGCAGCAACACCATGGGTGGCTATTCCAGCAGCATCGTCGTCAGCGAGCACTTTGTGGTGCGTATCCCTGCCGGCATGGACCTGCCCAGCGCCGCGCCGATCTTGTGCGCCGGTATCACCACCTATTCGCCGCTCAAGCACCACGGCGTTGGCCCTGGCCACAAGGTAGGCATCCTGGGCATGGGCGGCCTCGGCCACATGGGTATCAAACTGGCCAAGGCGCTGGGCGCGGAAGTGACCTTGTTCACCCGTTCGCCAGCCAAGGCCGAGGAAGCGCGCCGCCAGGGTGCCGACCATGTGATCGTGTCCACCGATGACGAGCAGATGCGCGCCGCGGCAGGTCGCTTCGACTTCCTGCTCGACACCATTCCGGTGCAGCACGACCTCAATCCGTACCTGGAAACCCTCACCTTCGATGGTGTGCATATTCTGGTCGGCCTGATCGAACCGATTGAACCGGCGCTGCACGCGGCCAACCTGGTGCTCAAGCGTCGGGTACTGGCCGGCTCGCTGATCGGCGGCATCGCCGAGACTCAGGAAGTGCTGGATTTCTGTGCGGAGCACGACATCCGTTGCGATATCGAGATGCTCGATATTCGTAATATCAACCAGGCTTACGAGCGGATGATTGCTGGGGATGTGAAGTACCGCTTTGTGATCGACATGGCCACGCTTCAGGGCTGATCGAGTAGTCGTCTGTACTGGCCTCTTCGCGGTCCGACTTGCCCGCGAAGAAGCCAGTGCAGATCTACCAGACCAGCGCCTTGTCCCACCCCTTCCAGAACAACCAGCGCCGCACTTCACCATGCTCGCCGGTACCGATCTGCCACTCAGGCCGTCCACTGCCCAGCGCAATCACCGAGATGAACCCGGCATGGCTCGCCGCAACCAGCGTGCGTCCATCGGCGCTGATGTCCATGGCGCTGATGGTCGACCCCAGGAAGTGCTGCCAATGTTCCGTGCCCTCTTCGCCAAAGGCCCGCAGGTAGCCGTAGGCATCGCCGACGATGTACTCGCCATCGCCTGCGACCCCGGCATACACCCTTGCTCCGTCTTGCAGCAGTGGGGTGCGTGGGTCTTCGCTGTAATAGTCGGTGTCCAGGCCCGCAAGGTCTGCCACGCGTACCCCCAGTGTGCCGCCGTTGTAGAAGTGGCAGGCATTGACGATCAACTGGTCGCCGCTGCGGTTGAACAGGGCGAAGTGCGGGTATTCGCCGCCGGGGCCGATCTGCGCCACTTCCTCCAACTGGTCATTCAGCACCAAGTGGCGGCTGCATTGTTCACCCACCACGATCAGGCGCCCGTCCGGCGACACTGCACCGTGCTCCATGGCCAGGCCCAGGGCGATATCGTCCGGGTCGGTGCCTTCGGCCAGTTCCTCGAGTATCTGCGACTGGCGTGGCAGCAGCCGGGTGGCACCTTCAGCGGCCAGCAGGTAAATACCCTCGGCGCTCACCAGCAGCACCCGCTGGCCACCGGCGAAGGGCACCAGGCTGGTGGGTGTGGGTGGCAGGTCGAGCGGCTCGAACGGGTAACCCGCTGGCAGGCCTTCGAGCCCGCTAGGCCAGGCCAGGCGAGCGACCTGCGGGCCGCCCCAGCCATCGGTCACGCGCACGCCCTCGGCGTTGGCCAGGGCAAAGTAGCGGCGCTGTGGGCAACGCCCGAAGTGCTCGATACCGATGACGGGCGTCACGCCTTGTTGATCGATGCGCACCACTTGGCCCTTTTCATAGGGCATGCCAATGCGCGCGAGCAGGCTGCCGTCGTCCAGCACCAGGACGCTGCTGATGCCTTGGCCATGCGCGTCGAGCAGCGGCACCAGCGGCAGGTGGGCAGGCGGCCAGGCGGCGCGGAAGGCTTGGCGTTGCTGTTCGTCCACCCCCGGCCGGTTGATCGCTTCCAAGGCGGCCTGCCAGGCGTCGAGCAGGTGCTCGGTGGCCGCAGGCTGTGGTTCTTCGAGGTTGTCCCAGCCCTGTGCGCAGCCTTGCGCGACGTAGCGGTTGATGGCTTGGGCGTAGGTGGTGACCGCCTGCTGCCACTGCTGCTGGGGTTGTTGCTTGTCCATGGGCGGATCGGGCTCCTTGTTCCGCTTGCAATTCACATTAAGCGGGCATGTTACTCGCAATGTGCCGCTGGTTGTGAGGCCCGGTATTGACGCGTACCATGCCGGCATTCCTTCCAATAACAAACCCGTGCCCCAGCGCGGCCGATACTTGGCCCCTGACGCGCGTCTTTTCGCCATGCCTGCGGAGAATAGAACCCCACCCATGAACGGACCCCTACCCACCGATGTGCCGCCGACCACCGGTAACGGCAGCTGGCTGAGCGTGATCGCCCTGGCCCTCGCGGCCTTCATCTTCAACACCACCGAGTTTGTCCCGGTAGCGTTGCTCAGCGACATTGGCCGCAGCTTCGACATGAGCACTGCCCAAGTCGGCCTGATGCTGACCATCTATGCCTGGGTCGTGGCCCTGGCTTCGCTGCCGATGATGCTGCTGACCCGCAACATCGAGCGCCGGCGCCTGCTGCTGTTCGTGTTTCTCGTGTTCATCGTCAGCCACCTGTTGTCGTGGCTGTCGCAGAGCTTTGCCATGTTGCTGGTGAGCCGCATCGGCATCGCCTTGGCCCACGCCGTGTTCTGGGCGATTACCGCGTCGCTGGCCGTGCGTGTGGCCCCGCCTGGCCAGCAGGCCAAGGCGCTGGGCCTGCTGGCCACCGGCACTACCCTGGCGATGGTGTTGGGTATCCCGCTGGGCCGTGTGGTGGGTGAAGCCCTGGGCTGGCGCGTGACGTTCCTCAGCATTGCCGGGGTGGCATTGGCCACCATGCTGTGCTTGATGAAGTCGTTGCCGCTGCTGCCCAGCCAGAACTCCGGTTCGCTGCGCAGTTTGCCGATCCTGTTCAAGCGCCCGGCCCTGGTGATCACCTACCTGTTGGTGACGCTGGTGATCACTGCGCAGTTCACCGCTTACAGCTACATCGAACCGTTTGCCCTGCATGTGGCGCAGATCAGCGGTGAGCGCACCACGTTGCTGCTGCTGTTATTTGGTGGCGCCGGCGTGTTCGGCTCTGTGCTGTTCAGCCGTTACAGCGACCGCTTCCCGCAGGGTTTTCTAGTGGGCTCGATTGGCCTGCTGGCGGCCTGCCTGCTGTTGATGTTGCCCTTGTCGGGCAACTTCTATGTGTTTGCTGTGTTGAGCATGTTCTGGGGCGTGGCGATTTTGAGCTTCAGCCTGTCGCTGCAGTCCAAGACACTGAAGTTGGCGTCCGATGCCACGGACGTGGCCATGGCCTTGTTCTCGGGCATTTACAACATCGGTATTGGTGGAGGGGCATTGCTGGGCAGTATCGTCAGCAGCCAGATGGACGTGGCCGACATCGGCCTGGTCGGAGGCTGTGTCGCGGTTGTCGGGTTGCTGCTGGCGGCGGCCAGTACCCGGCGGTTCCGTGATGCCTTAGGTGGCTGATTTGCCTGTACTGGCCTCTTCGCGGGCAAGCCCGCTCCCACAGGATCTTCACTGGCCTTGAAAGGAGTGGAATACCGGTGGGAGCGGGCTTGCCCGCGAAGAGGCCGGCAAAGCCAACATCACAATCAACCCAGCAGCGTCGCCCAAGCCGACACCAGCAACACCACCGCCAACCCCCGGTTGAACCACAGCAACCGCGCAGGCACCTGCAACCAGCGTGCACTTCCTACCCCCAGCAGTGCCCAGGCCGTCATGCACGGCAGGGCAATCAGCAGAAACACCAGCGCCAACTGCCACACCGGCAGTGCTGGCGCGGCAAATACCCCGATCACGGCCACGGCCATCATCCACACTTTTGGGTTCACCACTTGCAGCGACGCCGCGCTGAGCGCATCCAAAGGCTTGTCTGCGTTCATGTCCAAGGGCTGCCCAGCGCTGCGCAGAATGCGCCACGCCAGCCAACTCAACCACAGCGCGCCGGCCCAGCTCATCAGCTGCTGGGCCAGTGGATGGCGCACTAACAGCTCGCCCAGCCCCAGCCCGACCAGCAGCACCACGGCCGCGGCTGCGCCACAGCCGGCGAGGATGGGCGCCACACTCGCCCGCAAACCTTGCCGTGCGCCATGTGCCAGGATCAACAGGTTGGTCGGCCCCGGGCTGATGCTGGCCACCAGGGCGAAGAGGATGAAAGGCAACAACGTCTCTGACATGGCACAAGGCTCCGAGGGTTCGAAGCGCCATGTTCGCTGCCTGGCTGCAATCAGTCTGGAAGGTTTGAGCAGCGCCTGCGGTAGTCGGCCGGGGTCAACCGATACGCCCGGCGGAACCAGCGCCCCAAGTGGCTCTGGTCGGCAAAGCCCAGCGCCATGGCCACTTCAGCAGGTGTCTGGCCTTGGCTGAGCAGGCGCCGCGCGCGGGCCAGGCGCAACTGGATCAGGTAGGCGTGCGGGGCCAGGCCGAAGGCGGCTTTGAACGCCCGGGTCAGGCGAAAACGGTCGACGCCGCAGGCCTGGGCCAGGTCTTCCAGGCCGATGTCGCGGTCCAGGTGAGCATGCAGGTAGTCACGCGCCCGCTGCGCGGTCAGCGGCAGGCGCGGGTCGGGATTGACGCGTTTGCGCCAGTGCAGGTGGCGGGTCAGGCAGGCCAGCAGGTCGTCCATGGCGGTCTGGCGGACAATGCGCAGGTCCTGGTAGTGCACGCTGTTAAAGGCCAGCGCGGTGGCGCGGGCCAGGCGCTCATCGTGGCACAAGGTATCGGCAAAGCTGGGCAGGCCGGCGCTGGGTGCGTGTTCGAACAAGGCCCGCAATTGATCGTCCAGCCAGGCAGGCTCCAGGTACAGCGTCGAGTAGGTGAAGCCTTCCTCGGTCGGTGCAAGGCCGTCGTGGATGTCGCCGGGCTCGAGCAGAAACACCTGGCCCGGCGTGCTGCGATGGCGTACCCGCCGGCAGTTGAACTGCTGCACACCTTGCTCGGTGACGCCGACCAGGAAACTGTCGTGCCAGTGCGGGTCGTAGGCATGCCCGACAAAATGCGCGCGGACCGACTCGATGCCGGTATCGGCGTCTTGCTTGAGGTCAATCCAGTTGCTCATGCGGCAGGCCGTGGGAGTAAAACGCTACCTTAGCGCACGCGTGCGGTTCAGTCTGGAACGATTGTGCAGCCCTTGTTCAGCAGCCGCGGCCGCAGGGCCTCGAAGCGTTCGCGCAGCCACAGGTGCAGCTGTGTCACTGCTGGCGTCAGTTGCTTGCGGTGCGGGCAGACCAAGGTGACCGGCGTTGGCTCGCCCAGGTATTCGGGCAGCAGAATCTCCAGTGCGCCCGCCTCGATGTCGGCGCTGACATCTAGCCACGACTTGTAGACGATCCCTTCACCCAGCAGCGCCAGGCGGCGGATCACATCGGCGTCGTCGCTGACCAGCGGCCCACGCACCTGCACGGTGCGGTTACCCACCCGCCATTTGTCATAGACCCGGTTCTGTTGCATGTACAACAGGCAGGCATGTTGCTGCAGGGCCTCCGGCGTCAGTGGCCGGCCGTAGCGCGCGAGGTAGTCGGGGGAGGCGACCAGTACCCGGCGGTTCCAGCTGGCCAGGGGCAGGGCGATGTAGTTGGCATCCTGGTTGAGGCCGTAGCGGATGGCGATGTCCACCGGGTCACGATTGAGGTCGGCCATCTGGTCGGACAGAAAGAAGCGCAGGTGCAGCGCCGGGTGCTCGCGGCGAAAGGCGCTCAACCAGGGCAGCAGCATGTTGCGGCCCATGTCCGAAGGGGCTGAAACCTGCAGGGTGCCGCGCAAGGTACTGGCATTGCCGTGCAGGTCCTCGCGGCCCTGGCGCAGGCTTTCCAGCACGTTCTGCGCGGTCGGCAAGTACAACTCGCCCGCAGCGGTCAGGCGCAGGCTGCGGGTGGTCCGCGCAAACAGGCGCACGTCCAGCTCGCGTTCCAGGCGTTTGATGGCGGCGGCCACCTGCCCCGGCAGCAGTTCTGCCTCATGGGCGGCGGCGGTGAAGCTGCCCAGCACGCTGCTGCGTACGAACAGTTCAAGGTCAGTGATGCGCAGCATTTTCACTCACAGGATGAAAGTGTTGCTGTAGTTTGCCGGTTTTTCTTATCTGCAGGAAAGATAAGATGCGCGACAAATCCCGTTTCACTGCAGGAGTTGTTGCATGGATACCGTTTCCCTGGCCAAGCGCCGCTACACCACCAAGGCTTACGACGCCTCGCGTCGCATTCCCCAGGCCACCCTCGATGCGTTGCTCGAGCAACTGCGCCACAGCCCATCGTCGGTCAACTCCCAGCCTTGGCACTTCATCGTCGCTGACAGCGCCGAAGGCAAGGCCCGGTTGGCCAAGAGCACCCAAGAGCGCTTCGCCTACAACACGCCGAAGATTCTCGATGCGTCCCATGTGATCGTGTTCTGCACCTGTACCGAGATGACCGAGGCCCATTTGGATGCGGTGCTCGCGCAGGAAGCCGCTGATGGCCGTTTTCGCGACGAACAGGCCCGCGCCGGGCAGAACCAGAGCCGTCGTCACTACGTCGACCTGCACCGCTTCGACCAGAAAGACGTGCAGCACTGGATGGAAAAGCAGACCTACCTGGCCTTGGGCACCGCACTGCTTGGCGCTGCGGCACATGGCCTGGATGCGACGCCGATCGAGGGCTTCGACAGCAAGGTGCTGGATGCCGAGCTGGGGCTGCGCGAGCAGGGCTACACCAGTGTGGTAATCATGAGCCTGGGCTATCGGAGTGAGGCCGACTTCAATGCGGGGCTGAGCAAGTCGCGTTTGCCGGCTTCGAAGGTCTTCACTTTCCTGTGATATCGCTGGGGGCCGCTTCGCGCCCCATCGCCGGCAAGCCGGCTCCCACCGGAATTGCGCCGTCTTCAGGACAGTGATGGCCCTGTAGGAGCCGGCTTGCCGGCGATGGGGCGCGAAGCGGCCCCTGACAAGCTCGGCCTCACCACAATGCCATTGAAGCCTGCGCTGTCACCTTGGCAAACACCTCGATGGCCTTGTCCACTTCAGCCTCGGTGCTGAACCGCCCAATGCTCAACCGCACGCTGTTACGTGCCTGGCTTTCATTCAGTCCCAGCGCCAGCAGCACATGCGATGGCGCATTGCTCGCCGAATTACACGCTGACGTGGTCGACAATGCCAGCTCACTGGCCAACGCCGCACTGTTGAAGCCTCGGCTCTCGATACACAGGTTCAAGGTATGCGCAATGCGCTGTGTGTCGCAGCCGTTGAGGCTGACCGCTGGCAAGGCGAGCAACCCATCGCGCAGTCGCCGGGACAGGTGCTCGATGCGCTGGTGCTCGCTGTCCCCCGGCTGGCCGGCCAGGGCAAAGGCGCTGCCCATGCCGACAATCTGGTGGGTCGCCAAGGTGCCGGAACGCAGCCCGTGTTCATGCCCGCCACCGTGCATCTGCGCACGCATCAGTTCGCGCGCGCGCGGCCCGACGTAGAGCGCGCCGATGCCTTTGGGGCCGTAGGCTTTGTGGGCCGAGAACGACATCAGGTCTACCGCCATTGCTGCCAGGTCGATGGCCAGTTTGCCCACCGCCTGCGCGGCGTCCACATGCAACAGCGCACCGTGGGCACGCACACGCTCGCCAATCGCCGCAAAATCGGTCACGGTGCCCAGTTCGTTATTGACCGCCATCAGCGAGACCAGGCGGGTATCGGCCTGCAGTGCCGCCTGCACGGCTTCAGGCTGAATGAGGCCCGAAGCATCCACAGCCAGGCGGGTAACGGCCCAACCTTGGCGCTCCAGTTCAGCGACCGTGTCAAGCACGGCTTTGTGTTCCAGCTGGCTGGTGATCAGGTGGCCGGGCTCGCCAATGCCTTGGGCGATACCCTTCAGCGCAAGGTTGTTGGACTCGGTAGCGCCTGATGTCCACACCAGCTCATCGGCGCGGGCGCCGACGCGTTCGGCGACCTGCTGGCGCGCCTGCTCCACAGCATTGCGGGCTGCTTGGCCATAGGCGTGGCCACTGGATGCGGGGTTACCGAAGTTGGCTTGGCGGCCAAGGCAGGCGAGCATCGTTTCGATGACGCGGTCGTCAACGGGCGTGGTAGCGGCGTAGTCGAAGTAGAGCGGGGCGCTGGGCATGGGGCAGGTCCGTGTCTGTCACGTTGAATTCAGTGATCGTTGCAGTAAGCGTACCCGGTCCTTGGCCAAACATTTTTGCCTTCTGTTTGGCTGATTCGCACCTTTTTGGTAAATAATTCTATGTATGAAGGATGGTAGAGAAAATAATTCTCCACCAGGCTGGCATCTGTACCATGGTAGGAACGTCAGGCAGGTTCAAGCGTGCGTTCTTCCTCCGCCAACACCCGTTCGCACAACTCGATGATCTGCTCGCGCATCCAGCGGTTGGCGGGGTCCTGATCCGTGCTTTCATGCCAGTACAGGTGGGTTTCCAGCGCCGGTACATCCACAGGCAATGCCTGGTAGCGCAATTGATGGCGGCGGGCGAAACGCTCGGGGACGGTCATCGCCATGTCGGTCTGCTGCAGCACCTGCGAAGCCATCAGGTAGTGCTGTGAGCGCAAGGCCACTTTGCGTTGCACGCCCATCTTGCCCAGCGCCAGGTCCACATAGCCGAGGCCATTGCGGCGGCTGGAGATATGGATATGGGTCATGCCCAGGTAGCTGTCGAGGGTCAGTTTGCTGTCGGCGAGCGGGTGGCCCTGGCGCAGGGCGCAGACATAGCGGTCTTGCATCAGTTTGACGTGGCGTACCTGTGGGTCGGTGTTCAGCGGGGCGTCGACGGCAAAGTCCAGCCGCCCGGCTGCCAGTTCCTTGGTGGTTTCACGACGTTTGCACAGGAAGCTCTCGATCAGCACCGAAGGTGCCAGGCGGCGCAGGCGCTGGAACAGCGGCGGCAGGATCACCGCCTCGGTCAGGTCGGTCATGCTGATGCGGAAGGTCTTGTTGGCCTGCTGCGGGTTGAAGATGCGGCTTTCCTGCACCGAGGTGCGCAGCAGGGCAAGGGCGTTGCGCACTGGGCCGATGATGTTCTGCGCCATCGGCGTGGGCACCATGCCTTGTGCGGTGCGCACGAACAGCGGGTCGTTGAAGGTTTCGCGCAGCCGCGACAGGGCATTGGACACCGCCGGTTGGGTGATGCCGACAATTTGCCCGGCACGGGTCAGGTTGGCTTCGGTGTAGATCGCGTCGAAGACGATGAACAGGTTGAGGTCGACCTTGCTGAGGTTCATGTGCGCCGCTCATTGTTGGAATTATTGCCCGATCATATATCGGTTATGAATGTTTATACACGCGGAAAATAGACTAGGTGGATGGGCGTGTGCTGCTCTAGGCTCTGGCCCATGTCCTACGAACCGTGAAGGTAGCCCCGATGGATTTCGCCTATTCGCCCAAGGTCCAGGCACTGCGTGAGCGCGTCACCGCGTTCATGGATGCCTATGTCTATCCCGCCGAGGCGGTGTTCGAGCGCCAGGTCGCCGAGGGGGATCGCTGGCAGCCCACCGCGATCATGGAAGAGCTCAAGGCCAAGGCCCGCGCCGAGGGGCTGTGGAACCTGTTCTTGCCCGAGTCAGAGTACGGCGCCGGGCTGAGCAACCTGGAGTATGCCCCGCTGGCCGAAATCATGGGCCGCTCGCTGCTCGGGCCAGAGCCGTTCAACTGCTCGGCACCGGACACCGGCAACATGGAAGTGCTGGTGCGTTATGGCAGCGAGGCGCAGAAACGCCAGTGGCTGGAGCCCCTGCTGCGCGGGGAGATCCGCTCGGCGTTCGCCATGACCGAGCCGGACGTGGCCTCCTCGGACGCCACCAACATGGCCGCCACCGCTGTGCGTGATGGCGATGAGTGGGTGATCAATGGTCGCAAATGGTGGACCTCCGGTGCCTGTGACCCGCGCTGCAAGGTCATGATCTTCATGGGCCTGTCCGACCCCGAAGGGCCGCGCCATCAGCAGCACTCGATGGTGCTGGTGCCAACCGACGCGCCTGGCGTGAAGATCGTCCGGCCGCTGCCGGTGTTCGGTTACGACGACGCGCCGCATGGCCATGCCGAGGTGTTGTTCGAGAACGTGCGGGTGCCTTACGAGAACGTGATTCTGGGTGAGGGCCGTGGCTTCGAAATCGCCCAGGGCCGCCTCGGCCCAGGCCGCATCCACCACTGCATGCGCTCGGTCGGCATGGCCGAACGGGCGCTGGAATTGATGTGCAAACGCTCCGTGGAGCGCACTGCCTTCGGCCGCCCGCTGGCCCGCCTGGGCGGCAACGTCGACAAGATCGCCGACTCGCGCATGGAAATCGACATGGCCCGCCTGTTGACCCTGAAAGCGGCCTACATGATGGACACGGTCGGCAACAAAGTGGCCCGCAGCGAAATCGCGCAGATCAAAGTAGTGGCGCCGAATGTGGCCTTGAAGGTGATTGACCGGGCGATCCAGATGCATGGTGGCGCTGGGGTGAGCGGTGATTTCCCGCTGGCGTATATGTACGCCATGCAGCGCACCTTGCGCCTGGCCGACGGGCCGGATGAAGTGCATCGCGCGGCGATTGGCAAGTATGAGATCGGCAAGTATGTGCCGGTGGAGATGTTGCGTAGTTCCAAGTGATTTGTAAGCAGATTTCGTAATTGCTGTAGGAAGTGTCTGGTTTTCACGTTCAGGCACTAAAAGCGCGGTTGCAGCTGTTAGGTTTCGACACCTCACCTATGCACAGAGAGCGTGTCGATGCGTGTCAACCTGGGAGGAAAAGGTCAGGCGGTAGACGGTGACGTCACCACGACGGGCGCTGTTTGCATCGCGACTGATCCCTGCTATTTGAGCGACGGGCGTAGGGTGCTCAGGGAGGGCGACAGGACAACACCCTGTCCCCTCTGCGGCGATGAAGGGACCGTCGCTGAAGGCGTTAGGCATTTCATCTCTGGTGGCCATGCCGTGGCCATGGATGGGGCGCTGGTGAACTGTGGTTGCCCGCCCGGTAGTAACCGAGTCGTAGCACCGCTGGATGTGGCACCGCCACCTCTCCAGGCTTTGGCGACTCACCGCGTAATGTCTATTGTGCCAACCGCTGGTGCTCAAGCAAGCAACTGCTCGCGAGGGTCAGTTACAGCATTGCCGGGGACAATGGAGCCGGGCTTTTATGTGGTTCCCAGAAGCATGTCGTTCTCTCAGGTTCTGCTGCGGTTGGCCGAGCAGGACGCCACGTTACCCATTTCCCGTTTGCAGCGACTTAATCCTACCTACGATCAAGGATTCAAGGCTGGGGAAATTTTCGTCATTGGTGACCCAGATAATGGCGATGCCTGTACCCGGGAGGAAGCCAAGCTGATGGCTGCCGCTCAGGACGCCCGGCACGCGTTGGCGGCGCTGGATTTTGCCGAATCGGATTTCATGATGAAGCACCAGGCTGATATTGCCGGCTTGCTCAGCAATGCCAGCCAATCGATGGGCGTGGGCAAGGACATGCTGGATCAAGGGTTGAAACAGGTCCGCAACACCTTGACCCAGATCGAGCAATTGCATCAGCGGGAGTTTTTGCGGCATGGGCATTTGAATAGTCGCGAATTCTTCGTCTCGCGGCGTCAGCTGTTGCAGCAGCTGGATGGACAGTTGAAGGCGGCATTGCTTAACAAACAGCTGAACTTGGGCAGTTATGAACGGCTGAAGAAGAGTCTGAATATTTCGACCAAGAGCCTGGTGCACCATTGGTCGAAAGCGGGTGGGGCGGGGCAGATACCGGGGTATGCGACGCATCTCGATAAAGTGGCGAAACTCTCCAATTACCTCAAACACGGCGGGAATGCTGCAATTGGACTGAGCGGGGCTTCGTCGTACCTCAATGTGAGAGAGGTTTGTCAGGCAGGGAGTACAGAGGAGTGCAGGAAAGCCCGTTTCGTAGAAACAGGAAAATTTAGCGGGGGCGTGGGTGGTGGAATGGCAGGGTCGTTGGTAGCCGGTGCAGCGGCTGGTACGGTGTGTGCTGCGTTTACTGTGGGTACTGCGGGTTTAGCAATTCCATTATGCGGAATTTTATTAGTTGGCGGCGGTAGCTTCGCGGGCGGTAAGTTAGGTGAGATCATGGGGGAGGGGACAGGGGAATTCATCTATGAGGTATCAAATTATGGATATTAATACATGGCCTATAGCTGTAAAGCTGTCGTTTGTAATTATGCCATTTGTTATTTCCATGTCAGGCTTTGCAATGAGTGCGTACATAGCGTTGACTCGTCATTATCAGGTTGTTTGCTCTTCGGTTACAAGTAATTCGTATATAGAGTGTTTGAAAGTAACCTGGGGTGGATCTTGTTTTAAATGGCGGCTAATGTTGGTTTGTGCTATTGGTGGCCTAGTCACGTTCCCCTGGTTTGTATTGCGCCGCGGTCAAGTGGATGCTGAAGAGCTAAAAAAATTTCCGCCAAAGCTGAAGCGATGGTTGGCAGTGTCGACTTGGCTAGCTATCATCGGTTTTGCCTGGATGGTGTTTGCGGGTTTAGTTATCAAGATTTCCAAGGTGTAGTAATTCTAGTTTTTGTATTTTTGATGAATAGTTGCGTCTAAGAATCGCTGAGTTTGCACGTATTAAGCGCGTTAGTCAGACCCGCAATTGCGGGTCTTTCTCTTTTTTATCGCCCTCAGCTTTCCCCGCCGGAAGCGGCTCCATGCTGGCCTCATCCACCGCTACCTTACCCCCCCGCGTCTTGACCAACGACACCACCACCCCACCCAGCAACAACCCAAACGTCACCCCCAGCGACAGCAACGCCGGTACCTTGCCGACCATCCCGTGGTAGAAGATCTTGCAACCAATGAAGATCAACACCAACGCCAGCGCGTACTTGAGGTAGATAAACCGGTGCATCAACGCCGACAAGGCGAAGTACAGCGAGCGCAAGCCGAGGATGGCGAAGATGTTCGAGGTGTAGACAATGAACGGGTCTTGGGTAATGGCGAAGATCGCCGGCACGCTGTCGACCGCAAACACCAGGTCGGCCAGTTCGATCAGCACCAGGGCCAGAAACAGCGGAGTGGCATACCGCAGCGCCTTGCTTTGCCCTGGCGGGGTCTGGCGCACGAAGAAGCGCGAGCCGTGGATCTGGTCGGTAACCCGCATGTGCCGGCGCACGAATTTCAAGATTGGGTTGTTGGCCAGGTCCGGATGGCTGTCCTCCTTCGACAGCGCCATCTTCACCCCGGTAAACAGCAGGAAGGCGCCGAAGATGTACAGTACCCATTCGAAGTTCTGCACCAGTGTCGCACCCACGCCGATCATGATCGCCCGCAGGAACACCACGCCCAGGATGCCCCAGAACAGCACGCGGTGCTGATAGCGGCGGGGGATGGCGAAGAAGCCGAAGATCATCGCCATGACGAACACGTTGTCCATCGACAGCGACTGCTCGACCAGGAACCCGGTGTAGAACTCCAGCGCCGACTGCGCGCCCAGCTCATACCAGACCCAGGCGCCGAACAGCACGCCGACACTGAAATAGCCTGAGTACAGCAGCAGGCTTTCGCGCATTTCGATCTCGCGGTCCTGGCGGTGCAGCACGCCCAGGTCGAGTACCAGCAAACCGATGACGATGGCCATGAACACCAGCCACAACCACGTGCTGGTACCGAGAAACGGAGTGGTGAGGAATGTCTGCAGAGCCGTCATGAGCCCCTCCTTTATTGTCGACGTTGCAAGGCAACAGTGATCCGACATGGCGGCTTGGCAGCCGTCAGAGGGGCCCGGTATCACATGGTCTTGAGCCTAGTCCCGTTTGACGAGGATGCCGAATGCAGACCTGTTACATTTCTTTGCCTGGCGCTCGGCGGGTGACGCCTTAATACACCCACACTTCTACCCGCCGATTGCGCAAGCGGCCTTGCTCCTGGTCGTTCCCTGCCACGGGCAGTTCGTCGCCCATGCCGGTTACTTCCAGCACGTCCACGCCATCGCGTGCCAGCTCGCGACGAACCGCCAGCGCCCGCAAGCGCGAAAGCAGCGCCGCGCGCCCGGGTGTCTCCTTGGGGTCACCAAAGCCCACCAGCACCGCCTTGCTCTGCAACTTGCCGGCCTGGCGCAGGTACTCGGCTACCCGCTGCACATCGCGCAACGCTTTGTTGTCGAGGCTGGCGCTGCCCTCCTGAAAGCGAAAATTCACGCTCAACCGCTGCGCTTGCTGGGCCAGTGTGCGGTAGCGTGGCGGCATGTCGGCCTGTGGGGGTACCGGTTGGGCCTTGACCTGCTGCGAAACGAAACCCAGTTGGGCGACGATGGCCTGGCCGGCTGGGCTCTGGGCAAAGTCGGCCAGGGCCTTGGCCTGAGGCTTGGGGTTGGCTGGCAGGTAGAAATACAGGCGCCGCGACAGCGGGTAGTCCTCGCTGGCCACGAGCGAGCGCTGCGGCAGCATGGCCGGTGCATCGCCCTGGGCGACGGCCAGCACCTTGGCCCCGTGTACTGCCGCCAGGCTGCTGAAGCCGATGGCCTGGCGGTCGGCGGTGACGCGCTCGGCCAGCGTGTCGCTGGATTCAAAGCGCTGGGCCTTGGCAGACAGCTCGCCTTGATTAGGGTCGAGCACCAGTGCCTTGAAGGTTTCGAAGGTGCCGGAACGGTCGTCGCGGGCATAAAGGTGAATCTTCCCACCCGCAATGCCCACCTGGTCCCAGCGCTGGATGTGCCCGGAGAAGATCTGCGCCAGTTGCTGCGTGGTCAGTTGTGGCAGTGGGTTGTCGGGGTGGACGATCACCGCCACGCCATCGAGGCCGATGACCTGTTCGGCGCTGGCCGCGCGCAGGTCACCCAGGGCATGCAGTTGCTGAACTTCTGTTTCGTTGATCGGCCGCGAGGCGGCAGCCAGGTCGGCCTCGCCCCGGCCCAACGCTGCAAAGCCGGTGCTGGAACCATGCGCGGCGATGTCGACACGCAGCGGTTGCCCGCGAACGTCGCGGGCGGTGATGACGGTTTCGTTGATGTGTGTGCCGGGGGCCTGTTCAATCGCCGTTGCACCTTGAGCCCGCAATTGCCCTTGCACCAAAGCCGGCAGCAGGGCCGCGCCGATGGTGTTGGAGCCCTGCACGCGCAAATGCGCAAAATCGGCCAGGGCCGACAGCGGAAGCAGGGCAAGAAGAATGAGCAGCAGGCGGGGCATGCCGGGCAACCTATGGCACAGAGTTGCCCGGCAGATTACGACGGTGGCGTGATAGAAATATGACAGGCAGTCGGAGGGCGTTAATGCTGTGGGAGCTGGTTTGCCCGCGAAGAGGCCGGTACAAGCACCACAAGACAGTTGCTCCCACAGGTTGCTGCTAAATCAGTGCGCGCCTGCCGACTTGCTCAGGTCACTCTCCGCCCACTCGGTATAGATGCAGGCATCGGCCACGGCCCAGCGCACGTTCACGGTATCCCCTGGCTGCATCGGCATGCCTGCCGCAGACAGCGCCTTCACGGTCATTTCGGTACCGCCGGCAGTGACCACATGGCAGGTCTGGCTTTCACCCAGGAACAACACTTCGGCGACCTTGGCCCGCACCTCGTTCCAGCCTGCTGGCAGGGGTTGCGCGGCGGCCTGGGCAGCGGTCAGTGCCAGGGCTTTTTCCGGGCGTACCATGATCAGTGCCTGCTGGTCGGCAGCCAACCCGGCGGTCAGGCGAATGGCCACCGGCTGGCCCTCGAAACTGCCCGCGCCATTGCTGCTGGCCGTGATCCGCAGGAAGTTTGAGTTGCCCAGGAACGAGGCGACGAACGCGTTAGGCGGGTTCTGGTAAAGGTCATAACCACTGCCCAACCCAACGATCTTGCCATGGCTGAAAATGGCGATGCGCTGGGACAGGCGCATGGCTTCTTCCTGGTCGTGGGTGACGTAGACGATGGTGATGCCTAACCGGCGGTGCAACTGGCGCAGTTCGTCTTGCAGGTCTTCACGCAGCTTTTTGTCCAGTGCGCCGAGCGGCTCGTCCATCAGCAGGATGCGGGGCTCGTAGACCAGCGCACGGGCGATCGCCACCCGTTGCTGTTGGCCGCCCGACATTTGCGAGGGCTTGCGGTGAGCGAACTTTTCCAGCTGCACCAGCTTGAGCATGGCATCGACCCGCTTGTTGATCTCGGCGGCGCCGAGCTTGCGGATGGCCAGGGGGAAGGCGATGTTGTCGCGCACGTTCAGGTGCGGGAACAGCGAATAACGCTGGAACACCATGCCGATATCACGCTTGTGCGGCGGCACGTTCACCAGCGACTGGCCTTCGACCAGAATCTCGCCGCTGCTGGGGGTTTCGAAACCGGCCAGCATCGACAGGGTGGTGGACTTGCCCGAACCGCTGGAGCCGAGGAAGGTGAGGAACTCGCCGTCCTGGATTTCGAGGTCCAGGTTGTCCACGGCGGTGAAGTCGCCGTAGTGCTTGTTCAGGCCGCGCAGGCTGACCAGGGTCTTGTTGTGCGCGTTGTCTTTGATCACTGCACTCATTGTTGTTTTCTCCGGGCGCTCAGGCGTTGACTTCGGTGCGCCGGCGCAAAGCGGCGGCAATGACCATCACAAGCAGGGACAGGCCGATCAGCAGCGTCGAGGCGACGGCGATCACCGGGCTCAGGTCCTGGCGCAGGGTGGTCCACATCTTCACCGGCAGGGTCTGCAGGTCGGGGCTGGCCATCATCACGCTGAGCACCACTTCATCCCACGAGACGAGGAAGGCGAACAGGCCGCCGGCGATCATGCCCGGGCGAATGGCCGGGAAGGTCACCTTGAAGATTGCCTGCAGGCGCGAGGCGCCGCAGATGACTGCGGCATCTTCGATCGACTGGTCGAACAGCTTCAGCGAGTTGATGATCGAGATAATGGTGAAGGGCAGGGCGACGATCACGTGGCTGACCACGAACGCGAACAGCGTGCCGGTGTAGCCCAGTTTGAGAAACAGCGCATACACTGCGACGGCGATGATCACCAGCGGCACGATCATCGGCATGGTGAACAGGCCGTAGAGCATCTCACGGCCGGGGAAGCGGCCGCGCACCAGGGCAAACGCCGTCGGCAGGCCCAGCAGCACTGCGGCAACAGTGGTCAGCACGGCGACCTTGAGGCTGGCCAGGGCGGCATCCATCCACTCCGGGTTGGAGAAGAACTGGCCGTACCACTTGAAGGTCCAGCCCGGCGGTGGGAACACCAGCCACTGCGAAGAGCCGAACGACAGCAGCACGATGAACACCACCGGCAGCAGCAGGAAGGCCGCGATGACCCCGGTGGTCAGGTACAGGCCCGTACGCAGCGGGCGGCCCATGGCATTGGGTGACAGGAGCATGGCGGATTACCTCGCGTTGCCGACCGGGGATTCCGGCTGCAGCTTCAGGTACAGGTAGAAGAGCACCAGGGTGATCACCACCAGCAGTGCGGCGGCGGCGCTGGCCAGGCCCCAGTTGAGGAACGACTGCACCTGTTGAATGATGAATTCGGGCAGCATCATGTTCTGCGCACCACCGAGCAGGGCCGGCGTGACGTAGTAACCGAGCGACATGACGAACACCATCAACGCCCCCGAAAACAGCCCCGAGCGGCACAGCGGCAGGAACACCTTCCAGAAGTTGGTCCACGGGCTGGCCCCGCAAATCGACCCGGCTTGCAGCACCATCGGGTCGATGGCGTGCATGGTCGCCTGCAGCGGCAGCACGATGAACGGGATCATGATGTAGCTCATGCCGATCACCACGCCGGTGAGGTTGTGCACCATCTCCAGCGGGGTGTCGATGATGCCCATGGCCATCAACGCCTTGTTGATCACACCCGAGCTTTGCAGCAGCACCAGCCACGAGTAGGTGCGCGCCAGCAGGCTGGTCCACATCGACAGCAGCACGATGTTCAGCAACCAGCGGCCCCAGCCGTTAGGCACCAGGGTGATCGCCCAGGCCAGCGGGAAGCCCAGCAGCACACTGATCAGGGTCACCACGCCGGCCACCGAGAAGGTGTTGAACAGCACCCGCGCATAAGCCGAGTTGGCGAACAACTGCTCGTAGTTGCCAAGGCCTGGCACTGGCTCCAGCACGCCGCGCAGCAACAGGCCGATCAGCGGGGCGAAGAAGAACAGGCCAAGGAACAGCAGGGCAGGCAACAGGTTGCGGCTGCCTTTCCAGCGCTGGCCCAGGCTCACACGGCGGGGGGCCGTTCCCGGAGCGCCGGCGCCCGTGGGGGCACCTTGCGCGTTGTGCAGGGCGTTGATGGCGACTTTCATTTGACCAACCACTCATTCCAGCGTGCGGCGATGGCCTGGCCGTTTTTCGCCCAGTAAGCAAAATCCAGTGTCACCTGGTCCTGGGCATAGGCGGTCGGCAGATTAGGCGCCAGGTCGGCTTTGAGCTTGGGCACGCTGTCCAGGTTGACCGGCGCGTAAGCGGTCAGGTTGGCGAACTCGGCCTGGCCTTCGGGGCTGCTGGCGTTGGCCAGGAACTTCATGGCCGCGTCCTTGTTCTTGGCACCCTTGGGGATGACCAGGAAGTCGGCCATGACCAGGTTCTGTTTCCAGCTCACGCCCACCGGTGCACCGTCTTGCTGCAAGGCATACACGCGGCCGTTCCAGAACTGGCCGAGCGAGGCTTCACCAGAGGCCAGCAGTTGCTGCGACTGCGCGCCGCCACCCCACCAGACGATGTCTTTCTTGATGGTGTCGAGCTTTTTGAAAGCGCGGTCCAGGTCCAGCGGGTAGAGCTTGTCGGCGGGCACGCCGTCGGCCAGCAGCGCCAGTTCAAGCACGCCAGGGCTCGGCCATTTGTACAAGGCGCGCTTGCCGGGGTAGGTCTTGGTGTCGAACAACGAGGTCCAGTCTACCGGCTTGTTGGCACCCAGCTTGCCTTCGTTGTAGCCGAGCACGAACGAGAAGAAGAACGAGCCGACGCCATGGTCTGACACGAAGCGCGGGTCGATGCGGTCTTTTTTGACGGTGTTGAAATCCAGCGGCTCGAGCAGGTCTTCACTGGCGGCGCGCAGGGCGAAGTCGGCTTCAACGTCGACCACGTCCCACTGCACGTTGCCGCTTTCGACCATGGCCTTGAGCTTGCCGTAGTCGGTAGGGCCGTCTTGGACGACTTTGATGTTGGTCGCTTTGGAGAAGGGTACGGCCCATGCTTCTTTCTGGGCGTCCTGGGTGGTACCGCCCCAACTGACGAAGTTCAGGCTGTCAGCGGCCTGCGTGGCCTGACACGCCAGGGTCAGCAGGCTGGCGGACAGCACTGCGGTTACACGTTTGCTCAACAGCATGGTTACGCCCTCGTTGCTTTTGTTATTCGAGGCGGGGCTTTTTGGTGCGCCCGCCAACAGTATTCGGGGAGCAGCTAAAACAAAGTGTCGGTGGCCGATTGTGAGTGTAGGTGCCGGCCTGCACATTCAAGGTCTACGGGATATCATATTATGGTATTCCAAACTTTTGGCAAGAGGCGGAGGCGACCGGCCATCACTCCAACCTTTCCAACCATCGCCTCCACGTGCTGTAGGGGCAGCCTTGTGCTGCGAAGAGGCCGGTGCAAACAGGACCCTTCTCTGGGTAAGTACCGGCCTCTTCGCAGCACAAGGCTGCTCCTACACGGCGTGGGCGCTATGGCAGCGGTGTCAGCTAGCCAACACTGGCTCGAACGGAATGCTCTGCACCACCTCCAGCTCATACCCTGCCAACCCTGCATACTTGAGCGGCGGCCCTAGGTGGCGCAGCTTGCCTACGCCAAGGTCCTGCAAAATCTGTGCACCGGTGCCGACTTCCGAATACACCTTCGACTGCCCGCGCTGGTAAGGCCGCACCGGCTGGGTCAGCTGCGGAACGCGTTCGAGCAACGCCTGCGAAGACTCATGGTTGGCCAGGATCACCACCACGCCGGTGCCTTCTTCGGCGACCTTCTGCAGCGCCGCCCACAGTGTCCAGTTGGCCGGGCCGGCGTATTCGGCGCCGACCAGGTCGCGCAGCGGGTCGATCACATGCACGCGCACCAGGGTCGGTTGCTCACGGCGGATGTCGCCCATGACCATGGCCATGTGCACGCCACCTTCGATGCGGTCTTCATAGGTGACCAGGCGGAAGGTGCCGTGCACGGTGGGCAATTCGCGCTCGCCGATGCGCTTGATGGTCTGCTCGGTGCTCAGGCGGTAGTGGATCAAATCGGCAATGGTGCCGATCTTGATGCCGTGCCTGGCGGCGAACACTTCCAGGTCCGGGCGGCGCGCCATGGTGCCGTCGTCATTGAGCACTTCGACGATCACCGAGGCGGCTGTGAAACCGGCCAGGCGCGCCAGGTCGCAGCCCGCTTCGGTGTGGCCGGCGCGGGTCAGCACGCCGCCTTCGCGGGCGCGCAAGGGGAAGATATGCCCAGGCTGCACCAGGTCTTCCGGGCGCGCGTTCGGCGCCATGGCCGCTGCCACGGTTCGCGCACGATCGGCGGCGGAAATACCGGTAGTGACGCCAGTGGCGGCCTCGATCGACACGGTGAAAGCGGTGCTGAACACGCTGCCGTTGGCCGGTACCATTTGCTCCAGGCCCAGGCGCTGGCAATGATCGTCGGTCAGCGTCAGGCAGATCAGGCCACGCGCTTCGCGGGCCATGAAGTTGATGGCCTGGGCGTCACAGCGCTCGGCGGCGATCAGCAGGTCGCCTTCGTTTTCCCGGTCCTCATCGTCCACCAGCAGGACCATCTTGCCTTGCCGGTAGTCCTCGAGAAGTTCTTCGATGCTGTTGAAAGCCATGCTGCACGCTCGCTGTGGTGGGGTGATTTTTATGGTATACCATCATACACAAATACTTTTGCAACAGGAGAGCAGCGGATGAAAGCGTATTGGATCGCCCACGTGGATGTGACCGACCCCGAGCAATACCAGCAATACACCCAGCGCGCGCCCGCTGCCTTTGCCGCATTCGGTGGGCGGTTTCTGGCGCGGGGCGGGCGTAGCGAGGCGATGGAAGGGCGGCCGACGCCGCAGCGCAGTGTGGTGATCGAGTTCGACTCATACGAGCAGGCGGTGGCCTGTTATCAGTCGGCGCTTTATCAGGAGGCCTGCAGCCACCGCCAAGGTGTGGCGAAGGCTGAAGTGATCATCGTCGAAGGGTTCGAGCCCTGAGGTGATCAGGGCCGGCATCGTTTTACGGCATGCCTGGCAACTCATGGGGGCGCAAGTCGAACACCAGGACCTCTGCATCCTGGCCATTGCCAAGTTGCAGCAACTGCTCCTGGCGCACCCGAACGCCATTGCCCTCTCGTTGTAAGTGGGTTTCGGAAGAACAGGTAGCAATGGCACGCGCAACCACAAAGACCCGATCGCTCGGGCCTTTGTGTCTGGATTTATTGAAGGTGCACCTTCAGCTCCCCAGCCGCCTGGCGCATCGCCGCTTTCACTTCAGGCACCTGGCTCAGTGGGTTCAGCAACCCATAGTCATGAATCATCCCGTTGTACCGCACCGCAGTCACCGCCACCCCCGCCGCATCCAGCTTGCGTGCATAGGCCTCGCCCTCATCACGCAACACATCGAACTCTGCGGTCTGCACCAGCGCTGGCGGCAGGCCTTTGAGCTGCTCGCTGCTGGCCCGCAGCGGCGAGGCGTAGATGTGCTCACGTGCTTTGGCGTCAGTGGTGTAGCTATTCCAGAACCACTTCATCATGCCCGTCGTGAGGAAGTGCCCCTCGGCGAACTGCTTGTACGAGCCGGTTTCGAAGCTGGCATCGGTCACCGGCCACAGCAGCAACTGGAAGCGCAGCTTGGGCGTACCGGCCTCCTTGGCCTTGAGCGCGACCACTGCGGCCATGTTGCCGCCGACGCTGTTGCCGGCCACGGCCAGGCGCTTGCCATCCACGCCGATCGCTTTGCCATGCTCGGCCACCCAGCGGGTGGCGGCATAAGCCTGGTTGATGGCGGTGGGGTAGTGCGCTTCAGGTGAAGGCGTGTAGTCCACGTACACCGCTACGGCGCCGGAACCGACCACCAGGTCGCGAATCAGCCGCTGGTGAGTTGGGAAATCGCCCAGTACCCAGCCGCCGCCATGGAAGAACATGAACACCGGCAACTCACCTTTCACATTGGCCGGGCGGACAACCTGCAGCGTGATCGCCTCGCCGTTGGCCTGGATCGTGTGTGCTTTGACTTCGATGCCGGACAGGTCAACCTTGACCGACGATTGAGCACCGGTCAGCACTGCACGGGCGTCCTTCGGCGCGAGCTGTTCCAGGGGCTTGCCGCCACCCTTTTCCAGGGCTTCGAGGAAGGCCTGGGTGTGCTGCTCGACGCCTGGGCTGCCTGCTGCAAACGCAGTGGAAACGGAGAGGGCAAGGAGGCTAGTAGTGAGTACCTTGTGGACAATGTTCATGTGCGAATCCTTTTCTATGCAAGTGTTTGAGAGGGGCGAATTGCCTGGCCTTAAAGGCCATCGCTGTGACTTGCGAGTAGATTAAGGAGATGCCTTCGTGGGAAAAAGCGGCTATAAAGCGTTTGACTGTCACCAGGAACGAGACAATGAACCCTTACGAAGACATGCGGATCTTCGCCCAGGTCATGGAAGCCGGTAGTTTCACCGCTGCGGCGGACCGACTGGGTATGTCCAAGCAATCGGTCAGCCGGCGCCTGATGCAACTTGAAGAACGCCTGGGCGTGCGCCTGCTCAACCGCTCGACACGGCGCCTGGATGCCACCCCGCTGGGGCAGCACTACTACCAGTCGGCGTTGCGCTTGCTGGGCGAAGTGCAGCAGGTGGAGCACGACATCAGCGGCCAGGCCCAGGCCCTGCGCGGCACCTTGCGCCTGAGTGCGCCGCTGTCGTTCGCCATGGCCCACCTGGGGTGCCTGCTGACCGAATTTCTGCAGTTGCATCCGCTGGTGGATGTAGAAGTGGACCTCAGCGACCGGGCCGTGGACCTGATCGGCGAAGGCTATGACCTGGCCTTACGCATTGGCGCGCTGGAGGACTCCAGCCTCATCGCGCGGCGTATTGCCGGTGTTGAACGGGTGTACTGCGCAAGCCCGGCCTATCTTGAGGCGCATGGGGTGCCCGCATTCCCCGAGCAGTTGGCCGGGCATGACTGCCTGCCTTATGGGCATTCACGGCAGGTGCAGTGGCAGTTCAAACAGGGCGGTAAGACGCAGGCAATTGCGGTGGCGGGGCGGATGCGCGCCAACAATGGCGAAATGCTCAGGGATGCGGCGATAGCGGGGATGGGCGTGACGTACCTGCCCACGTTCATCGTTGGCCAGGCACTGACGGATGGCCGCTTGGTGACGTTGCTGGAAGACTGGACGCCGCCGGCGTTGCAGTTGTCGGCGGTGTATCCGCAGCATCGCCAGGTGGCGCGGGCGGTGCAAACCTTTGTCGGGTTCTTGCGGGAGCGGCTGGCGCAGTTGTGACGGGGCCGGCGCGTTCGCCGCTGGTGGGCTGAAGTGCAATTCGGCTAGCATGAGGCTCTGCCAAGCAACCCGCGCGCGACTGCGCAAGGCTTGATCCCTCCCTTCTGACCCGAACCTCTGCATGACTGCCTTCTACCTCAAACTACTCATGACACCCACCCTCATGCTGGCCATCTCGCTGGCGGGCAAACGTTGGGGTACGCAAATTGGCGGGCTGCTGTCGGGGCTGCCTGTCACCTCAGCGCTGGTGATGCTGTTTCTCAGCCTTGAACAGGGCGAGGTGTTCGCGTCGCAGGCCGTACCTGGTGCATTGGCGGGGGTGGCCGCCGTGCAAGCGACCTGTTTGTTCTACTACTGGGTGACCCAGCGCGTCAGTGCGTTTGTCGGCTGCATCGTAGCGCTGCTGTTCTTCGCTGTGGCCGCCTTGGCGACCAGCCACCTGGGCTGGGTGGCGCTGTCTGTCGTTGCCACGCTGTTACTGGTCGTCGCCATCGTCGTCGCTACCTCGCAACCGGCCCAGGCCTGTTCAGCGCGTTACGTGCCGATGCCGCGCTGGGTCATCCCGATGCGCATGATGACCGCCACCTTGTTGCTGTTGGTGATCACGGCCAGTGCAACGATGCTCGGGCCGGTGGTCAGTGGGATGCTGGCGCCGGTCCCGGTAATCGCCTGGCCGCTTGCAGTATTTGCCCACGTCCAGGGCGGGCGCCATGAGTTGGGCGCGATCGTGCGTGGCAATGCCATTGGCGCGGTGGGCGTGGTGGGCTTCTACCTGGCCCTACAAAGTACGCTGTTGCAGTGGGGCGCAGTCCTGTCGATTTCGCTTGCGGTGTTGCTGGCCGTGGTTGTGACGTTCGTCTTGGCGAAGCTCTTGCAGTCACGCTAGCGCGCGCTGCAAGGCTCCTGTGCATCAAGCGCTCAGGGGGTGCCGTTCCTGCCATGCAGGCAAAACGCCCGGCGCTTGCTCAAGCGTTCGTAATACGCCCTGACGGCTGGCAAATGAGGATGCTCGAAAGGCGTCTCGAACCACCGGTTGACCGAAAGGCCGATGGGGATGTCAGCCAGGGTGAACATGTCGCCAGCCACATACGCACCGGTTGCGGCGAGCTGCCGATCAAGAATCTGCATGTAGCGAGACCATTCGGCACGGCCGGCGGCCAGCGCCTGCGGGTCCTGATGGGCGGGTGAGTGCCTGACCAGCGACATGAAGGTATAGCTCCAGGACCTGTTGAGGTCCGAAGCCTGCCAGTCGATCCATTGATCGATACCTGCCCGTGCTTTTGCCTCGGTCGGGTACACCGAGGTGTGGCCATAGCGCGTCGCCAGGTAACGGATGATGGTGTTGGATTCCCACAGGGTGAAGTCGCCATCCTGGATGACCGGGATCATGGCGTTGGGGTTAAGTGCTAAGAATTCGGGGGTGTCGGTGGCGGTGAAGCCCGCGCCCCAGTCTTCCCGTTCGAAGGGGATATCAAACTCGGCACAGGCCCAGAGGACTTTACGCACGTTGATCGAAGACGCTCTGCCCAATATCCGTAACATGGTATTCGTCCTTGCTTGTGGAAGGCTGATCGTCCTTCACGGCATGACCTCGGTCAAGGATTAACCGTGGACGGTGGGCAGGGTTTTTCGTTCGTTAAAAATAATGCTGCAAGGCTGTCCCTTTTTTTCAGGCCGCCTGTCATTAGCGGTAGTAGAGAATAAAGGGAGCCTGTTTCAATGCCTGCCGTATTGCCTTGCCGCCCGCGTGCGGCGTCACTTCGTTCGCGTCCGTTGATGTACCTGGGTTTTGCCATCAGCCTGAGTGCCAACCTGTTGTCTTCGTCAGCCTGGGCCGACGACCTCGCGCGGCGTGCCTACACCGTGCCCGCCGGCACCTTGGGCGCCGCACTGACCCGTTTCGCCCACCTCGCCGGGGTCAGCCTTTCACTCGACCCGGCGCTGGTCACGGGCCGGCAAAGCAGGGGGTTGTCAGGCAGTTACAGCGTTTACGAGGGCTTCATGCAGCTGCTTCAAGGCAGCGGCCTGCAGCTGCAACCGGTGGGTAATGGGGCGTTTACCCTGGTGCCTGTGGCGCAAGCGTCGGATGCGCTGGAGATCGCCCCGACCAGCATCGTCGGTGGCCATGTGGGTGGCAGCGACGCGCTACTTTATGCCGGTGGCCAGGTCGCCCGCCAAGGATCGCAAGGCCTGCTTGGCTCGCGCGACTTCATGGACACCCCGTTCAGCATGACCACCTACACCAGCGACCTGGTGAAGAACCAGCAGGCACGTACCCTGGGTGACCTGATCGCCAGCGACCCCTCGGTGCGTGCGACCAACCCGGCAGGTGGGCGCTTCGAGCAGTTCACCATCCGCGGGTTCAGCTTGTTCAACAGCGATGTTTCCTACAATGGCCTGTTCGGCATCTTGCCGACCTACTCGATCGACATGGAGATGGCCGACCGGGTCGACATCATCAAGGGGCCGAGCCAGTTGCTCAATGGTATTTCGCCGCGTGGCAGCGTGGGCGGCGGTATCAATGTTGTGCCAAAGCGGGCAGGCGATACGCCCATTACTGAGTTCACCGGCAGTTTTGCCTCGGGCAGCCAGGCCGGCGGTGCGGTGGATGTCGGCCGCCGCTTTGGCGAGGGTGGGCAGTTTGGTATCCGCTTCAACGGCGTCAAGCAGGCCGGCGACACCGAGTGGGATCACCAGCGTGTCGAGCGGGACATGGCGGTGCTGGGCCTGGATTTTCGCGGCGAACGGCTGCGCTTATCGACCGACATCGGCCACACCGAGCGTGATACCGATGCCCCCCAGGAGCGTGTGCTGATTGGTGCCAATGCCAAGGTGCCGAGCGCCAATGATGTACACCACAACTACGCACAGGCCTGGAGCAAGGCGCGCACTAATGACACCTTCGGTGCCGTCAATGCCGAGTACGACATCAGCGACTCGCTGATGGCTTATGGCGCAGTCGGCGCGCGCAAGAGCAACCATGACTTCTTGCGCCACAACGTTTCGATCATCAACGATGCCGGGGACTTTACTGTTCAGCCGCGCGATTTCACCCGCGATGAAAGCGTGCGTACCGCCACGGCCGGTGTGCGCAACTGGTTCCATACCGGGCCGGTCAGCCACGAAGTGAACCTGGCCGCCACGTACTTCTACATGGACTTCACCAACGGCGGCGCGCGCTATGCCTCGGCGCCCAGCAACCTCTACAACCCGGTGGCCACGCCGACACCCGGCACCCCGACCCGGCTCGACCCCAAGGTCTATACCGAGAACCGGTTCAGCGGCGTCGCCCTGGCCGATACCCTTGGCTTTTTCGATGACCGCCTGCTGCTGACCTTGGGCGCCCGCTGGCAGCGGGTGCAGGTCGATGACTGGAGCGACGGCGTCAAAGGTGACACGGCCTACGACGAAGAAAAGGTGTCGCCATCGGCGGGCGTTCTGCTGAAGGTCAGCGAGCAGCTGTCGCTGTACGCCAACTACATGGAAGGCTTGAGCCAAGGCAAGATCGCGCCGTCGACGTCGGTCAACGAAGACCAGATCTTCCCGCCCTTCACCAGCCGGCAGGTGGAAGTCGGGGCGAAGTATGACCTGGGTAAGGTCGGCTTCACCGCCAGCGTGTTTCGCATACGCCAGCCCGCCTACGAAACCAATGCCACCACGCGGGTGTTCGGGCCCAATGGCAAGCGCGACAACCGAGGTGTGGAGCTCAGTGTGTTTGGCGAGCCGCTGGAGGGCGTCCGCCTGCTGGGCGGGGTGATGTACATCGACAGCGAACTGACCGATACCGTCGGCGGCGCCTTCGACGGCAACCGCGCACCGGCAACGCCCGAGTACAACGTCAATGTGGGGGCCGAATGGGATGTGCCGAGGGTAAACGGGCTGACCTTGACCGCACGGGGCATTCACTCGAGTTCGCAGTACTTGGACCAGAACAACAGCAAGCAGATCGACGGCTGGGAGCGTTTCGACCTGGGCGCCCGCTATACCTTCAAGGTTGACGCTACCCAGGTCACGCTGCGGGCCAGTGTCGAGAACGTGCTGGACGACCGCTACTGGGCGTCGGCAGGGGCTTCGGACGACAGTGAGCCAGGGCTGACACTGTCTACCCCAAGGACCTACCTGCTGTCGGCGACGCTGGGCTTCTGAGCCCAGGGTCAGAACTTCAACCTGTCGATGCTGAGGGTGGCTATGCTCTGCTATCAGGGTACCGGTGTGGTCGCTTTCGGCTCCCAGGGCGTTGAACGCTTGCCTGGGTGCCACGAAATTGGCACCCTTGGGCGCCTTGAACCGTCAGTATCACGACAGAAGGAAGTTTGCGTTGAGCTGGGACAAAGTCGGCAAAGTCCTCGTAGCCCTGCTGATTGGCCTGATGGTCATGGTAGTGGCCTATGTGGTGATCAAAGGCAGCCCTCGCCTGGAGGCCTCCCTGACCTACGCCTACCTCACTTACCCGAGCCAGTTCAGCGAACGCATCACCAAGGCCAGCGAGCAGCTTAAGTACGAGCAGTTGCAGGGCCGTATCAACACCATCAGCGAAGGGCAGTTGCACCAGGACCAGGTCGACAGGTTGATCGAACTGGCCCAGGCGCCTTACGCCCAGTTGTTCGCCAAACCGTTCGAGGCGGGGCTGGTGGACCACCGCACCGGTCTGCTCATCGACCTGCGCAACACCGGGAATGCGCCGGTTCGCCTGGTGAAGATTCGCCTGCCGGCCAAGGGCCTGGTGCAGGTGCGCGATGCGGCTGGCAACGACACCATTATCGAAGCCGCCACGCCCCTGGTCGAAATACCCTCCATCGAACCGGGTGGGGCGTGCAAGGTGTGGGTGTACTTCGATGCCGACTACTCGCAGATCCGCCAGGGCGGCGTCAGCATCCGTCATGCCGACGGCGTGGCCGATGTGCAGGTGTACCGCGAGTTCACCGGCTTCCCCGCGCAAGTGGCGCGCTACAGCCGCGAATTGATGGTGTTATTGGGGATATTGGGGTTCAGCGTGCTGGGGTTGGCGTACGCCTGCCTGTCACGCCGACGCGTGCCGGTGTTGCCGTCCTGAACCTGTCAATGGGTCACTGTAGGAGCAGCCTTGTGCTGCGAAGAGGCCCGTAGCACCAGCGAAGATTCCCGGTGTTGTCGCGGGCCTCTTCGCAGCACAAGGCTGCTCCTACAGTGAGTTAAGTGGGTCGGTCACGTCCGCAGTGAGCCACACTGCGTCCCAGTGGGGATAGTCACCTATGTGTTCAACCAAACCCGCACGCAATGGGTTGGCAACAATGTATCTGGCTATCTTGCGCACGTCATCGTCCTTGCGTAAGGCACGGTCGTGATAACCACGTTGCCAGACTTGGCCACGACTTACCCCGGCTTTGCACAATGCAGTGCCAGAACGCGACTTGAACTGCCGCATCAGGCTGCACAGCGTATTGGTGTGAAGTTCTATCAGCCAATGTAAGTGATCAGGCATCACCACCCAGGCAAGTGACTGGCAGGCGTCTTCTCGTTCCGAATGGCGCATTTGCCCAATAACCAAACGCGCAGCAAGCAGGCTTGCAAACAGCGGCTTGCGCTGGTGAGTGACGGTGGTGAGCAGGTATAGCCTGCCGGGTTCCGAGAACCGTCCCCGCCGTAGTAGCTTTGCTTCGGCCCACTCCATGGTGTGTTCCTCGTTTAACGATCCTTGTCGTTAAAACAATAGGAGACGCAGCAATCCAGCACTCGACAGATCGTTACCGAATATCACAACCCCATACTGAACAGGGGTGGTGTAGGAGCAGCCTTGTGCTGCGAAGAGGCCCGTAGCACCAGCGAAGATTTCCCGGTGTTGTCGCGGACCTCTTCGCAGCGCAAGGCTGCTCCTACACGCTCGTGCTTAGCTGCATTCTTCGTGCAGCGCCAAGCTCTGGCGCTGCTGCTCCAGCAGGGCGGCGCGCAGTGATGCGGGCGCTAGGACACGAATCGACCCTGCCTGGGACAGTAACCAGCCCATCAGTGCACGGCTGTCGTCGACGGTAGCGGCCAGCGAGGCGCCGCCGCCTTGCTGAGGTGCCAGCTGCATGTCTGTGGACAATGGCTGCTGTTCAAGGCGCAGCGCGAGCGCGTCGTCGACCCAGGCGCGTAGCCCGATCGGGCGAACCGGTGCGAGGGCATCCGGTTGCAGTTGCTGCGCCTCGTCCAGGCTCAGCCCAGGTTGCCAGTACCAGCCATAAGGCATGCCTTTACTGTTGCAGTGCAGCGGAAACAACGCCGACAGTTCCACCAGGTCGCGCTCCACGGTGCGCTTGCTGGTGGTGTGGCCCACCTTCGCCAGCGCTGCCTGCAACTGCGTAGAACTCATGCCTGGGTGGCGCCCCGGCAGCAGCTTGAGCAGCTGCCATTGGCGGGCGATGGTGTGGCGGGTAGGGTGGCTGGGCAAAGGAGGCTCGTCCGTGAATGCCAGGCACTGGGTGCGCCCGGATGGTGGCATTTGGCTATCCTGCAAGCATACCCTGCCCGGGGATGGGATCCAAACTTTTACGGGGCCATAGCTTGCAGCGCCTGGATAAACGTCTCTTCCGCCCGGCTCAGCCGTTGCTCCCTGTTCCACAGCAGGTGAATATCCACATCCGCAATCCCCTCCTGCGGTGGCAGCTTCCATAACAACCCCGCCACCACATCCGCCGCCACCACGTGTTCCGGCAGGCAGCCGATGCCAAAGCCCGCGATCACCAGCCGGCGTACCTCTTCAAGGCTGGGCGAGGACGCCACGATCCGCCCGGAGAACCCTTGCTGGTCCCGGAAGATGGTCAGCGGCGAGAGCATCCCGCCGATCTGGTCGCTGGTGAAACTGACGAAGTTCTCACGCTGCAGGTCGCCCTCCAGCTGGCCGAACAAGGCATGGTGCTTGCCGCAGAAAAACGCATAGCGTTGGCGCAGGAACAGCCGCTGTTCCAAACGCGGTTGCGGCCGTCGATTGAGGCTCAAGCCCGCCGTGGCAGTCTTCTCCTGCAAGGCGGCGACAATGTCGGAGCTGCGCATCACTTCGATTTCCAGCTCTACCCGTGGGTGCTGGCGGTGAAAATGGGCAAGAAAATCGTCGAACTGCTCGCTTTCGATGCGGCTGATCATCAGCAAGCGCACCTTGCCCACCAGTTCGTCCGCCGGTTGCTCCAGCAGGCCGCCGATCTGCGACATTTGCCCATACACCTCGCCGGCCAGCACAAACAGCTGCTCGCCCATTTCAGTCAGCACAAAGCGTGGCCCACGGCGGGCGATGAGTTGCCGGCCGAGCTGATCTTCGAGGCGTTTGAGCGCTTGGCTCACCGCCGGTTGGGTGAGGTGCAGGCGTGCGGCCGCGCGGCTGATGGACAGCTCCTGGCCGATGACCCGGAAGGTGCGCAGCAGGTTCCAGTCGAGGCGGTCGTTGAGCAGGCGGTCGGACATGGTCAGGCTCGATAATAAGCAGGGCTAATAGTGCAAATAATAAATAGAAAATTGACTAATCATAGCCCTGGGACGATAAATCGCCTGCCTTGAATGCTTCAGCGCCTATGAGATCGAGCGCCGCCCGCGCGGCGCATCGCGAGCAACGCTCGCTCCTACGTTTGTCTCGGGCCAGTGAGGCCTGTGGCATTTGCGCGCGAACGCCTTGTGGGTCCGACGCAATATCGCGCCATGCACCGAGACGGTCGCGCGCGTTTGCCCCAGGAATAATTGGCGTGAAACAAACGTAGGAGCGAGCGTTGCTCGCGATGCGCCGCGCGGGCGGCGCTCGATTTCGCAGGCGCTGAAGATGTCAAGGCGAACACCCCGCCACACCACCGTCCCTACACCCCGCCCCGCCGCACATGCTTCACCAGCACCTTCTCCAACAACTCCCACATCGCCGGGTCCGTACTGAACGCCACATTGAAGCGCATCCACCCGGTCGGCTTGGCATCGACCATGAACAGCTGCCCCGGCCCAAGCATGATGCCTTTCTCCAGCGCATCATCCAGCAGCTCCGCGCTGTCGGGGATGGCGGGGTGGCGGGTCCAGATGTACATGCCTTCATCCGACTCGGTGAACAACTCGAAGCCCAGCCGGTGCAGGTGCCGGCCCACTTCCTGGTGCGCCTCGGCCAGGCGCTGGCGCAGGCGTTTGAGGTGTTTGCGCCAGCGGCCGTCGATGATCGCGGCGTACACCACGCGTTCCATCACCTGCGAGGTGGTGAGGCCTGAGCGCATTTTCAGGTGCACCAGTTTCTGCATCAGCTCCGGGTTGGCCATCATGTAGCCAACCCGCACATTGGGCGAGATGCTCTTCGAATAGCTGCCGACGTACACCACCTGCTGCAGGTGGTCGAGGCTGGCCAGGCACGGTTGCGGTTCGGCGACCATGTCGGCGTACAGGTTGTTCTCGACCAGGCGGAAGCCATGTTGGCTGGCCAGTTGCAACAGCCGATGCAACTGCGGCAGCGGGGTGCGCGAGCAGGTCGGGCTGTGCAGGTGCGGCTGGGTGAAGAACGCGGTCGGGCGGTGGTGCGCCAGCAACTGCTCCAGCTGGTTCAGGTCGTAACCGGCAGGGGTGCGGGGTACGCCGACCAACGTCGCGCCCTGGGTGCGCAGGATGCTCATCAGGTTGGGGTAGCCGGGGTCGTCGACCAGCACCACGTCACCTGGGCGCACCAGGGTGCGCGCGGCCAGGTCCAGGGCCTGGCTGGCGCCATGGGTGAGCATCAGCTGCGCCGGGTTGGCGACGATCGACAGCTCCTGCTGCAGGTTTTGTGCGGTCAGCGTGCGCAGTTCGGCCAGGCCCATGGGGTCGCCGTAGCCGGACAGTTCCAGCGGGCTGCCAGCGACCTGGCGCAGGCCGCGGCGCAGGCCTTCCTCGTACATCCAGTCATTGGGCAGCCAGCCGCAGCCGGGCTTGAAGGGCAGCTGGCGGATCTCGAAGATCTGCTGCAGGTACCACTCGGAGTTGAACGTTGGTCGACTGGTGTCGGCCTCGACATTGTGTTTGTCCAGCAACTCGCCAGCCGCGCGGTTGATGAAAAACCCGGCATTGCCGCGGCTGACCAGCAGGCCCTGGGCGACCAGGCGGTCGTAGGCCTCGACCACGGTGAAGGTACTCACCGAGTAGGTCGCGGCAAAGGCGCGGATAGACGGGACCTTGGCCCCAGGCTTGAGCGTCTGGTTGTCGATCAGCTCGCGCAAGCCGTCGATGATCTGGTTGACCAACGGAGTGGGGGCGTCTGGGTGTAATTCGAACATTCGAGGGCCTTTCAGGGTGCGTAGCGTCAGGTGCCTGCAGGGTGTACTGCATTGGCAACCTGTACAGTGCAGTGCGAGATTCATGCCACTGTGCATGGCTCTCTGCGTCGGACATTTTTACATTAGGTATCGGATATCGCCACATAAAGCATGTTCAGTTCGCTCGAAGGGCAAACCTTCGGGCGCGTCAGCAGGCCGCCATGGATGGCCTGCGTGTGTTTGCTCACACCATCCTGCCCGCATTAGCACTGATGTACAGGTGAGGCCGCTAGCCATCGGGGTCTCACAGTTTTCCTTGGATAAAAAGAAGCACGGGGTACACAACTGATGGACGCAACATCCACAACCACCACCGCGAAAGGCGGGCACGAGAGCAAGCTCAGTGCCTCCCTCAAGTCGCGCCACCTGACGATGATGTCGATCGCCGGGGTTATCGGCGGCGCCTTGTTCGTCGGTTCCGGCAGCGTGATTCACAGCGCCGGCCCGGCCGCTGTCCTGGCCTACTTGGCAGGGGGCATCCTGGTGGTGCTGATCATGCGCATGCTCGGCGAAATGGCGACGTCCTCGCCTGACACCGGCTCGTTCTCCACCTACGCCGACCGCGCCATTGGCCGTTGGGCAGGTTTCACCATCGGCTGGCTGTACTGGTGGTACTGGGTCATCCTCATGGCGTGGGAAGCCTATGTGGCGGGCAAGATCCTGCATGGCTTCTTCCCTGACGTCAGTGTCAACGTGTTCGTGCTGGCCACGACCCTGCTGCTGATCACCGTCAACTTCTTCAACGTCAAGCATTACGGCGAGTTCGAGTTCTGGTTTGCCTTGATCAAGGTGATCGCCATCGTCTGCTTCCTGGTGGTGTGCACCGCAGCGGTGATGAACGTCTGGCAGTTCGGTGAAGTGCGCGGCATCAGCCACCTGACCGCAGAAGGCTTCATGCCCAACGGCATCACCACGGTGATTGGTGCGTTGCTCGGGGTGATGTTCGCCTTCCTCGGCGCAGAGATCGTCACCATCGCCGCGTCCGAAGCCAAAGACCCGGCCGCGCAGATCGTCAAGGCCACCAACTCGGTGGTGTGGCGTGTGTGCTTGTTCTACGTTGGCTCGATCTTCCTGATCGTCTGCCTGGTACCGTGGAACGACCCGCACCTGGGCGTCTCGGGCTATGGCGCCTACCGCCGTACCCTGGAGCTGCTGGGCGTGCCGTATGCCGAGTTGCTGATGAACTTCGTGGTCCTGACCTCGGTGAGCAGCTGCCTGATCTCCGGTCACTACACTGCTTCGCGCATGCTGTTCTCGCTGTCCCAGCGTGGCGACGCGCCGTCGTTCTTCAAGATCACCCGCGCCGGCACCGGCGTACCGGTGTACGCAATCATGGGCTCGTGCGCCGTGGCGGTGGTGTGTGCGCTGATCAACTTCAGCGAAACCCTGCGCCCGAAAGACGTGCTGGACACCCTGATGAACACCACCGGCATGATCGCGCTGCTGGTGTACCTGGTGATCGCCTTCTCGCAGCTGCGCATGCGCCGCAAGCTGATTGCCGAAGGCAAGGAAGTGCGCCTGAAGATGTGGCTGTTCCCGTGGCTGACCTACCTGGTAATCGCGTTCATCGTGGCTGCCCTGGTGACCATGGCGTTCATGCCTGACTACCAGATCCTGGTGATCTCCACCGGTATTGCTGCCGCAGTCGTGGTAGCCATGGGTGTGGTGCATCAGGTCCGTAGCGCCAAACGCCACTAAGCTTCAGTTGTGGTTCGAAACGGCCGGCTCCCTTGGGGACCCGGCCGTTTCGCGTTGTTGGGCCGGGTGTTTGTCCGGCGGCATGTGGAAACGCTGGTTCATCCACGGCGAGCCGAGGAGGGCGGCAGCGGCGATCAGGGCCAGTATGGCGAGGGCCAGGAATGTTTTCATGGGCAGGCGCATATAAGGACTGACTTCAAGGATAGACGCTCGGTTCCGGCCCGCGAATAGACCCTAAGTGCCACTACTTGGCTTATGCTGGGCACATTGCCCGCCCAAAGGAGCCGCACATGGCCTGGTCCGCCACCCAGTATTCCCTGTTCGAAAACGAGCGCACCCGCGCCGTACGCGACCTGCTGACCGCCGTGCCACCGCGACCGGTCCGCCATGCCACCGACCTGGGCTGCGGCCCGGGCAACTCGACCGAGGTGCTGCTGCAGCGCTACCCCGATGCCCAGGTGACGGCGTTGGACAGCGACCCGGACATGGTCGAAAAGGCCCGGGAGCGCAAAAGACTGTGTGTACCACGCGTGCGCTGCGCCATTGCCGACATAGCCCAGTGGGCGGCGCCAGAGCCGCAAGACCTGATCCTAGCCAATGCCTCGCTGCAATGGGTGCCGGACCACGCTTCGCTGTATCCGCACCTGCTCAGCCAGCTGAGCGAGGGCGGCAGCCTGGCGGTGCAAACCCCTGACAACCTTGACGAGCCAGCGCACCGGCAACTGCGCGAAATCGCCAGCAAAGGCCCCTGGGCCGCTAAATTCGCCGATTTCCAGCTACCGCCCAGGCACAACGCCGCGTTCTATTACGACCTGCTCAGCCCGCGGAGTGCGCGGGTGGATGTATGGCGTACTACGTACCATCATGCGTTGGAGGGTGGCGCCGAAGCGGTGGTTGAGTGGTTCAAGGGCTCGGCTTTGCGGCCTTACCTGGCCAGGCTGGACGAACAAGAGCAAGCCGCCTTCCTGCAGATGTACCTGCAGGCGATGCAACACGACTACCCACCGGCCACCGATGGTAAGGTGCTGTTGCCGTTCCCGCGCTTGTTCGTGATCGCTACGCGGTAGGGCGGCGCCGGCGCCCGAGCACGTAGCCGTAGATGGCCAGGTTGGCCAGTAGGACGATGGCGCCCAGCAGCCATTGGATCTGCGGCGTCAGCCCGGCCGGATAGATCAGCGGCCAGATGTAATGTTCGACGAAACCGCCGTGGTAGCCCGCGTCGCCAGCGGCGAAGCGCATGCGGTTTTCCCAGTCGGTCAGCGGGCATTCCAGGTGCAACCCTTCTACCGCCAAGCCCCAGGCCAGGGCGGGCAGGTGGACGAGCAGGGCGGGGCGCCACTTGAGTACCATCAGCCCACCGAACAGCACCCACAAGATGAAGGCCAGGTGCAACAGCACCAGCGCGTCGGCGGCAAATCGAAAGAGCATGGGGCGTGATCCTCGCGACCTTCGTGATCCTCGCGATCCTTGTAGGAGCAGCCTTGTGCTGCGAAGAGGCCGGTACAGGCACCATACATCAATGCTGCCTGCACCGGCCTCTTCGCAGCACAAGGCTGCTGCTACCAAGCAAACATTGGGGATGCAGCTTTACAGCCCTTCCTCAACCATTTGCAAGAACGTCGCCACCACCCGCCGCGTACGTTGCTCGCTGAGGCACACCAGCGTCTCGGTCAAATGCCGCTGACAGTCGACAATCGGCAACGCACACACCCGCGCATCCGCGCCAAACTCCGCCGCCGACACAACCCCCACGCCAATCCCCACCACCACCGCTTCGCGCGCCGCCTCCCGGCCTTCCACCTGGATCGCCGGCCGAATCCGCAGCCCGGCGCGCTGCATTTCTTCTTCCAGCGTCTGCCGCGTCACCGACCCAGGCTCCCTCAGCACCAGCGGGGTGTCATCCAGGTCCGCCAGGCTGATCGAGCCCCGGCTGGCCCAAGGGTGATGGTGGCTGACGAAGGCAACCATTGGGTCGCGGCGCAGCGGCAGGCAGTGCAGGCGCTCATCGTCGACGTCCCGTCCCAGCAGTGCCAGGTCCGCCTGGTAGCTGAACAGCCGGGCCAACGATTCATCGGTGTTGCCGGTTTCGATCTTCACCTGGATGCCCGGGTAACGCTGGCAGAACCGCGCAATCTGCGGCAGCACGTGCACCGGCGCGTCCACCGCCAACACCAGGCTGCCGGTGTGCAGGGCGCGTGAGTCCTGCAGCAACTCGTGGGCTTCGGCTTCGCAGGCGAACAGGCGTTGGCTGATGCCCAGCAGGCGCTCGCCCAGGTCAGTCAGTTGCACCGAACGCTTGTTGCGGTGGAACAGCAGCACGCCAAAGCGCTCTTCCAACTTGCGCACCTGGTCGGAGACAGCCGGCTGGGTCAGAAACAGTTTTTGCGCGGCACGGGTGAAGCTGCCGTGCACCGCCACCGCGTGAAAGGCCTTGAGTTGAGCGTGGGACACCGACATGACGACTCCAGTAACAAGCTGGGCTTATGAGTGAAATACGATAAATCGATTTTATTTATCAGTCACCAGCTGTTTCCATACCTCCCAGCCCCGCGCAGCCACAAGCGCCGGTCGGGGCCATGGTGCTGATACAGCGCCATCTGACCCGATGACGGGCCCCCGCCATCGCTGTGCGTAACACAAGAACAAGACAGGCGTTTCTTCACATTCTGCCGGCACACTTGAGCAAGAGGTCAGACTCACATGAACCATTCCCTAGCCACGTTCAAACGCTGGCGTATGCAGGTTTTCGCAATCACCTGGCTGGCCTACGCCGCCTTCTACTTCACCCGCAAGGCGTTCTCGGTCGCCAAGCTGGGCATCGCCGAAGACCCAAGCTTCATGCTCGACAAGGCGGCCATGGCCAACCTTGACGCGATCTACCTGGCCGCCTATGCCGTGGGCCAGTTCACCTGGGGCATGCTTGCCGACCGCTTCGGCCCACGTGTGGTGGTGCTTGGCGGCTTGCTGATCTCGGCTGCGGCGGCGGTGGTGATGGGTAGCTACGCCACCTTCCCGATCTTCGCCACCTGCATGTTGATCCAAGGCCTGGCGCAGTCCACCGGCTGGGCCGGTTTGTGCAAGAACATCGGCAGCTTCTTCCCTGCCGCGCAGCGCGGGCGGGTACTGGGGTTGTGGAGCTCGTGCTATGCCTTTGGCGGCCTGGTGGCCTCGCCGTTTGCCGGCTGGTGGGCTTACACCCTGGTCGGCACCTGGCACGCCGCGTTTTTCTCCAGTGCCGTGGTGGTCGCCCTGGTGGCTGTGCTGTTTTTCTTCCTGCAGCGCAACAAGCCAGAAGACGTCGGCTTGCCTGCCGTAGAGCCCGAGCCGCAGAGCATGGCACCGGGCGCGAACCTGTGCAGCGTCTGGGCGCCGTTGCGCGAGATCCTGCGTAACCGCACGGTGTTGACCCTGGGCCTGGCCTACTTCCTGCTCAAACCGGCGCGCTACGCCATTCTGCTGTGGGGGCCAGTGATCGTCTTCGAGCAAATGCCGTCGGTGGGCAAGGTCGGCGCGGCGATCATCCCCACGGCCTTCGAACTGGCTGGGCTGCTGGGGCCGATCATGATTGGCCTGGCCTCCGACAAACTGTTCGGCGCACGGCGCATGCCGGCGTGCGTGATCAGCTTGGTGCTGTTGACGGTGACGCTAGCCGCGTTCATGGCGGCCATGCACACCGGCAGCGTGATGCTGGTGGTGGGCCTGCTGTTCGTCATGGGCCTGACCTTGTATGGCCCTGACTCGATGATCAGCGGCGCTGCGGCCATCGACTTCGGCACCGCCAAGGCAGGTGCCACCGCAGCAGGCTTCGTCAACGGCTGCGGCTCGGTGGGCGCCGTGCTTGGCGGGCTGCTGCCGGGTTATTTCGACGGCGTCACGGTGTTCATCGTGTTCGCCGGTTGCGCACTGTTCTCGGCGCTGGTGCTGCTGCCGCACTGGAACAGCCGCCCGGCCACCGCGGTGCAGCGCAACGACGTGGCACCAAACACCAGCATGGCAATCAAGCCACTGCGTACCTAAAGGAAAGTGAGCGAATGAGACCCTTCTGGCTGCAACAGGCCCTGGATTCGGCGCAGGAAGCGGCGTGCCCGCCGCTGCAAGGCGACAGCCGTTGCGATGTGTGCATTGTTGGCGGCGGCTACACGGGCCTGTGGACCGCGTTGATGCTCAAGGAGGCGGTGCCGGCACTGGATGTCGTGCTGATCGAGGCCGACATCTGCGGCGCTGGCGCCAGTGGTCGCAATGGCGGTTGTGTGCTGTCGTGGTCGGCCAAGTACTTCACCCTCGAGCGCCTGTTCGGGGCGGCTGAAGCGGTGCGCCTGGTGCGCGAGTCGGAACGCAGCATTGGTGCCATCGGCGCGTTTTGCGCGGCCAATGGCATCGACTGTGACTACCGCCAGGACGGCACGCTGTACACCGCCACCAACTCGGCCCAGGTCGGTGCCACCGATGCGGTGATCGCCGCGCTGGAGCAGCAGGGGGTGAATTCGTTCCAGCGGCTGCCGCTGGACCAGGTGCAACGCCTGGCGGGGTCGGCGCGACACCTGGAAGGCTGGTTCTCCCCGGCCGCCGCCACCGTGCAGCCCGGGCAGTTGGTGCGCGGCCTGCGGCGGGTGGCGTTGCAGCGTGGCGTGCGCATTCACGAAGGCACGGCCATGACGGGCCTGGCGCACGGTGCGCCGGTACAGGTGCGCACGGCCCACGGCACGGTGCACGCCGACCGTGTAGTGTTGGGCCTCAATGCCTGGATGGCGCGGGCGTTCCCCCAGTTCGAGCGCAGTGTAGCGATTGTGTCCAGCGACATGATTATCACCGAGCCGTGCCCGGAACTGTTGCGCGAAATCGGCCTGGACAGCGGCGTCAGCGTGCTCGATTCGCGCATTTTCGTGCATTACTACCACAACACCTCCGATGGCCGACTGATGCTCGGCAAGGGCGGCAATACCTTCGCCTATGGCGGGCGCATGCTGCCGGTATTCGACCAGCCCTCACCCTACCGGCCGCTGCTGCGTGAAAGCCTGGGCGAGTTTTTTCCGGCGTTGGCGGACGTGCCCTTGGCGGCCAGCTGGAACGGCCCGTCGGACCGCTCTGTCACGGGCTTGCCGTTCTTTGGCCGGTTAGACGGGCAGGGCAACGTGTTCTATGGCTTTGGCTATTCCGGCAGCGGCGTCGGGCCGTGCCACATGGGGGGGCAAATCCTGTCGTCGCTGGCGCTGGGGCTGGACAACCCCTGGACCCGCTCGCCATTGGTCCAGGGGCCGCTGGGGCTGTTTCCGCCAGAGCCGATTCGCTACCTGGGGTCGCTGATGGTGCGCAATGCCATTCGCCGCAAGGAGCGCGCCGAGGACCGCGGGCTGCGGCCACGGCACCTCGATGTACGCCTGGCACGTTTTGCGGCGGCGGCGGGGAAGGCCGACAAAGCATGAGATTTCTTGTCGATCACATGCCCGAGGGCGTATAAACTGCACCCACTTTTGGCCGGTCGCTTCCTGAACTGGCCGTTGAAACAAGAGAGTCGACATGGGCGCACAGTGGAAAGCCAAACATAGAGAAACAGCGGCCAATGCCAAAGGCAAGATCATGGGCAAGCTGTCCAAAGAGATCCAGATCGCTGCCAAATCGGGCGCAGATCCCGACATGAACCCGCGCCTGCGCCTGGCGATCGTGCAGGCCAAAAAGGCCTCGATGACCCGCGAGACCCTGGACCGGGCAATCCGCAAGGGTGCCGGCCTGGACGGTGATGCCGTGCAGTACCACGCGGTCAGCTACGAAGGTTTTGCGCCGCACCAGGTGCCGCTGATCGTCGAGTGCCTGACAGACAACATCAACCGTACCGTCGCGCAGATCCGCGTGCTGTTCCGCAAGGGCCAGTTGGGTGCGAGCGGTTCGGTAGCCTGGGACTTCAACCATGTCGGCCTGATCGAAGCCACCCCGACCGAAGGTGCCGACCCGGAAATGGCCGCCATCGAAGCCGGTGCCCAGGACTTCGAGGAAGGGGAAGAAGAGGGTTCGACCCTGTTCATCACCGACACCACCGACCTGGACGCGGTGCAAAAGGCCCTGCCGGAGCATGGCTTTACCGTGACATCGGCAAAGATCGGCTACACCCCGAAGAACCCGGTAAGTGCTGCCAGCCTGAGCGCTGAGGCATTGGCCGAGGTCGAGGCGTTCCTCGAGGCGATCGATGAGAACGATGACGTGCAGAACGTCTATGTCGGCCTGACCGACTAAAAGCCGGGGCCGCTTTGCGGCCCATTCGCGGGGCAAGCCCGCTCCCACAGGCCTCCGCTAACCTCAAACACGGCGGGGCTCTGTGGGAGCGGGCTTGTCCCGCGAATGGGCCGGTGAATTTGATAAAGGGGAGCCTGCATGAACTCAACTTTTGCCTCCCTGAGTCTCGCCCATCTACGCACCCTCGACTGCCTCCTGCAGCTCAAGAACCTCAGCCACGCCGCCGAGCGCCTGGGTGTCAGCCAATCTGCCCTGAGCCGTCAACTGGCCCACCTGCGCGAAGCATTCGACGACCCGCTGCTGGTGCGCCAAGGCCGTGGTTACGTGCTCAGCGAGCATGCCGAAGCCCTGGTCGAGCCACTGCGCCAGGTCCTAGAAGAGCTGCACGCCCTGCGCCAACCGGCTGTGTTCGACCCCGCTCGCTGCGAGCGCCGTTTCTGCCTGGCGGCCTCGGACTACGTCGCCGAGCATATGCTGCCGCTGCTGGTGGCGGCGCTGGAGCACGAAGCGCCCGGCGTGTCCCTCGAATACCGCACCTGGCAGGCTGGCCAGTACGCGTTGCTGGCCAGTGGCGAGATCGACCTGGCCACCACCTTGTTCGACGAGTCGCCGCCCAACCTGCATGGTCGTCTGCTCGGCGAGGACCGCGCGGTGTGCCTGATGCGCCGCGACCACCCGTTGACCGCCCATGAAACGCTCAGCCAGGCAGCGTATCTGGCGCACAAGCATGTGCGCATTTCCGGGGGTGGCGACAAGGACAGCTTCATCGACCGCCACCTGCGCGCCCAGGGCCTGCAGCGGCGGGTCAGCCTGGAAGTGCCGTTTTTTTCGGCCACCGTGCAGGTGATCGGCAATAGCCAGGCGGTGGCCACGGTCCCGGAGCACATCGCCCGGCAACTGTGCCGTTTGCATGACCTGGCCTGGCGACCGTTGGGCTTCATCGATCACAGCCAGCGTTACTGGGTGGTCTGGCACCAGCGCCTGCAGGCCTCGGCCGAGCACCGCTGGTTGCGCAACCGGGTATTCGAGCTCTGGCGCCAGTCCCAGTTCGGCGTGCAAGGGGGGCATGCGCCAACGCCATAGGAGGTATGCACGAAGCGGGGTTCTTTGCAGGGCGGGTGGCACCTAGACTGATGGGCCTGTATTGCCAGTGCCCAATGGAGACCGCCCGTGACCCCAGAACAATTCCGCCAGTACGGCCACCAATTGATCGACCTGATCGCCGACTACCGCCAAACCGTGGGCGAACGCCCGGTCATGGCCCAAGTCGAACCGGGCTACCTGAAAGCGGCCCTGCCGGCAGGCGCCCCGCAGCAGGGCGAACCTTTCGAGGCGATTCTCGACGACGTCAACAACCTGGTCATGCCAGGTCTGTCGCACTGGCAGCACCCGGATTTCTACGGTTACTTCCCGTCCAACGGCACGTTGTCATCGGTGCTGGGCGACTTTCTCAGTACCGGCCTGGGTGTATTGGGCCTGTCCTGGCAGTCCAGCCCAGCCTTGAGCGAGCTGGAAGAAACCACCCTCGACTGGCTGCGCCAGTTGCTCGGCCTTTCAGGGCAATGGAGCGGGGTGATCCAGGACACCGCCTCGACCAGCACCCTGGTGGCGCTGATCTGCGCCCGCGAACAGGCCAGCGATTACGCGTTGGTCCGCGGTGGCCTGCAGGCCCAGGCCAAGCCGCTGATCGTTTACGTCAGCGCCCACGCCCACAGCTCGGTGGACAAGGCCGCACTGCTGGCCGGTTTTGGCCGTGACAACATTCGCCTGATCCCCACCGACGCGCAGTTCGCCCTGCAGCCAGACGCGCTGCGGGCGGCGATAGAGCAGGACCTGGCGGCAGGTAATCAGCCTTGTGCGGTTGTCGCGACCACCGGCACCACCGCCACCACGGCACTCGACCCACTGCGCCCGATTGGTGAAATCACCCAGGCCCATGGCCTGTGGCTGCACGTTGACTCGGCCATGGCGGGATCTGCAATGATTCTGCCCGAGTGCCGCTGGATGTGGGACGGCATCGAGCTGGCCGACTCGGTGGTGGTCAACGCGCACAAATGGCTGGGTGTGGCCTTTGATTGTTCGATCTACTACGTGCGCGACCCGCAGCACCTGATCCGGGTGATGAGCACCAACCCCAGCTACCTGCAGTCGGCGGTGGATGGTGAGGTCAAGAACCTGCGTGATTGGGGTATTCCACTGGGCCGGCGGTTCCGCGCTTTGAAACTGTGGTTCATGTTGCGCAGTGAAGGCGTCGAAGCGCTGCAGGCGCGTTTGCGCCGTGATTTGGATAATGCTCAGTGGCTTGCTGGGCAGGTCGAGGCGACACCGGGTTGGACGCTATTGGCGCCCGTGCAGTTGCAGACGCTGTGCATCCAGCATCGGCCGGCGGGGCTGGAAGGGGAGGCGCTGGATGCGCATACCAAGGCTTGGGCCGAGCGGCTCAATGGTTCTGGGGAGGCGTATGTAACGCCGGCTACCCTTGATGGGCGGTGGATGGTGCGGGTGTCGATTGGCGCATTGCCGACCGAGCGGGAGCATGTTGAAAGTCTGTGGCAGCGGCTGCAGGAAGTGATCAAGGGCTGAAAACGCTGGGGCCGCTTTGCGGCCCGTTCGCGACGCAAGGCCGCTCCTACAGGGATTTGCGCACACCTGTGGGAGCGGCCTTGCGCCGCGAATGGGCTGCGCAGCAGCCCCCTGCGATCGATCAGTGGCTTGCAGTCTGCAAGCTGCCTTTACGGCTGGCTTCGTACGCGGCCTTTTCCATCGGCTTGGCTTGCGGGTTGCCGAGGTCTTCCATCGACAGGCGATGGGTTTCCGGTGCGATGTACGCCGCCAGGGCGCAGATGCAGGTGATGAAGAACGCCATGCCACCCACGACCAGTGGAATGTTGTCCGAGCCCGGTGGCGCCACCAGGGCGAACAGCGCCGGCAGCATGGCCGTCAGCATGGTGCCGATGTTCTGCGCAATGGCCATGGCCGAAACACGGTAGCGGGTCTGGAACAGCTCAGGGTAGAAGCTTGGGAACACCGCGTTGTAGCCCTGGTAGACCATGCCCCACATCACGATCGAGGCAGCGAAGGCCAGCGGTACGTTCTGGATGCTGATCGCATACAGGTAGACGAAGGCCAGCAGGCCCGAACCCAGGCACCCGGCGATCATGGTCGGGCGACGGCCGATCTTGTCGGAAAGGTTGCCGACGAATGGAATCACCAACACCGCGACGATGTTGCCGACCACCGGAATCCACAGGTACACGCTCTTGTCGAAGCCGATGCCATAGGCCGGCTGCACCGCGTAGGCCGCACCGAAAATGGTCGCGACGACCGGGATCACGTTCATCAGGGCCATGAACATCACCAGCACCATGTGTTTCCAGCTGTGGCGGAAGGCCTCGCTGACTGGCGATTTGGCAACTTTATCCTGCTTCTCTTCCTTCACGAAGGCAGGCGTTTCGTGCACTTCTTTACGGATGATGAAACCGGCGATCAGCACCACGGCGCTCATCAGGAACGGAATCCTCCAGCCCCAATCGTTGAAGGCTTCACTCGGCATGAAGTAGGCCAGTGGCAGGAACACCGCCGCCGCCAAGACCTGGCCGGCTTGTACGCCCTGCAGGGTAAAGCTCGCGTAGTAGCCTCGTCGGCCGAACGGCGCGTGCTCCATGATCATCGAACTGGCACCGGAGATCTCGCCGGCTACCGCGAAGCCCTGGACCAGGCGCAGCAGCACCAGCAAGGCGGGGGCGAGGATACCGATGTCGTGGTACGTCGGCAGCAGGCCGACGGCCATGGTCGACACACCCATCAGGAACATGCACAGCAGCAGTACGTTCTTGCGCCCGCGGGTATCACCCCAGTGGCCGAGCACGATGGCGCCGACCGGGCGGGCCAGGTAGCCGACACCGTAAGTGGCCAGCGAGGCGATGATCGCCATTTTCGGGTCGGTGTTAGGGAAGAAGATTTGCGGGAAAATCAGGGCCGCAGCCTGTGCATAGATGAAAAAGTCGTAGTACTCGAGTGCCGAGCCTATCCATCCACTGGCGGTCGCTTTCTTGGCTTGAGAGCTGGAGTGAGCCATCGGTGTCTCCGTTGTTCTTGTTGGTTCCCGCACGGCGCAAGGCGAGCGTGGGGTTATCTCGGGAGTGGGGTCAAACGTGAAGTGCGGGCGTATTCCGCGCCAAGGCTGTGACAGGCAGCCAGGAGACAGGTGCGGATCGCAAGGCGAGAGCAGTGTTCATAGGTCGGTACCCGGTTTTATTGAACTTATTATGTTGTGGCGTTGGGCTTTTTAGCGCAGGTTCTGCCGAATGACCGTCTGGCAAGAAGGCGGCAGTCGGTGTGCCTGCGTCTGGTTTCATGTTGACCACGGGGTGGCGGTCTAGCAATTCGCGAAATCCGGTTTTGTTCGGTAATCGAACACAAAACTAACCATTCCGTACAAAGAGATTGATGAGGCGACTTTACCTGCGAATAATCCATCATGCCAGGCACCGTTACCGTGGTTTTCCTGCGCCGTCGTCCCCTAACAACAAGGAACTCCCGCCATGCAGCGTTCGATTGCCACCGTGTCCTTGAGCGGCACTCTGCCGGAAAAGCTCGAAGCCATCGCCGCCGCCGGTTTCGACGGCGTCGAGATTTTCGAAAACGACTTGCTCTATTACGCCGGCAGCCCGCGTCAGGTTCGCCAGATGTGCGCGGACCTGGGCATCGCCATCACCCTGTTCCAGCCGTTCCGCGACTTTGAAGGCTGCCGCCGCGACCGGCTGCAGCGCAACGTCGACCGCGCCGAGCGCAAGTTCGACCTGATGCAAGAGCTGGGCACCGACCTGGTGCTGGTGTGCAGCAACGTCCAGGCCGATGCCCTGGGCGACGAGCAACTGCTGGTGGACGACCTGCGCCTGCTGGCCGAGCATGCCGGCAAGCGTGGCCTGCGCATCGGTTATGAAGCGTTGGCCTGGGGGCGTCACGTCAATACCTACCAGCAGGTCTGGAACCTGGTGCGCCAGGCCGACCATCCGTCGCTTGGGGTGATCCTCGACAGTTTCCATACCTTGTCGCTCAAGGGTGACCCGAGCGCGATCCGTGACATCCCGGGCGACAAGATTTTCTTCGTGCAGATGGCCGACGCACCGATCCTGGCCATGGACGTGCTGGAGTGGAGCCGGCATTTCCGCTGCTTCCCGGGGCAGGGCGAAATGGACCTGGCCGGCTTCCTCGCGCCGATCCTCGCCACCGGCTACCGCGGCCCGCTGTCCCTGGAAATCTTCAACGACGGCTTCCGCGCCGCACCGCCCCGGCAGAATGCCGCCGACGGCTTGCGCTCGCTGCTGTACCTCGAAGAGCAGACCCGCCTGCGCCTGGAGCAGGAGGCCGTGGCGGTGGAGCCGGGCGTGCTGTTCAACCCGCCGGCGGCGAGTGCCTATGATGGCGTGGAGTTCCTCGAATTCGCCGTCGACGAGGCGGTGGGTGCGCGCTTGAGCAACTGGCTGAAACGCCTGGGCTTCGCCGATGCCGGCAAGCACCGCAGCAAGGACGTGCAACTGTTGCGTCAGGGCGACATCAACATCGTCCTCAATGCCGAACCCTATTCGTTTGGCCACAACTTCTTCGAGGCGCATGGCCCGTCGTTGTGCGCCACGGCGTTGCGGGTCAAGGACCAGCAAGCTGCCTTGAAGCGCGCTACGGCCTTCCGTGGCCAGCCGTTCCGTGGCCTGGTCGGCCCCAACGAGTGCGAAGTACCCGCCGTGCGCGCGCCCGATGGCAGCCTGTTGTACCTGGTAGAACAGGGCACTGCTGGCCAGACCCTGTACGACACCGACTTCAGCCTGGACAAAACCGCCACTGCCAGCGGTGGCCTGCGCCGTATCGACCACATGGCCCTGGCATTGCCGGCCGAGTCGCTGGACAGCTGGGTGCTGTTCTACAAGAGCCTGTTCGACTTCGCCGCCGACGACGAAGTGGTGCTGCCCGACCCGTACGGCCTGGTCAAGAGCCGTGCACTGCGCAGCCAGTGCGGCACCTTACGCCTGCCGCTGAACATTTCCGAGAACCGCAACACCGCCATTGCCCACGCATTGTCCAGTTACCGCGGCTCGGGTGTGCATCACATCGCCTTCGATTGTGATGACATCTTCCGTGAAGTGGCGCGTGCCAAGTTGGCTGGCGTGCCGCTGCTGGAAATCCCGCTCAACTATTACGACGACCTGGCGGCGCGCTTCGACTTCGACGACGAATTCCTCAGTGAACTGGCGTATTACAACGTGTTGTATGACCGCGATGCCCAAGGCGGCGAACTGTTCCACGTGTACACCGAGCCGTTCGAGGAGCGCTTCTTCTTCGAGATCATCCAGCGCAAGGGCGGCTATGCCGGGTATGGCGCAGCGAACGTTGCAGTGCGCCTGGCAGCAATGGCCAAGGCCCGCAGCGGGGCAGCGCGCAAGCCGGTGCTGTAAGCGTCTCAAGTGGCAGTCGCGTTCTGTGATTGTCACAACCCTGTGGGGGGGCTTGTCCCGCGAATGGGGCTACGCGGTGTATGGCACCGGCTTTGCCGGTGTTCGCGGGGCGAGCCCGCTCCCACAAGGGGCGGCAACTCGCTTGCAATGCCACACAGGGTTCACCGCCCTTCGGCCACCATCAACAACGCCTGCGGCACCGCACTTTGCGGGTGCTGCGGCTCCTGCAGGCTGACCAGGCGCAGCCCGGCCATGTCCAATGCATTCAGCCAACTGGCCAAAGTGCGGAAGTACCAAGGCATCGGCCGCCAGTCCCCGGCAAACCCTGCGAATGACTCTTCCCGCCATCCATCCTGATAATCCCCCGCAGCCACACTCCAGGGGTGCAACGTCTGGATCACCACTGCACCACCCGGAGCCAGCAGCCCATTCATCGCCGCCAACAAGGGGATGACGTCCTGCTGCAACAACGCAAAATTGGCACAAACCAAATCGTAGTCACGGCCAACGCTGACGTCGCCCTCGGCCAGCTGTGCGTAACTGGCAAGGTGTACCTCGGCGGAGCCTGCCGCACGGGCCGCCTCCACCAGGGTGTTGTCGCCATCCACGCCGACCGCCTCGATGCCGCGATCGGCCAGCGCCCGCAGCAACCAGCCTTCACCACACCCAAGGTCGAGCACGCGCTCGGGTTGCCGGCTGAGAATGGCCAGCAGGATAGCCTGGTCGGTCACCTGCCGACGGCTCTCGATGGCGCCACTGCGCACCGCGTCGATCCAGGCTTGGGCGTTGTGCTGCCAGCTGTTGAGCAGGTGCGTTTCGGCGTCGAGCATGGGTAGTCCCTCATCGCTGGGCTCGCTGTCTAACATCACTGTGCCCCCGCCAAGAGGTGTGTTGCAAGGCCCGCCATTGCGCAGGCAATCAGTACGCTGATCACTCCGCGCCTGAAGCGGAACAACGCGACTGCCGCGGACACTGCAATTACCGCTGAAGGCCAGTCGAAAGGCCCGCTGAATCCTGCAGGCCAGAGTACGTGGTAGCCGAAGAACAAGGCTAGGTTCAGGATGACACCCACGACGGCGGCAGTGATGGCGGTCAGTGGCGCTGTAAACTTCATCTCGTTATGAGTCGACTCCACCAGTGGGCCGCCTGCGAGAATGAACAGAAACGAGGGTAAAAAAGTGAACCAGGTGACCAGGCACGCCGCTGCCGCACCCGCCATGAATGCATGCTCGGCCCCCCACATGGGGTGCTGGTAGCCGCCGACGAACCCTACGAAGGCGACTACCATGATCAGCGGCCCAGGCGTGGTTTCACCTAATGCCAGGCCATCGATCATCTGTGTGGGTGAGAGCCAGCCGTAGCTGCCGATTGCACCTTGGTAGACGTAGGGTAATACGGCGTAGGCGCCGCCGAATGTCAGTAGCGCCGCTTTGGTGAAAAACCAGGCCATCTGCGTCAGCGTTCCATGCCAGCCAAACACCGCAGCCAACATGCCCATGGGCAGTAGCCACAGGGCGCCACCTATCAGCAGTAGGCCCAGCAGGCGTTTCCAGTTGAAACGTGCATGTTCGGGAGGGGGCGTGCCATCGTCGATCAAGGCAGCGCCGTGGTGCGCAGTGGCAGCGCTGTGGCCCCCGCCGAGCACGAATGCATTCGGCATAAGGCGCCCGCCGATGTAACCCAGCAATGCAGCCAACAAAACGATGAGCGGGAACGGCACGTTCAGCGCGAAAATAGCCACGAAGGCGGCCGCTGCGATTGCCCACAACCAACCGTTTTTCAGCGCTCGCGCTCCGATACGGTGGGCCGCGTGGACAACGATGGCGGTCACTGCCGGTTTGATGCCATAGAAAATGCCCGCCACCACCGGCACTTCACCGTAGGCGATGTAAACCCACGAAAGGCCTATCAGGATGAATAGCGACGGCAGCACGAACAATGTGCCGGCAATCACCCCGCCCCAGGTCCGATGCATCAGCCAGCCGATGTACGTCGCCAATTGCTGGGCCTCGGGGCCGGGCAGCAGCATGCAATAGTTGAGCGCATGCAAAAAGCGCCGTTCGCTGATCCAGCGGCGTCGCTCGACCAATTCCTGATGCATGATCGAAATTTGCCCTGCTGGGCCGCCGAAGCTGATGAAGCCCAGCTTCAGCCAGAACAGTAAGGCTTCAAACATACTGACGGGTGGAGCAGAAGCGGTGTCGACAGACTCAGGACTGCGCTCAGCCATCGTTTTTCCCCCACTCACTGAGTATTCGTCGTATCACTGCAGGCCAATGTCATGGCTTGCCAGGTTTGCGCATCGGCGGGTATCAAGTGCTCGATGCGCAGCGATGCCACTGTTATATCCTGAGACATGCCAAACGTCGTGAACGTCGAGAGAAATTTCAACTCGCCTTGGCTCGAGCGCAGCCGAGTCAGCACCACGGGCGACGACGATACGAATGCGGTACCCGCTTCGGGTGTCGGCAGTTGCGCCAATAGGCTCGCCAGCGCCGCGTTGCCGGCGGCTTCGCGTGAGGCACGTTGCCAAGCGATTGTGCGGACTTCCTCCGTGTTGACCAAGGGATGCCCGTTCGAAAGGACGATCGTAGTTACGGGTTGCCCCTTTTTTGCTGCTCACGGCTGTGTTTGTGTCCGTGGGGCCGCTTCTGTACATCGTGTTTGAAGGCTTTGGCAGGCGCTCGGCACATCATGCTCACGAGGGGGCGTGATGCACGATGCCCTGTCTGTCTATGCGGTCTGTGTGGTCGTGCTGTTCCTGAAGATGCTGGCGATCTCATGCTACCAAGGCTATTACCGCCTGCGTTACAAGGCCTTAAGCGCCACCAACAATCTCAAGCTTAAACAAAGCCAGAGCAGGTCAGTTACTCACCATCAACTCCGGCCCAAGGTAATTGTTGACCAGCTCGATATCGTCGTCCCCCAGGCTGCCCACCGATGACGCCAGGCGCAGGCGTGACATCAGGTAGTTCAACTTGGCCTCGAACAGGTCATGCCGTGCGTCAAAGAGCAATTCCTCGGCATTAAGCACATCCGAGTTGGTACTGGTACCGCCCTCCTTAAAGCCCTTGCGTGTCGAGGTCAGCGAACGTTCGTTGGACGCGACGGCCTTTTCCAGCGCATGGATACGCATGGCGCCACTCTGCACACCTCGGTACTCACGGGTGGTGCCGGAGATGACTTCCTGGCGGGTGGCGTCGAGCTCGTCCAGCGCTTTCGAACTGTTGGCGCTGGCCTGGCGGGTCAGCGCGCTGGTGCTGCCGCCGCTGTACAACGGGATGTTCAGTTCCAAGCCGATCGAGCTGTACTGGTTGCGCTGGTTCAGCTCTGAAATCGATTGGCTGCTGCCCGCGGTGTAACCGGCAACGAAGTCCAGGGTCGGCCAGTGCCCGGCCTTGGCCCGGTTCACCTCTTCTTCTGCCAGTTCGTAGCTGTGCCGGCGGGCGTGAATCAGCGGGCTGTCGGTTTGTGCTTTGACCAGCCAGTCCTGCAGGTTGCCCGGTAGCAGCGGCGGGGTGGTGAAGCCTGGCTGCAAGGTGGTCAGCGATGCCGGGGTTTCACCGATGTACTCCTCGAGCTTGCGACGGGCGTTGACCAGGTTGTCCTGCGCCTCGATCAGGTCGGCTTCTGCCAGGTCGCGGCGAGCGACCGATTCGTCGATGTCGGTCACCGTGCCGGCGCCCAGCTCCATGCGCCGTTTCGCTGACGCAAGCTGCTCCTCGAAAGCGTTCAGCTTGGCCCTGGCCAGGGTGATGGTTTCGCTGGCCAACAGCACATCGAAATAACTGTCTGCCAGGCGCACCGCGGCATCCTGGCTCTTGGCATCGAACACCGCGACGCTGTAGTCGGCACGCTGCTGGCCCTGGCGGTATTCGGCCATCTTCTGCTTGTTGAACAGCGGTTGGCGCAGGCGCACGCTGGCGCCTTTGGAGTCGTAGTCCAGGTCGTTGTCCTGGCCGCTCTGGCGCTGCGAGCCATTGACCTTGTTGTAATAGGCCGTGGCATTGATCTGCGGCAGCAGGCCGGCTTGGCCGATGGCCCGGTTTTCCAGGCCGGCTTGTTTCTCATGCTCGGCGGCATGGTAGATGGGCCCTTGGTACTGCAGCAGGTCCCAGGCTTGCTTCAGGTCCATGGCACTGGCTGGCAAGGACAACCCCAACAGGCACAACATCAGGCAGTGACGGTTCATCTCATTGCTCCTTGAACGCGCTGTCGACGCGTTCGAGCATGGGTTTGAGCAGGTAGCTGAGCAGGTTGCGCTCGCCGGTCTTGATGGTGACGGTGGCCGGCATGCCGGGGCGTATGTGGTTGCTGCCCAGCAAGCTCATGCCGGCGGGTGAAACGTCCACCTGCGCCAGGTAGAACGGCTGCTTGCTTTCTTCATCGAGCAGGCGGTCGGCAGAGATGGTTTTCACACGGCCGGGGATGTTTGGGGTCTGAGCGTGGTTGAAGGCCGGGAAGGCGATGTCCACGGCAAGCCCTGGGACCATTTTGTCGATGGCCTGCACCGGGATCATCGCGTCGACCTGCAACGGCTCGTCGAGCGGGACGATTTCCATCAGCTTGGCGCCAGGCTGGATAACCCCGCCGACCGTGGCGATGCCCAGCGCCTGGACCATGCCATCGATGGGTGAGCGGATCACCGTGTGGGTCACTTCGTAGTCCAATGCACGCAAGCGGTCGGCCAGGGTGGTGTTTTCCTTGGCGGTGTCGGTCAGTTGCGACTCGACCTCTTTCAAGTAATCGTGCTGGCGCTGAAGCATGCGCAGCTTGATCTCGGTGGCCTGGCTGCGCACCCGGGCGATGTTGTTGAGGTTCTCGGCCTGGCCGGCGGAGAGGTCGGCGTTGCTGCGCTCCAGTTCCAGCAGGCGGTTGCGCGGCACATAACCTTCGGCGGCCAGCACGCGGGTCCCTTGCAGCTCCTGGCCGAGGAAGTTGATCTGCGAGGCGCGGGCGCCGTACACCTGCTGCAGGCCTTTGAGCTGCACGGCCGATGCCGCCAGGTTCTCTTCGAGGATGCTGAGCTCGCCCGCCAGGCCGGCGCGGCGGGTGTCCAGCAAGCGCTGCTGCAAGTCCATGGCAGCCAGCAGGCGTGGGTCTGCGCTGAAGCGCTTGAGCAGCGCGGGGTCAAAGGTTACCGAGTCGCGGTTGTCGCGCTCGGCTTCGAGGCGGTTTTCCACGGTATTGCTGACAATGTACTGGGCGCTGACTGCGCCCTGTTCGGCCACGGCTCGCAGGGCATCGAGGCGAACCAGTTCCTGGTCCTTTTTCACCACGTCGCCTTCGCGCACCAGGATCGCCTCCACGGTGCCGCCGCTCAAGTGCTGCACGGCCTTGCGATTGCTGGTGACCTTGACCGTGCCGGTGGCCACCACGCCGGCATCCAGCGGCGCCAGCCAGGCCCACAGCAAAAAGCCGCCGAAGCCGGCCAGCACCAGCCACAGGCCCCAGCGCACCGGCTTGCCGGCATCCAGGTCGATCAGGCGCTTAGCCTCGGCAGGGATCAACTCGGTCGGTTGGCTCATGTGCATGATCGGTTACTCCCGTACTTTTACCGAAGCCAGCGGCGCTGCTGCGGCCGCCGGTATCACGCTTGCCTTGCGCAGGGCGGCAAAGACTTCGTCGCGCGTGCCCAGCATCTGCACGCCGCCGTCACGCAGCATCAGCACCTTGTCGACGGCGCACAGCACGTTGGGCCGGTGAGAAACCAGCACCACCGTGGCGCCACGGCCTTTGAGTTCGCCCAGGGCATCGACCAGGGCCTTTTCCCCAACATCGTCAAGGTTGGCGTTGGGCTCATCCAGCACCACCAGGTTAGGTTCGCCATACAACGCACGGGCCAGGGCAATGCGCTGTTTCTGGCCACCGGAAAGCGGGCTGCCATCGGTGCCCAGGCGGGTGTCGTACCCCTGCGGGAAGCGCAGGATCATCTCGTGCACGCCGGTGCTCTTGGCTGCGCGGATGACCGCATCGCTGTCCACCTCGGCAAACCGCGCGATGTTGTCGGCGATGGTCCCTTCGAACAGTTCGACGTCTTGCGGCAGGTAGCCGAGCCACGGGCCCAGTTCGCCTTTGTTCCAGGTGAACATGTCGGCGCCGTCCAGGCGCACCTTGCCGGCCTGGGTCGGCCAGACGCCAACCAGCAGGCGGGCGAGGGTGGACTTGCCCGAGGCGGAGGGGCCGATGATGCCGAGGCTTTCGCCCGGCGCCAGGCTGAAGCTCACCCCGCGCAGAATGGTGGTGTTGGTGCCGGGGGCGCCAGCAAACACGTTCTCCACGGCGAGCATGCCCAGGGGCCGTTGCAGCGACATGCTCGGTGGGCGGCGTGGGTAGTCCTGCAGCAGCTCGGTCAGCCGCCCCCAGGCTGAGCGGCAGCCAAGCAGTTGCTTCCACGAGGCGATGACTTGTTCCACCGGCCCCAGTGCGCGACCGGTGAGGATCGAGCAGGCGATCATCATGCCCGGGGTGATCTTGCCTTCGATCGCCAGCAGCGCACCGGTGCCGAGGATCAGCGATTGCAGGGTGATGCGCACGAAGCGCCCGGTGCTGCTGATCAAGGCCGCACGGTCGGACGCCAGCGTCTGCATCTGCAGGATGCGCAGATGGCTCTGGTACCAACGCTTGCTGATCGACGGCAGCATGCCCATGGCCTCGATGACTTCGGCATTGCGCAGGTTGTTGTTGGCGTAGTTGGCAGACGACAGCGCCGCGTGGTTGGCCTCGGCCAACGGCTTGTGGGTGGCCTTTTCGGTGAGGTACGCCAGGCCGGCGAGGATCATCGAGCCGATCATCGTAACCAGCCCCAGCAGCGGGTGGATCAGGTAGCACACCAGCAGGTAGATGGGCGTCCACGGTGCATCGAAGAAGGCGAACAGGCCATTGCCGGTCAAGAACTGGCGGACCTGTGCCAGGTCTTGCAGGGCCTGGGCCGGGTTGCCACCGGCGCGGTTCAGGTTGCGCTCGAAGGCGGCGCTGAAGATGCGACGGTTGAGGTCCATGTCCAGGCAGTTGCCGACCCGGATCAACACGCGGGTGCGGATCATCTCCAGGGCGGACATCAGCAGGAACAGCCCGACCACCAGCACGGTGAGCATCGTCAATGTGGTGACGTTACGGCTGACCAGGGCGCGGTCGTAGACCTGGAGCATGTAGACAGCTGGCGTCAACATCATGACGTTTATCACGCCGCTGAAGCCTGCCAGTGAGTAGAAGCTGCGGCGCAGGCGAAAGAGCGCCTCGGCCAGCTCGGAACGGGTGCGCGGCTGCTTGTGCATCTGGGGCCTCCCTCTGTACCAAACCGGAGGCCGTTGCGGCGCTCTGGACTGCTCTAGATGTGGCTTCTGGACGGCACGCAGGCGGGTCGCTCTGTAGGCGAATCATCCGAAAACGCTGCGGTGCCCCACAAGCACGAGCGTAGGTTGCAACGAAATATCTTGTAATATCATTTCGCTCTATAAATTCTTTGAACTTTTTATAAGTCACGTAAAAACAGCGAGTTGCAACGCATTATCATCGAGAGTCATTTTTTCGACGGCTTATTGACAAGGTTTGAACCTACGACTTTAGTCTTGATTATTCGGGCCGCTCCAACGGGCCGCGCTTGACCAGAAGTCATCGCACCACCGATCCCGGAAAACCGAACCACGAACTGCGCACGTCAGCACTGACTGGGCGCGGGATGGACCCTGTTGCCCTGTGTCTTTCTCCCGATAGATCGAGGGCAATCTAAATGGCCAATTTCAGCAAGTCGGACCTGGAGTTCATCCTCAAGCAGATCTTCATCGCCGAAGCCCACGCCAAGGGCGCCAATCTCATCGATCTGCTGCCCAACAGCCAGGTGCCGTTTGGCTTGCGCACCGTGGACGGCAGCTACAACAACCTGGTGGCCGGGCAAAGTGAGTTCGGTGCCGCCGACAATTCCTTCCTGCGTTTGCTTGATGCGTCCTACCGCGCGGCCTATGCCGGCACCGGCACGGTGGTCGACGGGCAGCCGCGCACCATCAGCAACCTGATCGTCGACCAGACGCCGAACAACCCCGCCGCCGTAGAAGCCAATGGCGGCGCGGCGCCGGTGATGAGCCCTGGCCTCGATGGGGTGTTCGGCACGGCTGACGACAAGCCCGTGTTCTTCATCCCCAACCAGTCTGCAGACGCGGGCCTGACGGCCGGTTTCAACGCCTGGATGACTTTCTTCGGCCAGTTCTTCGATCACGGCCTGGACTTGGTGACCAAGAGCACCACCGACATCGTGTTCATCCCGTTGCAGCCGGACGACCCGTTGTACGTGCCCAACAGCCCGACCAACTTCATGGTGCTGCCACGTGCCGTGCGCACGGCCGGCGCGGACGGTGTGCTGGGCACGGCCGACGATGGCCAGCCCAACACCACCTCGCCGTTCGTGGACCAGAGCCAGACCTACAGCTCGCACCCCTCGCACCAGGTGTTCCTGCGCGAATACATGCTCAACGCCGCGGGCGACCCGATTGCCACTGGGCGGCTGATCACCAACCGCGATCTCGGCGCCGACGGCAAGTTCGGCACGGCCGACGATGGCAATGGCGAAAATGGCGGCATGGCCACCTGGGCCGTGGTCAAAGCCCAGGCCCGCGACCTGCTCGGTATCAACCTGACCGATGCCGACGTACACAGCGTGCCGCTGCTGGCGACCGATGCCTATGGCAACTTCCTGCGCGGGCCCAATGGCATGCCGCAGGTGGTGATGCGCGTCAGCAATGGCGCTGATGGGGTTGCCGGCACGGCCGATGACGTAACCCAACTGGTCGAGGGCAATCGCGCCGCGCCGATCAGCCTGGCCAATGCCGTCAGCACCGGGCACGGCTTCCTCGACGATATCGCCCACAACGCCGCGCCCGTCGTGGTCGGCGGCGTGCCGCAGGCCGACGGCGACACCGCGGTGGGCAACGCGCAACTGGTGGGCCCAGGTGGCAACAACCTGACCTACGACAACGAACTGCTCGACGCCCACTACATCGCCGGCGACGGCCGGGTGAACGAGAACATCGGCCTGACCGCCGTGCACCACGTGTTCCACTCCGAGCACAACCGCTTGGTCCAGCAATCCAAGGACACCATCCTCGCCGCAGGCGACCTGGCCTTCCTCAACGAATGGCTGGTGGATGACGTTGCCGTGCTGCCGACCACACCTGCCGCCATCGCCGCGCTGGTGTGGGATGGCGAACGCCTGTTCCAGGCCGCCAAGTTCGGCACCGAGATGCAGTACCAGCACCTGGTGTTCGAGGAGTTCGCCCGCACCATCCAGCCGCAGATCGACGAGTTTCTGGCGCCTAACGGTTATGACACCTCGATCAACCCGGCCATCCTCGCCGAGTTCGCCCACGTGGTGTACCGCTTCGGCCACTCGATGCTGACCGAGACCGTCGATCGCTTCGACCCCGAGTTCAACCCCGTCCTTACCGACCCCAACAACCCCGACCAGCAGCTTGGCCTGATCGCTGCCTTCCTCAACCCGCTGGCATTCGCTGGCAGCGGGGCGACGGCCGATGAAGCGGCAGGGGCAATCATTCGCGGCGTGACGCGCCAGGTCGGCAACGAGATCGATGAGTTCGTTACCGAAGCCCTGCGCAACAACCTGCTGGGCCTGCCGCTCGACCTGCCGGCGCTGAACCTTGCCCGTGGGCGCGACACCGGTATCCCCTCGCTGAACGAGGCGCGCCGTGAGTTCTATGCCGCGACCGGCGACAGCCAACTCAAGGCCTACATCAGTTGGGTCGACTTTGCCGACCACCTCAAGCACCCGGCATCGCTGGTCAACTTCATCGCCGCCTACGGCACCCATGCGACGATCACCGGGGCGACCACGCTGGCCGACAAACGTGCCGCCGCCATGGCCTTGGTGTTCGGGGGCGATGGCGCGCCGCTCGACCGCCTGGACTTCCTCAACGGCACCGGCGCCTGGGCCAACGTGACCCGGGCCGGCAAAGACGGTGTGCTGGGCACTGCGGACGACGTGAGCGGGGTGACCATCACCGGTGTCGACACCATCGACTTCTGGGTCGGTGGCCTGGCCGAGCAGAAGATGCCTTTCGGCGGCATGCTGGGTTCGAGCTTCAACTTCGTCTTCGAAACCCAGTTGGAGGCGCTGCAGAACGGCGACCGCTTCTACTACTTGTCGCGTACAGCGGGCCTGAACTTCGGCACGGAGCTTGAAAACAACTCCTTTGCCAAGCTGATCATGCTCAACTCCGACGTCACGCACCTGTCCAACACGGTGTTCCTGACGCCGACGTTCACCCTCGAAGTGAACCAGGCCAACCAGTTCACCGGGCTGGGTGCCGACGGCAAGGCCGACCCTACCGGCGGCATCATGATCTACGGCCAGGAAATCGTCCCGCTGGTGATCCGCGACAACCCGGATACCGTGGGCCCCGACAGCAACTACCTGCATTACACCGGCCTGGACCATGTGGTTCTGGGGGGCACTGCGGGCAATGACATCATCATCTCCAGCGAGGGTGACGACACGCTCTACGGCGACGGCGGCGATGACCGCCTCGAAGGGGGCGCCGGCAATGATGCGGTGCTGGGTGGCGCGGGCGATGACATCATCACCGATTCGTTCGGCGACAACCGCCTGGAAGGCAACGCCGGCAACGATGTCATCGTCGCCGGCAGCATGGGCGTTGCCGGCAACCTGATCCTGGGCGGCGATGGCCAAGACTTCATCATCACCACCGAAGACATCAGCACCACGTTCGGCGGCCAGGGCGACGACTTCATCCTCGGCGCCAAGACCAACCTGCCGCCCACCGGCAACGAAGGCGATGACTGGATCGAGAAGGGCACCCAGGACGGTGCGCCCGGCGACAACTTCGCGCCGCTGCTGGGTGACGAAGTGGTCGGCAACGACATCTTCGTCGGGGGTGGTGGCTTCGACGAGATGATCGGCGAAGGTGGCGATGACATCTTTGTCGGCAGCGATGCCCAGGACAAGATGGACGGCATGTCCGGTTTCGACTGGGTCACCTACAAGAATGACCAGGTCGGCGTCACTGTCGACCTGAGCCTGGCCGCGCTGGCGCAGCCCCATGGCAACGCGCCGAACCAGAACGCCGGCGTGTTCAACCCGGTCGGCGCCTCGCCGGCCTCGATCCTCGACCGCTTTGCCGAAGTCGAAGGGTTGTCCGGTTCCAAGTTTGGCGATGTGCTCAAGGGTGACGACGTCGATGCAGTCACCATCCTCAACCACGGCGGTGCCACTGGCAGTGCGCTGACCAACGTGGCGCTGATCCACGGGCTGCAGCAGTTCCTGGCTGACGCGGGTTTGCCCACCACCGGCTTTGCCACCGGCAACATCATCCTCGGTGGCAATGGCAGCGACCTGATCGAGGGCCGAGGCGGCGATGACCTGATCGACGGCGACAAGTGGATCAACGTGCGCATCGCGGTGTATGCCGCCGGCGACGTCAACCATACCGGGCCGGAAATCGCCAGCTTCGACAGCATGGTCGACATGATCCCGTTCATGCTCGACCGCACCTATAACCCAGGCCAGCTCAAGGCCGTGCGGGAAATCCTGCCGGGCACTTCGACGGGTGGCGCGGCGTTCGATACCGCTGTGTTCTCCGGTGTTCAGGCCGACTACGTGGTTACACAGAACAACCGTGGCACAGCCGATGTGTCGGACGATGTGTGGACGGTGACCGACACCGTTGCCGGCCGTGACGGCGTCGACACCCTGCTGCATATCGAGCGCCTGCAATTTACCGATGGCCAGCGCGTACTGGTGACCGGCGTGAATGCGCAGCCAACCGGCAGCCCGACTGTTACCGACAACAACGCTGGCGCGATCACCGTGGGCGACATGCTGACCGTGAGCATGGCCGGGGTGCGCGATGGCGACAATGTGTCGCTGACCAATCCGCAAGGCGTGCTCAACAACACCTCGGTGTCCTACTACTGGCAGTTCGAAGCGGACCCGGGCAGCGGTGTGTTCGAGGACATCATCCTGCTGCCGGCCGGCGACCTGGCGTTCCAGAGCGCCGATGGCACGGCGTTCAAGGTCTCGCCAGACCTTGCCGGGCTGTCACTGCGGGTGAAGGCGATCTACCAGGATGCGCACGGCACCACTGAAGTGCTGTTCTCGCAACCCACGGCCGTGGTCGAGGCGGGCGCCCCCGTGGTGCCGACCGCGCCGACGCCGGTGGTTGACGCCAGCGAAGGTGGCGCGGGCCTGCACATGGTCCGTTCCGACCTCAACTTCATCCTCGCGCAAATCAAGATCGCCGAGGCTGATGCCGCCGGGCAGGACATCCTCTCGCTGATACCGAACATCCGTGCACCCCTGGGGCTGCGAGCAGTCGACGGTTCGAACAACAACCTGATGAACCTCAACGGCATCAACAACACCCAGTTCGGGGCGGCCGATAATGTCTTCCCACGCCTCACCGACCCGGTGTTCAACCCCGCTGAAGGCGCGCCAGCCGGCTTCTTCGGCCCAGGCTCGCCGGCCATTCCAGGGTCGTCCTACCAACAAACCAGCGGCGCAGTATTCGACTCACAGCCGCGTACCATCAGCAACCTGATCGTCGACCAGACCTCGAACAACCCGGCTGCCTATGCCACGGCCTATGACCCTGGCGCCGATGGCGTGCTCAACTTCGGCACGCCGGGTAACGACGATGTGCTCAAGGATGGCGTGCGGGTCGTCGCCAGCCCCGGCCTGGACGGGCAGTTCGGCACCAATGACGACCACGACGTGTACCTGTTCGAGAACACCACGGCGGATGCCGGGCTGTCTGCGCCGTTCAACGCCTGGATGACCTTCTTTGGCCAGTTCTTCGACCATGGCCTGGACCTGGTCACCAAGGGCGGTTCGGGTACCGTGTACATTCCGCTGCAACCGGATGACCCGCTGTATGTGCCGGGTGGCCACACCAACTTCATGGTGCTGACCCGTGCCACCAATCAGCCAGGGCCGGATGGCATTCTCGGCAACGCCGACGATATCCATGAGCACAGCAACACCACCACGCCGTTCGTGGACCAGAACCAGACCTACAGCTCACACCCGTCGCACCAGGTGTTCCTGCGTGGCTATCAGATGACAGACCATGGCCCCGTCGCCACGGGCCGGTTGATCACCAACCGCGACCTGGGCGCCGATGGCAAGTTCGGCAGTGCCGACGACAGCGAAATTGGCGGCATGGCGACCTGGAAAGTGGTCAAGGCGCAGGCCAATGACCTGCTCGGCATTCACCTCACCGATGCCGACGTCAACAACGTTCCGCTGCTGGCGACCGATGCCTACGGCAACTTCATCAAAGGGCCCAATGGCTACCCGATGGTGGTCATGAAGGGCGCCGATGGCCTGGGCGGCACGGCGGACGACGTGCTGGTCGAAGGCAACCCGTTGGCGCCGATCGACCTGACCAACGCCGTGCGCACGGGGCACGAGTTCCTCGCCGACATCGCCCACAATGCAGTGCCCGTGTTCAACGGCGGTGTGTTGGCACCCGATGCCGGTATCCAGGTCGGCAACGCCGTCCCGGTCAACCCGCAGACCGGCGCCAACCTGGCCTACGACAACGAGTTGCTGGACGCGCACTACATCGCGGGCGACGGCCGGGTTAACGAAAACATCGGCCTGACCGCCGTGCACGCGATCTTCCACGCCGAGCACAACCGGCTGGTGGCGCAGACCAAGGACACTGTGCTCGACTCGGGCGACGTGGCCTTCCTCAACGAGTGGCTGCTCAACCCTGTCAACGCACTGCCGGCCAGCCAGGCCGAGATCGATGCACTGGTGTGGAATGGCGAGCGGTTGTTCCAGGCAGCCAAGTTCGGTACCGAGATGCAGTACCAGCACCTGGTGTTCGAGGAGTTTGCCCGCACCATCCAACCGCGTGTCGACCTGTTCTTCGCCCCGACCCAGGTGTACGACGTCGACCTCGACGCCTCGATCGTCGCCGAGTTCGCGCACACCGTGTACCGCTACGGCCACTCGATGCTGACCGAGACCGTCGACCGTTTCGACATCGACTTCAACGTGGTCAAAGACCCCTCCAGCGCCGACCCCGACCAGCAGTTGGGCCTGATCGCCGCGTTCCTCAACCCGCTGGCGTACGCCGCCAGTGGCGTCACCCCCGAGGATGCGACCAGTGCCATCGTGCGCGGGGTTACCCGCCAGGCCGGTAACGAAATCGACGAGTTCGTCACCGAGGCGCTGCGCAACAACCTGCTCGGGCTGCCGCTCGACCTGCCGGCGATCAACATCGCCCGTGGCCGCGATGTCGGTATCCCTTCGCTCAACGCCGTACGCCGCGACATCTATGGGCAAACCGGCGATACCCAACTCAAGCCGTACACCAGTTGGGTCGACCTGGTGCAACACCTCAAGCATCCGGAGTCGTTGATCAACTTCATCGCCGCCTATGGCACGCACAGCACCATCACCGGGGCAACCACCCTGGTGGACAAGCGTGCGGCGGCGATGGCGCTGGTGTTCGGTGGCGACGGTTCGCCGCTTGACCGGCTCGACTTCCTCAACGGCACCGGGGCCTGGGCCAACGTGACACGGCCCGGCAAGGACGGCGTGCTGGGCACGGCCGATGACCTGAAGGGCGTCACGGTGACCGGTGTCGACGCCATCGACCTGTGGATCGGCGGCCTGGCCGAGGCAAAAACCCCGTTCGGCGGCATGCTCGGTTCAACGTTCAACTTCGTGTTCGAGAACCAGCTGGAAAAACTCCAGGACGGCGACCGCTTCTACTACCTGGAGCGCACCGCTGGCCTGTCGATGAACGCGGAACTGGAAAGCAACTCGTTCGCCAAGCTGATCATGGCCAACACCTCGGCCACCCACTTGCCAGGCCTGGTGTTCTCGGACCCGGCGTTCTACCTCGAAGTGGACCGCAGCAAGCAGTACAACGATGGCCTGGGCAATGCCGACCCGCTGGGCGAGAACGGCCAGCAGGTGGTGTTCCGCGACAGCCCGCTGACCGCAGGGCCGGACAGCAACTACATCCGCTATGCCGGTGACGAGCACATTGTGCTGGGTGGCACCAACGGCGCCGATGTGCTCGTCTCCGGCGGGGGGGACGACACGGTCTGGGGCGATGCCGGCAATGACCGCATCGAAGGCGGCAACGGCAACGACCAACTGCGCGGCGGTGCTGGCGACGACATCATCAGCGACATGGGCGGTGACGACAATATCCAGGGCGGCGACGGCAACGACGTGCTGCACGGCGGTAATGGCATCAACCTGATCATAGGCGGTTTCGGCAACGACTTCATCGTCACCGGTGAAGACGCCTCCGAGGCCATCGGCGGCCAGGGCAATGACTTTATCCTGGGCAGCAAGGCCAACGAACAGGACATGGGCAACGAAGGGGACGACTGGATCGAGAAGGGCACCTCGGACGGTGCCCCTGGCGACAACTTCGACCCGCTCGGCAACGACCCGATCATCGGCAACGATGTGTTTGTCGGTGGTAACGAGAACGACAAGTTCAACGGCGAAGGGGGCGACGACATCATGGTCGGCAGCCTCGGCTTCGGTGACCGCTATATCGGCGGCTCCGGCTACGATTGGGCGACCTTCAAGGGGCTCGCCCAAGGCGTGACCATCGACTACAGCGACCGCTTCTTCGATGTGCCGCCAGTACCGGGTTCGGGGGCATCGGCGCTGGTGCGTTTCGACATCATGGAGGGCGTGTCAGGCTCGGCGCACGGTGACTTCCTGCGCGGCGACAACGAAGATGCCGCCTCGCTGCCCACCGCCGGTGCCAATGGCAGCGTGCTGACCAACATCAGCCTGATCAACGGCCTGGCCGATCTGCTGGCCGCTGGCGCGACGTTCTACGACGGCGGCAACATCATCCTCGGCGGCAGCGGCAGCGACCTGATCGAAGGCCGCGGCGGTGACGATATCCTCGACGGTGACAAGTGGCTCAACGTGCGCATCAGCGTACGCGCCAACAGCGATGGCACCGGCCCGGAAATCGCCTCGTTCGACAGCATGGAACCGATGGTGCCGTTCATGCTCAACGGCACCTACAACCCTGGGCAACTGGTGATCACGCGGGAGATCCTGAAAGGCACTGACAACTTCGACACTGCGCTGTTCTCAGGCGTGGCGACGGACTACAACGTTGTGGTCGACGGCAATACCGTGATTGTCACTGACCTGGTAGCAGGGCGTGACGGCGTCGATCGGCTGACCGGCATCGAGCGGCTGCAGTTCTCCGACCGGGCCATCGCCTCCGGTGTCGGCACGGCCGCCAACGCAGGCCCGTCGGGCCACTTGGTGATCCTCGACGATGCCACCGGCGTACGCGATGACACACCGGTGGCTGGCCAGCTGCTGCGGGTCACTGACCTGGCCGTGCACGATGCGGACAACGCCAGTGCAAGCAACCCGACCGGCGCGCTCAACGGCCCAGTGGCTTACTACTGGCAGGTTGAGCAATTGCCGGGTTCTGGGGTGTATGAGGACATCACCTTCGTCGCGGCCGGCGAAGTGTCGCGGGCCATCGGCAGCACCTACCGGGTGACCGACGATGTGGCGGGGCTGAGCATTCGGGTGCGGGCGGTGTATCAGGATGCCAAGGGCACCCTGGAAATCGTCGACTCGGCGCCCAACAGCGCGCCGAGCGCCGGGCCGGCCGTGACCGGCTTGCTGATACAGAACCAGACGCTGACGGCCAACCCGGCCACCATTGTCGATGCCGACGGCCTGAGCAACCCGCAGTTCACCTTCCAGTGGCAATCGAACCGGGGCGTTGGCTGGGTCAACATTGCCGGTGCCATTAACAGCACCTTCGTCCTGACCCAGGCGCAGGTGGGGCAGAACATGCGGGTGGTGGTCAGCTACGTGGATGACTTCGGCGTGCACGAAAGTGTTGCCTCCGACATCCTCGACCCGGTGGCCAACGTCAACGATGCACCGACAGGCGCGGTGCTGATCAGCGACACCACACCGGACCGCGGCCAGGTGCTGACCGCGCTCACCGCTGGCATTGCCGACCTCGACGGGCTGGGTGCGTTCAGCTTCCAGTGGCAGCAAGGCAGCGGCAGCAGCTTCAGCAACATCGTCGGCGCAACGGCGGCCACCTTCACCCCGGGCTTTGCCCAGGGTAACCAGCAACTGCGGGTGATCGTGCGCTACACCGACGGCTTCGGCACGCTGGAGACGTTGACGTCGGCAGCAACCGCGCCCGTGGTAGTGCCGCCCGGTGTGACCCTGGTCGGTACCAACGCGGCCAACACCCTGACCGGTGCGGCGGGTAACGACGTGATCTCGGGCCTGGGCGGTAACGATACCCTCAACGGATTGGGCGGTGCGGACCAGCTGTTCGGCGGCCTGGGTAATGACGTGCTCAACGGCGGTGACGACCCCGACATCCTCAACGGCGACGATGGCAACGACACCCTCAACGGCGGGCTTGGCGCGGACGCCATGAACGGTGGTGCCGGCAACGATACGTTCGTGGTCGACAACGCCGGTGACACGGTGACCGAGGCGCTGAACGGCGGGACCGACCTGGTGCAGACCAGCCTGGCAAGCTACACGCTGACGGCGAATGTCGAGAACCTGACCTACACCGGCAGCAGCAGCTTCAACGGCACCGGCAACGCTTTGGCCAACACCCTCACTGGGGGGGCAGCCAACGATGTGCTCAATGGCGGTGCGGGGGCCGACCGACTGGTCGGTGGCGTCGGCAATGACACCTACGTGGTCGACAATGCCAACGATGTGGTGGTCGAAGCGTCGGGTGCCGGTACCGATACCGTGCAGACCTCGCTGGCTACCTACACCCTGGCCGGCAACGTCGAGAACCTGACCTTCACCGGGGTGGGCAACTTCACTGCCACGGGCAATGGGCTGGCCAACCTCATCAACGGCGGGGCAGGTAATGACACGCTCAATGGTGACGGCGGCAACGACATCCTCAATGGCAACGCGGGCAACGACACGCTTAACGGTGATGCCGGCAACGACCAGCTGTTTGGTGGGCTGGGCATCGATACCTTGAACGGCGGCGGTGGCGATGACAGCCTCGATGGCGGTGATGGCAATGACTCACTGCTGGGGGGCGCTGGCAACGACACGCTGCTGGGTGGCCTGGGCAACGACACCCTGGACGGTGGCGTCGGCGTCGATTTGCTGCAGGGTGGCGATGGCAACGACACGCTGTTTGGTGATGTCGGCAACGACACCTTGCTGGGAGGGGCCGGCAACGACTTCATCAACGGTGCCGCTGGCAACGATACGGTCACAGGTGGGGCGGGCAACGACACGATGATTGCCACTGACGGCAATGATGTCTTCCAGTTCGCTGCAGGCTTTGGCAACGACCTGATCATCAACTTCGATGCCATCGCGTCGGGCGGCCAGGACCGGCTGGACATCACCGCGCTCAATATCACGGCTGCCACCTTCGCTGCCAGCGTCACCATCGCCGATGTCGGCGCTGATACGCTGGTCAGCATCGGCGCTGCCGACTCGATCCGCCTGGTGGGGGTGGCCGACGCCACGACGGTGACGGCGGCAGACTTCATTCTGGCGGGGTGAGTGGCTGAGCGTTCGTGCTCTCAGGATTGACGCGTTCCCGTGTAGGAGCAGCCTTGTGCTGCGAAGAGGCCGGTAACAGCACAGCGTATTTTTGCTGCTGTCACCGGCCTCTTCGCAGCACAAGGCTGCTCCTACCGAGTTCGCGTAGGGCAGTGTCGAACCCGTCCAGGTTCACTCACGGCTCAATGCGGCATGCAGTTTCAGCTCTTCATCGATAAAGGCCGCAATCATCGCCCGGTACACCCGTTCCACCACGTCGGGCGACGCCCCGGTATCGCTGGCAATTGCACGCACCTTGGCAATCACCTGCTCGACCCGCGCCGGTGCGCGCACATCGTCGCTGGTCTTCTTGAAGGTGGCTGCCTGGGCGACCAGTTGGCCGCGTTGGGCGAGCAGCGCGACCAGGTTCTGGTCGATGTGGTCGATGCGCGAGCGAACGTCCTCGATCGATGTGCAACGTACGTCCATGTAGGGGGCTCCATGTTGATGGGCAAGCAAGTCGACCGACATTAGCACAGGCGCAGCTCAATGCCCCACCAGCTCACCCAGCAACCGCTGTTTGTACGCGTGCAGCACCGCACTGTCGCGCTCACGCGGGTGCGGCAGGTCGATGTGCAGGTCCTCTCGGATTCTGCCAGGGTGGGCATCCATCACGATCACCCGGTCACCCAGGTACAGCGCCTCCTCGATGTCATGGGTGACCATGATCACGGTGCACCGCTCCTGCACCCAGATGCGCTGCAGCTCTTGCTGCAGCCTCACCCGGGTCAGGGCATCGAGGGCGCCGAGCGGCTCGTCGAGCAGCAGCACCTTGGGTTTGTTCACCAGCGCCCGGGCAATGGCCGCGCGCTGGGCCATGCCCCCGGAGAGCTGGTGCGGGTAGGCGTGTTCGTAACCGCTCAGGCCCACCAGCTCGATATGCTCAGCCACCAGGCGGGCCTTGTGCGTGGCTGGCATGGTGTGGTTTTTCAGGGCCAGGGCGATGTTCTGCTGCAAGGTCATCCATGGGAACAGGCGGTGGTCCTGGAACACGATGCCGCGTTCCAGGCCCGGCCCGCGCACGGGTTGCTGGTCGAGCAGGATCTGCCCGTGATAGTCCTGGTCGAGGCCGACGATCAGCCGCAGCAGCGTGGACTTGCCACAGCCGCTGGCGCCGACAATGCTGACGAATTCGCCAGGTTGGATGTTCAGCTCGATGTCCTTGAGCACTTGCATCGGCTTGCCCTTGAGGGCGTAGGTCTTACTCAGGCCGCGAAGGGTCAGTGCGCCGTGGGTGGCGGTGGTGGGTAGAGCATGGGCGATGGCGTTCATGGTCGGGCCTTTCAACGGGTCGGGCGCCAGCGCAGCAGGCGGCGGGAGAGGAGGGTGCAGAGCCAGGACATCAGGTAGCCGCACAGGCCGATGCACAGCACGCAGACCACGATGATCTCCATGCGCGCGCCGGCTTCGGCGGTCATCATCAGGCTGCCGAGGCCGGCACCGGAAGACAGGAACAGCTCGCTGCCGACCGAGGTCACCCAGGCGAATGCCAGTGCCTGCAGCACGCCAGCGGCGATGCCCGGCAAGGCGGCAGGCAGCAGGATCAGGCGCAGCTGCTGGGCGCGGCTGAGCATCAGCACGCGGGCGGCTTCACGGTGCTGGCCCTCGACCTGGCGCAGGCTTTCGAAGGTGTTGAGCACCATGGGGTACAAAGCCGCAAGGCTGACGATCAGCAGCTTGGCGCTTTCGCCGTTGCCCAGCCACAGGGCGATCAACGGGATCCAGCCCAGCATCGGCACCTGGCGCAGGGCATGGAACAGCGGCGCGATCAGGCGGTTGGCAGGGGCGGACAGGGCCATCAGCGCGCCCAGCCCGATGCCACCGACAATGCCCACCGCCAGGCCGGTGCAGGTGCGCACCAGGCTTGCCCACAGGTTGATCAGCAGCTCGCCGCTGCCCAGCAGTTCGACCCATGCCGACCCTACCTGCGCCAGTGGCACGAAGGCGTAGGCGCCGGCGGCGTCCTGGCGCGAGGCGTATTCCCAGGCGCCGAGCAGCAGCAATGGCAGCACCAGGCCTCGGGTATTGTGTAGCTTCATTACTGCCTCCTCAGCGGCTTTGCCAGCCAGACAAGCGCCGCTCCACGCGGCGCAGGGCAAAATCCAGGGTGAAGCCGATCACACCGGTGATCACCACCCCGACCATCACGACATCGATACGCAGCATCTGCCGGCCCATTTCGATCATCTGCCCCAGCCCGCTGTCGGCGGCCAGCAGCTCGCAGGCCACCAGCACCACCCAGGCGCGGGTCAACGCCACGCGCACGCCGGTGACGATCGCGGGCACGGCAGCGGGCAGGGCAATACGGCCGACCAACGTGGTCCAGCGCAGGCGGTACACCGCTGCGACCTCGAAGTGACTGCGCGGGATCGCGCGTACCCCTTCACAGGTGGCCAAGGCCACGGGGAAGAACGCGGTCTTGGCGACGATGACGATCTTGAAGGTTTCATCGACGCCAAACAGCAGCACGAACATCGGGATCAAGGCGATGCTGGGCACCTGGCGAAGCGTGTGAAACAGCGGTGCGCAGTAGGCCTCCACGGTGTATGACAAGGCCAGCGCCGTGCCGAATGCCAGGCCGCCGAGCGCGCCGCCGACAAAGCCCAGGGCCAGGCGCGAAAGGCTGCCGGATAGGTGCTCCTGCAGCTCGCCGGTGGCCAGCAGTTCGGTGAAGCTGTGCCAGACCTCCAGCGGTGGCACCAGCAGGTTGGCAGGGAACAGCCCAGCGTTGGCCAGCACGGCCCAGAGTGCGAGCAGGGCTGCAGGTGAGATCAACCAGGAGAGGGGCGAGAGCAAGCGCATGGCGGGCCTTGGGGGAGCAGACGATAGAAAGGGCTATCGCAAGAGCTGTGCCAGGCGCTGAAGGCCCGGAAATACGGGGGCTGAAAAGGAGGTGGTGCTGGAGCAGCACAGGGCTGCTGCTCCAGCAGCAGGTCGTCAGCACTACGTTCTGGCTTCTTCGCGGGCAAGCCCACACAAGTACGCAGAGTACAAAGATCGCAAGCGAGTTGCTGACCCTGTGAGAGCAACTGTCTTGTGGTGCTTGTTCTGGCCTCATCGCTGGCAAGCCAGCTCCCACAGGTGCGGCGCTAGCTTTGGAGGCTACACAGTTCGGGTGGGAGCGGGCTTGCCCGCGAAGAAGCCAGCGCGGTCGCTGATCAGAAATCGTAACTGACGCTGGTGTAGTAGAACGCCCCCTGCGCTCCCTCGGGGCTGGTGATGGAATACTTCGGCACCCCATACAGCTGCGCGCCTTCGAGCTTGTCTGGGTGGCTGTCGAACAGATTGATCGCGCCCGCCGACAAGGTCAGGCCCAGGTCGAAGCGGTACGACACATCCAGGTCGGTCACCCACTGCGCCGCAAACGTCTGGTCCAGCGCCGGGTTGGCGGCGTTGCGGCTCTGCCATTCGCCATAACGGCGTTGGGCCACAGTGACGCTCCAGCCGTCATACAGCCAGTTGGCGCTCAGGGTCAGTTTGTCCTTGGGCGTACCGTCCTCGATCAGGCCTTGGGTGTTGCGGCCGATGATCTGGTTGCCGGGGATGCTGCCCACGTCGTCCAGCCCGGTGATACGGGTGTTGTTGCGCGCATAGCCGCCGTTGAAGTCCAGCCGGCCCCAACCGCCCAGCTCGAGCTGGTAGTGGCCGGCCAGCTCGAAGCCATCCGTGCGGGTGTCGGCGATGTTGGTGTAGAACGCCGCACTCTGGATATTGGCGTAGGGCGTGCCGGCAAAAATCGGCGTGACCACTGACGACGGCAACTGGTCGGACAAGGTGATGCGGTTGTCGATGTCGATGCGGTAGGCATCCAGCGTCACCGAAGCGTTGGGCAGCGGGCGCCAGACCAGGCCCACGGAGAAGTTGGTCGACTCTTCGGGCTTGAGCGACTTGCCACCCAACAGCGCCGCTTCCGGGCTGTCGGCTCGCAGGGTGCGCTGTTGCACCTCGACCCAGTTGCCACTGCCCGGCGGTTGCTCCACCACCTGCACGCTGAACGAGGACAACCCGCTCTGCACCAGTGAAGGCGCGCGGTAGCCGGTGCTGGCGCTGGCCCGGGCGGCGATTTCGGGTGTGAAGTCATAGCGCAGCGACAGTTTGCCGTTGGTGGTGTCGCCAAAGTCCGAGTAGTGCTCGCTACGTACCGCCACGCCGGCCTGGAATTTCTCGGTGAGCTGGGCTTCGACATCCAAGTAGGCGCCGATCACCCGGCGGTCGAGCGAGACGGCATCGACCTGGGTGATGCCCGAGTAATAACCGGGAATACGCCGGCCAGAAACCGGGTCGACGGTGTTGAACAGCGGCCCGTTGGACCAGCCGGCGGCGTCACCCTCGGTCAGGTCGAAGTTCTCCTGGCGCCAGGCCAGCCCTGCTGAAACGGTCAGTGGCTTGAACAGCCAGTCGTTGGCGAAGTCGCGTGTCCAGTCCAGGGTCAGGTTGGTCTGGTCGGCTTCGCGCCGGCCGGTGTAGATGGTCGAGGGGCTGGCGGTGCCCCAGCTGGGGTTGATGGCGTCGCGGTCGGTGGAGTCGACGCGGTTGTTGCCGTAGTTCAGCGCCAGGTCGAAATTGCCCAGTGCTTCATTCTCCAGGCGCAGGCCACTGGTGACGGCGAAGTCTTCCAGGCCATAGCGGGTTATTGGCAAGCGGCCGTCGGGGTAGCGCGCCAGCGCCACGCTGCCGTAGTTGTTACGCAGGGTGGTGGGCGGGTCGAAAAAGTTCTCGGCGTCGGTGTTCTTGTGCGCGTAGGTGGCGAAGCCATAAGCGCTAAGGCCCTCGCTCAGGCCCATCTCGGCGTTGGCGGTGAAGTTGTACTGGTCCGAGACGTTGCCCGAGCCCCAGCGCCAGTTGCGGTAGCGGTTGTTCTGCTCACGCGGGGTGTCGATGCTGGTCGAGCCGGGATAGAACAGGCGGTTGTCGTCGCGCGTGTCGCTGGCTGGGTCCTGGCTGCCAGCGTCGAAGGCCAGGGTAAGGAAGCCGTCGTTGGGCAGGGTAAAGCCTTTCCAGCCACTGAGCTTGCGTTGCAGGCCATCGCCTTTCTTGTAGCCGCCGAAGCGGTAGCCGGCGTTGCCGCCGTCGTCGCGTTCCTTGAGGACGATGTTGATCACCCCGGCGATGGCGTCCGAACCGTATTGGGCGGCGGCGCCATCGCGCAGGATCTCTACCCGCTCGATGGCCGACAGCGGGATCAAGCTGAGGTCCACTGCCGCCGCGCCGCGGGCGTTGACCAGGCCTTGGCGGGTAACGTTGGCGCTGGTGTGGCGGCGTTTGCCGTTGACCAGCACCAGCACCTGGTCGGAAGCCAGGCCGCGCAGCGAGGCGCCCTGGGCGATGGAGCCGGCAAAGGCGCCTTGTGGCGATTGCGGGAAGCTGAACGACGGTGACAAGGCCGTGAGCGCGGCGGACAGGTCGCTGGCGCCGGTTTCCTGCAGTTTTTCGCCACTCAGGACGTCGACGGGCGCAGCGCTTTGCAGGGCGGTGACGTCGCTGCGGTGGGTGCCGACCACGACCACGGTGTCGAGGTTGGTGGCGGGTTCGGCGGCGAATGCGGGCACGGCAAGGCTGCCGATGGCCAGGGCGATGGCGCTGGCCAAGGGGGTGTGGTGGAGCATGGGGATGTCCTTTTAGAAGGCGTGGGTGCCTTGGGGCTGCACAGCAGCCCCAAAGGCAGAAAAATCAGAAGCGGCTGGTGACACTCAGCCCGACCGTGCGTGGGTCGCCATAGGTGATCACGTACTGCCCGGCAGTCCCGTTAGGCCGGCCATGCACCTGGTAGCGGCGGTCGGTGAGGTTGTTGACGAAGCCGGTCACGCTCAGCTTGTCGTCGGGGCTGAACCAGGTCAGGCGGGCGTTGGCCAGGGTGTAGTGGGGCTGGCTGAGGGTTTCGTCAGCGCTGCTCTGGCGGTCGGCAAGGAAGTATTCCTTGTCGCGGAAACTCACGTCGCCGCCGGCTACCAGCTTGCCGCCGACCTGCAACGGAAAGGTGTAGTCGGCACCCAGCGACACCACGTTGCGTGGCGAGCGCACGAAGCTGTTGCCGCTGTAGTCGCCGGTCACCGCGCCAGTGGTGGGGTTGGTGTTCTTGAAGTCGGTGTATTCGGTGTCGAGGAAGGACACCGCCGCACGCACGTGCAGGCGGTCGGTCGGCTGGCCTTCGATCTCCAGCTCCGCCCCTTTTACCTTGCCCTTGGCGCCGTTGGTCAAGGCGGTGGTGAGCACGCCGTTGTTGACCGTCAGCAGGTTCACCTGAATGTCCTTGTAGTCGTAGTAGAAGACGTTGGCGTTAACCGTCAGGCGGCGGTCGAACCACTCGGATTTCAGGCCCAACTCGTAGGCATCCAGCTCTTCCGGGTCCACCGTGGTCAGCTGTGCAAGGCTGGTCGATAGCCCTGTGTTGAAGCCACCAGAGCGGAAGCCATGGGCATAGCGGAAGAACACCCGCAGGTTGTCGTTGATGCGGTACTCGGGGGTCAGGTCGTAAGTCCAGGCTTCCCAAGTCTTGTCTTCCTGGCGATTGCCGTTGGTGCCCACGCCTGCCAGCGGGATCAGCGGGCCGTTGGCGGTGGTGCGGGTCAACTGGGTCAGGTCCAGGTCGATGTCTTTTTTCTCCTGGGTCCAGCGCAGGCCACCCGTCACGCTGAAGTCATCGGTGAAGTCGTAGGTGAGGTTGCCAAACAGCGCGTAGCTGTCGGTGCGGTGGTCATAGCCCAGGTCGCGGAACGCGGTGGTGCCGACCTGGTTCGAACCGGTGCCGTTGGGTGTCGGGCCCGGGGTGACGATGCGCTGGGCCGCGCTGTCGAGGTCCTCATGGAAGTAGTGCGCGCCTGCCAGCCAGTGCAGCGGGCGGTCTTCCGGCGATGCCAGGCGCAGCTCCTGCGACCACTGGCGGTAGCTGTTGTCGGTGATCGACGCGCCGTTGACCTCGTATGGGGTGTAGTCGGCGTCGCTGGTCGAGCGGTTGCGGATGTAGTCGTAGGCGCTGATCGAGGTCAGGGTGTAGTCGCCCAGGTACCAGTTGAAGGTCAGCGACGCGCCGTCGTGGTCGAGGCGGTAGTCCTCGTTGACGTTGAGCGAAATGTCGCGGCCATTGGGGCGCTCGTAACCGACGTTGTAGTAGCGGCCCACCGGCAGCGAGCCGTTGCTGCCATCGCCCTTGAACTGGCGGCTGTGCAGCTTCAGCAAGGCGTCCAGGTCGGGGTTGAGCTGGGCGAGGAACTGCAGGCGGATGGCTTTCTTGTTGACGTCGCCATAGGTGTTGCCGTCGAAGTCGTTGTGCTGGAAGCCATCGCGTTCTTCGGAGTACAGCGACACCCGGCCGGCCAGTTTTTCGTCCACCAGCGCGCCGCCGATGGCACCGGTGAGGATCCGTTCGTTCTTGCTGCCGACGCCGACTGTGCCGTAGCCGTCGGTGTCGAAGGTCGGCTTCTTCGAGATCACGTTGACCGCGCCCGCCGTGGTGTTCTTGCCATACAGGGTGCCCTGCGGCCCGCGCAGGATCTCGATGCGTTCGAGGTCGAACAGCGGGCCGCCGCCGGCGATCGGTGCATTGAGGTAGACGTCGTCGGCGTAGATGCCCACTGGGTAGACCGTCGCGGCGCCGGTGTCACCGGTGCCCAGGCCACGGATGTACCACCGCGGCCGGCCATCGCCGTCGGGGTTCTTGGCCGAGGCGTTGGGCACGAAGGTGGTGATGTCGCCCATCGAGCGCACGCCGTCGGCAGTGATGCTGGTGCCCTTGATCGCCGACACGGCGACCGGGACTTCCTGCAGGGTCTGCTCGCGGTGCTGGGCCGTGACGGTGACGGTTTCCAGGGCGGGCTCGGTCTTGGCGTCTTCGTTGGCGGCGACGGCCTGGCCGCCGGTGCCGGCCAGCAGCAGCGCGAGGCTGATCTGGCGGGCCAGTGGGTGGAGCTGGTGCATGGTGAATCTCCCCGTATGTAAAGCGTTGTTGGGGAGAGCTAGAGCAGGGACTGTGCCATGTTTGTAAGTTTTTGAATTATATGAATTTAATTGGTTTTTTAGGGGGCTGTTGCCGGTAGGGCAGCAGTGGGGTGCTTGGCGGGTGCTGCTGGGGCAGCAGCGTTTGGTTGAGCGTGTTGGGGCCGCGTTGCGGCCCTATCGCCGGCAAGCCGGCTCCCACCCGAACTGTGTAGCCTCCAAGGCTAGCGCCGCACCTGTGGGAGCGGGCTGGTCCCGCGAATGGGGCGCATAGCGCCCCCAGGGTCACACAGCCAACCGCGAAGTCGAGCCGATCACACGCTCCAGCACGCTGAAGTCGATCCACTCCCGCACATCGAACCGGCGCGGTATGAACCCCCACCTGAACAGGAACTCGGTAAAGTCCTGCAGCGCATCGATCGAGCGGCTGTCCAGGGTCGTGCGCAAGCGCCGGTGGGCATCGTCGCCATAAGCCGCAGCCACCCAGTACTCGCTGGTGTTCAGCTCACGGGCAAGGAAGCGCCGGGTCTCTTCCGGGTTGGCCCACGCCCACTGCTCGGTGCGCAACACCGTGTCGACCAGTGTACGGCTGGCATCGAAGTGCTCTTCCAGCAAATGCCGGTCCACGGTCAAGGTGCGCGGTGTGCCGTTGTTGCTGCGGATCAGCGGGTCGGGGTGGCTGCCGGTATCGACGACTACACGCAGGCCAAACTCGTGGGCCAGGTGCACCGCATGGGCGCCCTTGAGGAAGATCGCGTCGATGTCGCCGCGCAGCAGGCCGATCAGTTCGTTGTTGCGGCGGCTGAAACGGCTGGTGTCCAGGCTCACTTCGGCGCCATACAGGTGCTGCTTGGCGTCGTCGCTGTAGGTACCGCCGTAGGGGTAGTCGACCAGTTCGACATCCGCCACGCTCAAGCCTTCGAGCTTCAGCGCGTTTTCCAGCCCGCGCAGGGCCTGGGCGCGGGTGAAGTCGATCTGCACGTTGGCCCACTTGGGCAAGCCGAAGCGGCGGTTTTTCAGGTCGCGGATACTGCGCACACCGCTTTCTTCGGTGGTCAGGATCAGTTGCACTTCATCGCTCCACGACAACCCCAGCACGCGGGTCTCGACACCACTGGCGTAGGCCCAGATTGCTGGGATGTTGCCGCCGTGGCGTACTGAGTTCTGCAGGTGGTGGTCGTAGTGGGCTTCGCGCACTTCCCGTTCGCTGGATTCGCGTAATGACTGGATGTTGGTGCCGAACGGCGCAAAGGCCTCGGCCAGGCGCCCGGATTGCACGGCGATGCCGAGGCCGGTGGGCACAGGGCTGTGGGTGTACCAGAGCGTTTCCAATGGCTTGGTCATGGGGTAACGGGCTTCCTGTCCAGGGGAGTGGGGGCCAGCAAGTGGTCCAGGGGTTGGCGGGCGATCCAGTCACGTACCTCGAACCGGTTGGGGATGAAGCGCCAGCGTTTGAGAAATTCGACAAAATCCTGCAGGGCGTCGATAGCCTGGTCATCCAGGCGGGTGCTTAGGCGCAGGTGGGCATCGGCGCCGTACGCGACCGTGACCCAGTATTCGCTGCTGTTGGTTTCACGGGCCAGGTAGCGGCGGGTTTCGTCCGGGTGCTGATGGGCCCAGCGTTCGGCGCGCAGTACGGACGAGAGCAGGGTGCGCACCACCTGCGGGTGTTGCGCCAACAGGTGGCTGTCCACAGCGAGGGTGCGCGGCGTGCCGTTGTTGCTGCGGATCAACGGGTCGGGATGGCTGCCGGTGTCTATGACCGTGTGCAGGGCAAAGGCATGGGCCAGTTGCACGGCGCTCGCGCCCTTGAGAAAGATCGCATCGACCTCGCCGCGCAACAGCCCGGCCAACTCCAGGTTGCGGCCTTCGCTTTGCGTGCTGGACACCGGTGTACCCGCCACATTGCGCACTGGGCGGTCGCTGAAGGTGCCGTCGTAGCGGTAGTTGACCAGCGCGACGTCGCCCACTTGCAGGCCTTCGAGTTTAAGGGCGTTTTCCAGCCCGCGCAGGGCTTGTGCGCGGGTGAAGTCGATCTGCGCCGAGGCCCAGTCGGGCAGGCCGAAGCGCCGGCCCTTGAGGTCCTTGACCGTGTGGATGCCGCTGTCCGGGCGGGTCAGGATCAACTGCGCTTCATCGGCCCAGGACAGGCCGATCACACGGGTTTCGCGGCCTTGCGCGCGGGCCCAGATGGCCGGGATGCTGCCACCGTGGCGGACCGAGTTGAGCAGGCTGTGGTCGAAGTGCGATTCGCGCACGGCCTGCTGGTCGGCTTCGCGCAGGGATTGTACCTGGGTGCCAAGGCTGGCCAGGTCATCCTGCAGCCAGCCTTGCTGCACGGCGATGCCCAGGCCGGTGGGGACTGGACAGCGGGTGTACCAAAGGGTATCGAGGGGTGTGCTCATGTTCCGGCTCCGTCGGGTTCAGGCGCTGGCCTTGAAGGGGGTGGTGGCGGCAGCCTGTTGCACCAGGGGCAGCACTTCCTGGCCGATGCGCAAGGCTTCTTCCAGGTGCGGGTTGCTGGCCAGAATGAATGTGCTGAAACCCGCATCACGGTATTCGGCCAGGCGCTCGGCGATGTTCTGGTGGCTGCCCACCAGGCCCACGGTCGGGCCGGGCTTGGCCTTGGCGAAGCCGGCCCACAGGTTGCGCGCCAGGATCAGTTCGTCGAAGCCTTGCAAGCCTTGGTGATAGGCCGCCTGGCGAGCGCCGCCGACCGAGTCGGAGCCGGTCACGAAGCCCTTGGCCGAGGCGCTGGCCTTGCCTTCCAGGCGCTCGAACTGCTGGCGCAATTCCTGCCACGCCTGTTCCTCGGTCTCACGGGCGAACAGGTCGACGCGCAGGCCGAAGCGCACCGTGCGCCCTTGTTTGTCGGCCAGTTCCCTGACCCGCTCGATGTGCGGTTTGAGCGTGTCGATCGGCTCGGCCCAGTTGAGGTACACATCGGCGTGGCGCGCCGCCACGTCCAGCGCTGCATCGGAAAACCCGGAGAAGTACACGCCCGGTTTGCGCTCGTGTTGCAGGCCGGGTGGCAGGCTGCCGTTTTCCAGGCGATAGATGTCGCCGTCGTAGGAAAATTTGTCCTGTGCCCATAGGCCCTGGATCACGTCGAGGAACTCACCGGTGCGCTTGTAGCGCAGGTCATGTTCGAGGAAGTCGCCGTTGGCCCGCTGGCTGGCCGGGTTGCCGCCGGTGATGATGTTCCAGTCCAGCCTGCCACCGCTGAGGTTTTGCAGGATCGCAGCCTGCTGTGCCGCATAGGCGGGCAAGGTCCAGGTGGCCTGGAACGCGATCAGAAAGCGTATGCGGCGGGTTTCGCGGGCCAGCGCTGCAGCAGCGATCCACGGCTCGGGGCCGGTGGGCAGCAAGGCACCCTCGAAACCTGCCAGCTCGGCGGCCTTGGCCACCTGGGCGATGTAGTCGATGTAGGTAAAGCCGTCGCTTTCGCCGTTGGGCAGGCGACCGGGGGCGATGTTGCCGGCGCGGTGCTGCGGGTTGCCACGGTTGTGGCGGTCGGTGGACAACTGTGGGCCATCGGTGCCCAAGGGCAGGCGCCAGAAAAATTCGGTGGTCATGGGGGCTCCTGAAGGGGAGGTTGTGCGGATGGAGAGGGTGGTGCAACGGCTGTGCCATGCGTGGCGTTGGGCTTGTGCGGCGGGGGCTTGCGGTGCAGGAGAGGGGCGGGGTGCTGCTGTGGCAGCAACCGGGAAGCAGTGGATGCTGGGAGAGCAGCATGGGGGCTGCGGGGGGCAGGGCTTGAGTTTTGCGGTGCCTGGGAGATCGAGCGCCGCCCGCGCGGCGCATCGCGAGCAACGCTCGCTCCTACGTTTGTTTCGGGCCAATCATTCCTGGGGCAAACACGCGCGACCGCCTTGGCGCATGGCTCGGTACTGCGTCGAACAAACAAGGCGTTCGCGCGCCCCTGTCACAGGCGTTATTGGCCGAAAACAAACGTAGGAGCGAGCGTTGCTCGCGATGCGCCGCGCGGGCGGCGCTCGATCTCCCAGGCGCTGCACCTCCCAAACCTTACACCTGGCACGACTCGCCCCTCTCGGCCACAACCTCCCCGGCACTGCGCAAGTACGCCTCATACAACGCCGCATAAGCCCCCCCACGCTCAATCAGCTCGGCATGCGCCCCTTGCTCCACCACCTGCCCATGGCGGACCACGGCGATGCGGTCGGCATCGCGGATGGTCGCCAGGCGGTGGGCGATGATGATCGCCGTGCGCCCTTGGCAAAGCCGCCGCAAGGCCTGCTGGATACGCCGCTCGGTGTGCACATCCACCGCCGAGGTGGCCTCGTCTAGCACCAGTACCGCCGGGTCGGCCAGGTAGGCGCGCACCAGGCACACCAGTTGCCGTTGGCCATGGCTCAGGTGCGCGCCCAGGGGCCCGACTTCGGTGTGGTAGCGCTGTGGCAGGCGCTCGAGCACTTCGTCTGCCCCCAACTCGCGGGCAGCTGCCACCAGGCGTGCATCGTCGGCACCAGGTGCCGCCAGGCGCAGGTTGTCGAGGATGCTGCCGCTGAACAGCACGTTGTCCTGCAGCACCACGCCGACGTTGCGCCGCAGGTCATGCTGGGCCAGTTCGCGAAGGTCGATGCCGTCCAGTTTCACGGCGCCGCGTTGCACTTCGTAGAAACGCGTCAGCAACTGCACCAAGGTACTTTTGCCATGCCCGGACGGGCCGACGATGGCCAGCACTTCACCGGCGCGGATGTGCAGGTCGAGGCCATCGATCACCGGGCGCGGGCCATTCGGGGTGTAGGCGAAACCCACCTGCTCAAAGTCCACCTGGCCGCGTGCCCTGGCCAGCGGGCGGGGTGATTGCGGGTCGAGTACCTGTGGGCGGGTGTCGAGCAGCAGGAAGATCCGCTGCGCCGACGCACTGCCGGTGGCATAGCGCTCGAACAGGTCCGACAGCTCTTGCAGTGGCCCCAGGAACAGGAACACGTAGAACAGGCTCTCGGCCACCTGGCCGACAGTGACCTTGCCTTCGGCCAGGCCGTGGGCGCCTACCAGCAGCAATACGGCCATGCCTGCCGTGCTCAGCAGTGCCGTGAACGGCGCGAACCAGCCGGCGCGCAGGCTGCCGCGGATCAGGGCCTGGTTGAAGTCCTCGAGCAGGCGCCGGTAGCGCGTCTGGTTTTTTTGTTCCTGGCCACATTGCTGAATCAAGCGCACGCCGCTGACGCTCTCGACCAGGTGCGCGGTGAAGCGGCTGCGCTGTTCGGCGACCTTGGCCCAGTTGCGTTGCGACACCCGTTTGAAGCGCCAGGTGGCCAACGCCAGCAGTGGCACCGTGGCGGCCAGGCTGTAGAAGAAGCTCGGCTCGATGCGCCACAGCATCACCGCCGCCAGGCCGCAGCGCAGCAGGGCGCCGAGCAGTTCTGGCGGGCCTTGCACCAACAACGGTTCGAGCGCATCGACATCACGGTCAACGCGGGAAATGATGCGCCCGGCGCGGGTCTGGTCGAAGTAGCTCACCGACAGCGCCTGCACGTGGGCAAACACCTTCACCCGCAGGTCGTTGAGCACGCGGATCGCCGCCCGCCCAGCAATGAACTGCGACACGCCTGCCAGCAGGAAGCGCCCCAGCCAGCTGGCCACCAGGCCCAGGCCGAGCCACAGCACCAGGCGTTCGTCCAGCAACCAGTGATCGGCGCTGGCCACCAACCCCTTGTCGAGCAGCTCGCGGACGAACCAGGGCCGCAGGAACACGGTGAACACCAGCAGCAGTTCGATGCCGATCACCGCCAGGATTTGCCGGCGAATGGGCCGCAGCAGCGGCAACAGGCGGTGGAACATGCCACGGTCCAGGGCCTGGCGCGCCAGGTGCTGCTCGATCTCGATATCGCTGGGGGCGTTGTTGGGTGCATTACTCATGGTCGATCCCCAGCAGGTCGCGGTAGTGGGCATTGTTCGCGCTCAGCTCGGCATGGGTGCCACTGGCGCTGATGCGGCCGTTCTCCAGCATCAGTACCCGGTCGGCCAACAGCAGGGTCGAAAGGCGGCTGGTGATCAGCAGCAAAGTCGGCCCCTGGCCCGTGTCGCCGCGCAGGCGGCGGATGTTGTGCAGCACCTGGCGCTCACCCAGGGCATCCAGGGCGCTGGTGGCGTCGTCCAGGCACAGGATGTCTGGCGCGCCGAGCAGTGCGCGGGCCAGGCACAGGCGCTGGCGCTGGCCGCCGGAGAGGGTCACGCCACGGTCGCCCAGCGGCGTGTCGAGGCCATGGGGCAAGCGTTCGAGTACATCGTCTGCCGCCGCCAGGCGCAGCCCTTCGCGCAACTCAGCGGCGCTGGCATTGGCTGCCGCCAGGCGCAGGTTGGCCGCCAGGCTGTCAGAGAACAGGAAGCTTTCTTGCGGCAACACCTGGACGCGTCGGCGCAGGTCGGCCAGGTCGAGCGCGCGCACATCCTGCCAGCCCACGGCGTCACTGCCGACCAGCACGGCGCCGCCTTGCACGTCGGCCAGGCGCGGCAGCAGGCTGGCCAGCAGGCTCTTGCCGGTGCCCGTGGCGCCGACCAGTGCCACCACCTCGCCGGGCTGCAGGGTCAGCGAGCAGTCCTGCAGGATGGCGCGCTCGCCCGTAGGGGCGCTGACGCGCACCTGGGCCAGTTTCAGGCCCAATGGCCCAGGGGGCAGGGTAGCCTGGCCGCCAAGGATCGCCGGTTGCTCGTCCAGCAGTTGCCAGATGCGCTCGGCGCTGGCGCGGGCATCGGCGAAGGTCTGCATGACCCGGCCGATGCCTTCGATACGGAACACCAGCGTGGTGGCCACCAGCAGCGAAGTGACCAGCTCGCCGATGCCCAGCGCGCCCGCCGCTACGCGGTGGGCGCCGTACACCAGGATCCACACATGCCCCAGCGCTACCACCGCCTGTGGCAGCGGGATGCGTGAGCTGGCATAGGCCAGGGCCGCGCGCGCGTGGCCGGTGAACACGCCAACCTGGTGGGCGAACCGCTCGATGCGCTGGCCCTCCAGGCCGAACGCCTTGATCACGCGCACGCCACCGATGCCTTCTGCCAGGTCCTGGCTGACCTGGTCGTAGGCAGCGCCCACGGCGCGATCGAGCGTGACCAGGCGATCGGTCTGCACGACGAACAGCCACAGCCCGGCCCCGGTCAACAGCAGCGGCACCAGGCCGAGCAGTGGGTCATACCAGCTCAGCAGCCCCACGGCGGCCATTACCACCAAGGGGGTTTCGATGATCTGTCGCCAGAAGGTGATCAGCGCATCGCGCACCTTGTCGGCGTCGCGGGTGGTGCGGGTCACCAGTTCACCCATGCCGTGGCGCCAGTGGTAGCCCAGGTGCAGGCGCTGGACCTGCGTGAGGATGCGCTCGCGCAGGCGCGTCAGCAGCGCCTGGCTAAGCACCAGCGACAGCACCGCGGCGGCGTATTGCAGCGCACCACGGCCCAGGGCGATGGCCAGCAGCAGCCACAGCCAGTGCCAGGCCACGGCGGCATCCAGGCTGCCGTCGGGCAGGCGTACCACAGCGCGGCCAGCGCTGACATCGTCGACCGCGTGGCCGATCAGCCATTGCTGCCAGACCAGGCCAAGGTTGCCGGCGATGTACAAGGCGGTCACGAGGCCGAAGCGCCAGGGCATTTCACGGTAGATGGCCAGGGCGCGAAGAAGAGGGTGGTTCATGTAGAGGCTCGGTACTGGGGCTGCTACGCAGCCCATCGCAGGCAAGCCAGCTCCCACAGTGACGGTGGCGTGGCTTGGTGTGTGGGCGCTGGCTTGCCTGCGATGGGCCGCGCAGCGGCCCCCAGGGTTAGGTTCAACGGCGCGTTGCGCCCTGGGTTTCCTTGGCATTGAGCACGGCGGTGTACTCCCCTGGGTCGGCGCCATTGAGGTAGTAGTTGCCGACGTTGTGCAGCCGCCAGCGAATGGGGTCATGGGTGGTATGCACCCGGGCGTTGCGCCAGAAGCGGTCGAGGTTCCACTTGCTCAACGAGGCACTGGCCCCGAGCAGGGAAAACAGGTCGCTGGAGATCTTAAGTGACGCCGCATCGGAGTGGGCGCGGGCAGTGGCCACCGAGAGAATCAGTTCATCCTGCAGGGCTTTGTCCTCCGGGTCGCGCTCATGCGCGTCGAACACCCGTGCGGCATCGCGCAGTACCGACTCGGCACCGCGCAGCGCCACGGCGTACTCGCCAATCTGGCGAATCACGTGCGGCTCGTCACTGGCGCGGTCCACGCCACTTTCCACCCAGGCCCGGGCATGCTCGCGCAGGTAGTCGACGCCTGCCTGCAGCGCGCCGGCGGCGATACCGGTGTCGATGGCGGCATGAAGAATCTGCGGGAAGGTCAGCCCTGTGCGCTTCATCGGGCCGGTTCGCCGCGACAGGTAACGCTCGTCGAGCACGATCTCGTCGAAGTTGACCGTGCCGCTCACCGAGTTCTGCTGGCCGAAGGCCTGCCAGTCATCGACCAGGGTCAGCCCAGGTGTGTCGCGGTGCAGCAGCACACCGACGCCGCCGTCTTCGCTGGCGGCCGTCAGCGAGATCCAGTCGGCCAGGTAAGAGCCGGTGGAGTAGAACTTGCTGCCATTGAGCACCAGCTTGCCATCGGCGCGGCGCTCGACCCGGGTTTTCAGGGCGAACTTGTTCTTGCCGCCCACCTCGGCCAAGGCATTGCCGAAACGCTTGCCGGCCAATACGTCGGCGATCAGGCGGTCGCGCACGTCGTCGGCGTAGCTGGTGAAGATGCCGCGCAGCATCACGTTGTGGATCTGCAGCAGTTGGCCGACACCGCCGTCTGCGGTGGAGATCAGGCGCACGGTTTCGACGATGGTTTGCACCGAAGCGCCAAGGCCGCCGAATTCGGCCGGTACGGCGATGGCGGTGAGACCGCTGCTGGACAGCAGGTCGGCCTGGCGGCGCGGCAGCTGGCCGTTGTTGCTGGGGTCGGCGGCGAGCACGGCGATTTGCGCGGCGACCTCGCGGGCGGCGGCGATGGCTTCGGCTTCGCTGGTCAGGCGGTGGATAGGGCTGGGTTCGATGGCGCTCATGGGTCGTCTCGCAAGGGTCTTTAAGGGCCAGTGCGCCTGCTTCGCGGGCAAGCCCGCTCCTACAGGTGAAGTGCCGGTTTCAAGGGCAATGAAGGTCCTGTGGGAGCGGGCTTGCCCGCGAATGGCCGCACCGCGGTCTCATAGCCTTGAGCAAGTTCTTTGCCATGACTCACCAGGCCCCGTGTTGCTTGGCTTCGGGCCGCGCCTGCTGCCCCAGCAACAGCTCGCCTGCTGATCTGGCAGCACCCCGCCCGCAATCCTGCTCCGTGCCCAGCACCCAACGCCTGTAAATGACACTCAAGTCCCCGTAAATCAAGGCCTCCAGCGGTTGGCACGCACGCTGCAATAGCGCTTTCACGACGCCCAAGGAGCCACCCCATGACACGCGCTACTGCCGCAACGCAAACCGACGACCCCACTGCCCTGGACCGCATCTGGTTTACCCGCTGCCCGGTGCCCACCGCTTCGGGCATCGCCTACAAGCTGGGCTGGCTGGACGAAGAATTCGCCCGCGACGGCCTGCCGGTCTCGACCCTGCAGGAAACCCGCCAGCTCGGCCATCACCACTACGATCACCAGCTCCCGGGGTTGTTTCGCGAGGGTGGCAACGTGCCGGCCTTGGCCGCCCGTGCAGCAGGCTCACCGAGCCGGCTGATCGGCCTGACCTGGATCGAGGAATGGCAGACCATCCTGGTCCGCCCGGACTCAGGCATCCGCAACGCCGCCGACCTGCGCGGCAAGCGCCTGGCACTGCCGGCCTGGGCTGACAGCCGCCCCGGTAGCATCGCCCGGGCCATGAGCCTGCACGGCTACAAAGGCGCCCTGGCCTCGGCCGGCCTGCACCTGGACGACGTGCAACTGGTGGAAGTGGCGCTGCTCGACCAGGCCAGCGCCGCCACCCCGCAGCTGGGCCTGCAGCGCCTGTGGTCGGGCCTGGATTACCTGGCGCGCGGCGAGGTCGATGCCGTCTACGTCAAGGGCGCGGCCGCTGCCGATGCGGCGCGGCGCCTGGGCCTTGTGGTGGGCGTCGATCTCGACCTGCTAGCCGACCCGCGCCACCGAATCAACAACGGCACGCCAAGGCCGATCACCGTGCACCAGAGCCTGCTCGACAACCACTTCGAGCTGGTCGCGCGCTTCCTGGCCCAGACCCTGCGCGCTGCCGAATGGGCGGCCGGCAACCGCGATGCGCTCAACAGCTTCCTCGAGGACGAGACCCGCGCCGGCAGCCAGGGTGTTGCCGATGCTTATCGCGGCGCGTTTCACACCACCTTGGCGCCGGACCTGTCCGAGCAGCGCCTGGCGTTTCTGGGCACGCAAAAGGACTTTCTCTACCTGCATGGCTTCCTCGAAGCCGACTTCAGCATCGCCGACTGGGTCGACCCACGGCCCCTGCAGGCTGCCCATGAACTGCTGGCCCAGCGCCGCGCCTGACCTTGCATCCGCCCCCGGAGATTGAACATGACCGTACTGATCAACGAACGCCCCGTCACTGCCGAACTGCACGCTTTCATCGACCAGGTGGTCGCCGAAGCCGAAGCGGCGTTTACCGTATTCCGCGAGACCAACACCATCACCGCCAATGGCACTGTCGGCTTCATCGAGCGTGTGCCCGGTGAAGACCTGCTGGTGTCCGTCAACTACGGCGGCCCGTGGAACCACCGCAAACCGCTGCAGGCGACCGTGACCGACTTCTCCGGCAACGTGATCGTCGGCAAGGGTAAAGGCGGGCTGGGGCGCTACACCAAACTGTTCCAGACCCACGCTGACATCACCACGATCTCGCATGTGCACAGCCCATACCTCGGCGCCTGGGCCCAGACCCACCGTACCTTGCCGTTCCACTACGTGCCGGTGCAGCGCTATCAGCTGGCGCGGGAGCTGCCGGTGTACATCGACCGACGCCAGGCCGAGGTGGACTTCATCCTCGACAAGATCGCCGAAAACCCGTTCAACCTGGCCATTCTCGAAGCCAATGGCGGCTCGACGGTGTGGGGTAAGCAGGGGCTTCGTGCGACGGCCGAGTTCATCCTGCTGTTGGAAGAAGGCGCGCAGATTCAGCTGCTGGCCGATGCGCTGGGCGGTTCGCGGCCGTACGGGCCAGGGGTGCTGACGCAGCAGTGGAAGATGAGTGGGTTATACGAGCGCGCTACCGAGCTGGGGCTGGTGCCGGGTATCGATCGGCGCAGCTGATTCGCAGTTCCAAGCCCACCACGCCCTCCTTTGTAGGAGCAGCCTTGTGCTGCGAAGAGGCCGGCCCGCCAGATGCAGTTGCTGCGCCTGGACTGGCCTCTTCGCAGCACAAGGCTGCTCCTACAGGGGGACGAGTGACAGTTTGGTATTTCACTCCAAGCAAGGACCACCCCCATGGCAGTAAAAATCCTCTGGTACCTCACCACCCCCGACGGCCCCTATCCCTGGGAGCCCGAAGGCCGCTGGAAAACCGACTTCGAGCACCTCAAGCAACTGGCCATCGCCGCCGATCGCCTGGGCTTCTACGGCTCGCTGCTCGGCTCCAGCCCCAACGAAAGCCTTGCGGTATCGGCCGCGCTGATCGACGCCACGTCACGCCTGCGCTTTCTGGTCGCACAACACCCAGGCGAGCTGTCGCCTGCGGTGTTGGCCAAGTGGGCACTGACCTTCGACCAGTTTTCCAACGGCCGCTTGCTGTTCAATGTGGTCAACGGCAACGACGCCGGCCTGGCCACGCTGGGCGTGCATTACCCGCACGATGAGCGTTACGACTTCAGCCTGGAATACTGGCGCGCGTTCCAGGGCTTTTACGCCGGTGAAACGGCAGGCTACGACGGCCGTTACGTCAAGCTCTCGCCACGCTCACCTGCGGCTGCCAGCCACCCCTTGGGCGGTTGGCACCCACCCAAGCAAAAGCCTGGCATCCCGCTGTGGGGCGCGGGCACATCGGCGCCGGGCGTGGCCCATTCGGTGCAGTTACTCGACGTCTACTTGAGCTTTGCCGATACCCCGCAAAAGCTAGGCGACAAGTTCCGCAGGGTGGCCGCCGAGGCAGCAAAAATCGGCCGCGAGCTGACCTACGGCACACGCCTGCAAGTCATCGTGCGCGAGACCGAAGAAGAAGCCTGGGCGCATGCCGAACGCCTGCTGCAGCGCACTTCGCTGGCCACCGCCCGCGCGGCCATCGAGCGTCAATTGCCGGCAGGGCAGACCCTGGACACCTACGTCAGCGACGACCCGCGCATTCAGCGCAACCTCGACAGCATTCGCGCCGGGCGCCTGCCCACTGCCCGCGAGCTGGAGATCTACCCCAACGTCTGGCTGGGCCCCAGCCTGTTCGGCTTCAACATCCTTGGCCCGGCTGCGGGCACCTACCTGGTCGGCAGCGCCGAACAGGTGGCCGAGCGCATCCGCGAGTACGAAGCCCAAGGCACGTCGGCGTTCATCCTGTCGGGCTTCCCGCTGATCGATGAGGCCCACCGGGTGGCCGACCTGCTGTTCCCGCTGCTCGACCTGGACCACGGGTTCGAGGTGCCGCGCCTGAGCGCCCGCACTAAGCCGACCGTGGCCCAACCGGCGTAAGGAGAAGGTGATGAGTGAGTTTTCGCGCCGGGTGTTTCTCGGCAACAGCCTGGCCGTCGGGGGCGGCCTGCTGCTCGGTGGCGGGCTGCTCAGCGGCTGCGATGGCGGCGCGCCCGCTGCCACGGCTGACGGTATCGCATTACCCGCCACGCCGGTACATGGTGGGCGGTTGCGCGTGGGCATCATCGACGGTGACCAGGCGGGCAACCTCGATGCGCACAAGCCGGTGGGCGGCGGCATCATCCGCGGCTGGGCGCTGTACGCCAAGTTCTGGGAATGGAACCCGGATGTCAGCACGCGCCTGGCCCTGGCCGAGTTCGCCGAGCCGAATGCCGATGCCAGTGCCTGGACCATCCGCCTCAAGCCAGGGCTGGAATTTCACCACGGCAAGAGCATCACCGCCGACGACATGCTGTTCTCGATCCTGCGTTTGACCGACCCGCAGTTGGCCTCGCCGTTTGCCGGGCTGGTCGGCGCCATCGACCGCCAGGCGCTGCGCAAGCTGGATGCGCGTACGATCGAGATCCGCTTCAAGCAGGGGCAAAGCTTCTATCCCTTGGATGAAACGCTGATCAGTTTCGGCGGCATCGTGCCGACCGATTATCATCCGTTGACCAACCCGGTTGGCGCCGGGCCCTACAAGCTCAAAAGCTTCATCCCTGGCCAACGCTCGCTCTACACCCGCTTCGAAAACTACTACAAACCCAACCGCCCTTATGCGGATGAGCTGGAGATCATCGAATTCAAAGACCAGGTCTCGCGTGCGGCGGCCTTGCGCGCAGGGCAGATCGACGTGGCCAGCGGGGTGCAGGCCGAGCACAGTGCCTTGCTCAAGGCTGACCCGCGCCTGCGCCTGTACGCTTCGCCCAGCACCTCGTTTACCGGTTTCAACCTGAACCTGGCCAAGGCGCCATTCCAGGACGTACGTGTGCGCCAGGCGTTCCGCCTGCTCGCCGACCGGCAAGAGCTGGTGGCGCGTGGGCTCAATGGTTTCGGCCGTATCGCCAACGACCTGTATTCGCCACACGACCCGACTTACAACCACACGATCGCCCAGCGCCCGTACGACCTTGATCAGGCCCGTTCACTGCTGCGCCAGGCCGGGCAGGACGACTTGCGTGTCGAGCTGACCACCACACCAGGGCCAGGGGTAAACGCGGCGTTGGTGTTTGCCCAGCAGGCGCAGAAGGCGGGGGTGCAGGTCAAGGTCAACCAGGTCGACGGCTCGGTGTTCAATGGCCCACAGCGCGAGCAGTGGCAGCTGTCACCGGGTTCGACGCCGGCCCGCGGTTTCCTCGCCTCGGCGCTGCACAACGATGCGCCGCAAGCCATCTACAACCGCAGCAATTTTCACGACCCACGGTTTACCGAACTGTATGGCCAGGCGCTGGCGCAGCCCGACCTGGAGCGGCGCAAGGCCTTGGTGCATGAAGCCCAGGTAATCCAGCACGAACGTGGCGGGCTGTTGATCTGGGGCTTCTCGGACGTGCTCGATGCAGCGTCCGCCAAGGTCGGCGGGCTCGCCCCCGAACAGACCACCTTCGCCTCCTGGCGCTTCGACGAACTCTGGTTGAACCATGCCTGATCACGCTCACCGTTCCCCACGTACGCCGGCCTGGCTGGCCTGGTTCATTGGCCGTCTGGGCTACGGCCTGCTGACCGCCTGGGTCATCAGCCTGGTGGTGTTCATCGCCACCCAGGCGCTGCCCTCGGACCCGGCGCGGGTCATCCTTGGCCCCGATGCGCCACTGGACAGCATCGTGACCTTGCAGCGCCAGCTGGGCCTCGACCAGCCGATCCTGGTGCAGTACCTGCGTTGGCTGGGGGCGGCATTGTGCGGTGACTTGGGCATCTCGCTGGACTCGCAGGTGCCGGTGGCACAGTTGCTGTTCGGGCGGCTCGGCCACACCCTGGCCTTGCTGGCCGGCGTGCTGGCGCTGGTGGTGCCACTGGCGCTGACCCTGGGCGTCAGCCTGGCGCTGCGCCGTGACCGGCCGCTGGACCGCTGGGGGTTGTCGGCCTTGATCCTGTTGAAGGCCACGCCGAGCTTTCTGCTGGCCATCGGCCTGGTGCTGTTGTTTTCCATGCCCGGCATGGGCTGGCTGCCGGCGGTGTCGATCCTCGACCCGCAATTGCCTTTGTGGCGGCAGTTGCCATCGTTGGTGCTGCCGGTGGTTGCCCTGAGCCTGTCGGCGCTGCCGTACCTGACACGGATGGTCCGCGCCTCGATGATCGAGGCGCTGGAGTCCGACTACGTGGTGGCCGCACGCTTGCGCGGTATACCGGAGCGCCGCATCGTCTGGCGCCATACCTTGCCCAACGCCCTGACCCCGGCCATCCAGGGCGTGGCGCTGACCCTGCGTACGCTGGTCGGCGGCGCACTGTTGGCCGAAGTGATCTTCAGCTACCCCGGCATCGGCACGGCCCTCAATGCGGCGATCCAGATGCGCGACCTGCCGATGATCCAGGGCGTGGTGCTGGTCATCACCCTGGCTGTGGTGCTGATCAACCTGTTGGCCGACCTGCTGACTGTCCTGCTCACCCCCAAGCTGCGCACCGCGCGCCGGGTCAAGATGATCCGCCGCAACCGGCGCGGCATTCGCCCGTGGTGGCGACGCGCACGCCGTACACCTGCCCAGGAGGCAACCCATGACTGAGACCCGCTGGCTGGCCGACCCGCAGGTGCGGCGCGGCGCCGTGATTACCGCGCTGGTGATGTTGCTGGCGCTGCTGGGCCCCTGGCTCGCGCCGCATGCGCCGACGGCCATGGTCGGGCCGGTGTATGGGCCGCCGACTGCCGGTGCGCCGCTGGGGCATGATTTTCTTGGCCACGACTTGTTGTCTCGCTTGCTCAGCGGGGGCGTGTCGGTGCTGTGGATGTCGGTGGCGGCGGCCACCCTCGCGCTAGTCGTCGGCGGCAGCCTTGGGTTGTTGGCCGGTTTTTCGCGCCGCCGCCTGGACCAGGCGATCAGTTGGGCGGCGGATGTCTCGCTGGCCTTTCCGGACCTGATTCTGGTGTTGCTGATCGTCTCGATGCTCGGCCGTGCGCCGTGGCTGATCGTGTTGACCGTGGCCATCGCGTTTACCCCAGGGGTCGTGCGCCTGGCGCGTGGCAGCGCGGTGGCGGTGGCGGGCCAGGAGTTCGTCGAGGCGGCGCAGATGATGGGCTACTCACGTTGGCGCATCCTGTTCAGCGAAATCCTGCCGAACATCCTGACGCCGCTGCTGGTGCATTTCGGCAACATGCTGACCTGGGCGGTGGGCATGCTCTCGGGCTTGAGCTTCCTGGGTTATGGCGTAGCGCCGCCGGCGGCGGACTGGGGGCTGATGATCAACGAAAACCAGGCCGGCCTGCTGGTACAGCCCTGGGCAGTATTGGCACCAGCACTGCTGATTGCCGTGTTCGCCTATGGCACCACCATTCTGGCGGAAGGTATCGGCCGGGTCAGTGCACGTATTGGGGAGAAGCAACCATGACGGCGGCGTTGAAAGTCGACAGCGACGTGTTGCGGGTCAGCAACCTGCGGGTGGAACTGGCCGGGCAGGTCGATGTGCTGGCCGATGTCTCGTTCAGCCTGGCGGCGGGAGAGATCGTGGGGTTGGTCGGCGAGTCCGGTTCGGGCAAGACCACCCTGGCCACGGCCTTGCTGTGCCATGCGCGGCAAGGTGCGCGGATTACCGGTGGGCGCATTGCGGTGGCTGGGCAGGCGGTGTTGGAGCTTGAGGGCGAAGCCTTGCGCCTGGCGCGGGGCGGGTTGGTGGGCTACGTCGCCCAGGACCCGGCCACCGCGCTGAACCCGGCTCTGCGCATAGGCGCCTTGTTGCGTGAAACCGTGTTGGCGCATCAGCCCAAGCTGACTGCAGATGCATTGCAGCAACGCATCAATGAGACCCTGGTGGATGTCGGCTTGCCAGACGACGCAGCCTTTCTGCGGCGTTTTCCTCATCAGTTGTCCGGGGGGCAGCAACAGCGGGTGATGCTGGCACTGGCGTTTGTTCTGCGGCCGAAACTGATCGTGCTCGACGAGCCGACCACGGCGCTCGATGTGACCACCCAGGCGCATGTGCTGGAAACCCTCAAGCGCCTGTGCCGGGGGCACGGTGTGGCGGCGTTGTACGTGACGCACGACCTGGCCGTGGTGCGCGACCTGGTTGACCGGGTGATGGTGATGTATGCCGGGCGGCTGGTGGAAGTGGCGGGGCGCGAAACCTTGTTCAAAGCACCGGCACACCCTTACACCCGTGCCTTGCTCGCGGCCATTCCTGATATTGCCCGACGCCAGCCGCTGCAAGCCATCGCCGGCCATGCACCGGCGCCGGGGCAGCGGCCTGCGGGCTGCGCGTTTGCCCCGCGTTGTGCCAGGCGACGTGCCGAGTGTGTGGTAATCGAGCCTTCGCTGCTGGCGTTCGAGGGCGGTCAGCAAGTCGCTTGCCTGGCGCCCTACCGTGAGCCGCTGCCCCTCGGCGAGCAGGGTGTCGAGGTAGCAGCGGCGCCCAGCGCAGAGGTGTTGCTGGAGGTGCAGGGGCTGGATGTGGCTTACGACCGACAAGTGCTGTTCGATGTTTCACTGCAGGTAGCGCAAGGCGAATGCCTGGCGCTGGTGGGCGAGTCCGGGTCGGGCAAGACCAGCCTGGCCAGGGCCATCGCGGGGTTGGGCGAGAACGTTCAGGGGCAACTGCGTTACGGCGGCGAGCCGCTGGCGTTCACCGCACGTCAACGGGATGCACGGCTGCGTCACCAGATCCAGTACGTGTTCCAGAACCCCTACCGGGCGTTGAACCCTCGGCAGACGATCGCGCAGACCCTCAGCGCGCCCCTGGCGCATTTCTTCGCTGTACGTGGCGATGAGGCGCGTCATCGGGTCGAAGCGGTACTGGCGCGGGTGTCGCTGCCGGCGCGTGTGGCCGATCTGTATCCGCACAGCCTGTCAGGGGGAGAACGGCAGCGCGTGGCGATTGCCCGGGCGTTGATCTGTGAGCCACGGCTGTTGGTTTGCGACGAGATTACCTCGGCGTTGGATGTGTCGGTGCAGGCGTCGATCCTGGCATTGCTGAGGCGTTTGCAGCGTGAAGGGCTGACCGTGTTGTTCGTCACCCATGACTTGGGGGTGGTGCGGGCGATAGCCGACCGGGTGTTGGTGTTGCGCCAGGGCAGGGTGGTGGAAGAGGGGGCGGCTGAGCAGGTGCTTGGGCGGCCGGTTGATGGCTATACCCGGACCTTGGTGGAACATTCGCCTCGGTTGCAGGTGGGCGTCTAGGTGCATGGCTTTGGGTGGGGCGGCGCTCGATCTCCCAGGCGCTGCAAGGCCCAAGGCATGCACCTGGCACCCCAGATGCAATCCCCAGCTGGGCACCATCACCCAGCAAATCGCGCCTGCCGCCGCCGCACTTCCTCCCGCACCGCCGGAATCACCCAGCGCCCGTAATCCACCGTGTCGTACAACGGGTCATACCCGCGGTTGAGGAAGGTGCTCACCCCCAAATCGACATAATCCAGCAACGCCTGGGCGACGGTCTCCGGCGTGCCCACCAGCGCCGTGGTATCGCCATAAGCCCCCACCGCTGTCGCCGTCGGCATCCACAATGCCCGGTCATGCCGGTCCGCCCGGGCGGCGGCGGCGAGCAGGCGTTCGGAACCGGTGCCCTTGATGCGCTTCTGCCAGGGGCTGTCCGCCGCAAACTGCGGGTTGGCCTTGATCTGCGCGAGGATCTGCTCCGCGCGCTGCCAGGCCAGCTCCTCGGTGGCACCCAGGATCAGCCGCACCGACAAGCTCACCCGTGGCGCCGCCACGCCAGCGGCACTCGCCGCAGCCTTGAGTTTGGCGATCTGCTCGGCGACGCCGCTCAGCGGTTCACCCCACAGGGCATACAGGTCGGCATGTTTGACGGCGATCTGGTAAGCGATGTCGGACGAGCCTCCAAAGGAAATCGGGATATGCGGCTGCTGCAGCGGCTTAACCGGCGAAAAAGCGCCCTTGATGGTGAAGTAGCGGCCTTCGAAGTCGAAGGGCTCTTCGGCAGTCCAGGTGCGCCGGACAATCTCCAGGTACTCGTCGGCGCGCTGGTAACGCGCGGTCTTGTCCAGCAGTGTGTCGCCTTCTTGTGGCTCGGCCGTGATGCCGGTGATCGCATGCAGGCGAATGCGCCCGCCGCCGGTGGTGTGGTCGAGGGTGGCGAATGCCCGCGCGGCCACCGTCGGCGCAGTCAGGGCAGGGCGGTGGGCGATCATGAAGCCGAGGCGCTCGGTGTGCGCGGCCGCATAGGCGGCAATCTGCAGGCTGTCGGCACTGCCTGGGCCGCTGGCGATCAGTACCCGGTCGAAACCGGCATGCTCATGGGCGCGGGCGTGGTGGCGGATGAACGGCAGGTCGAAGTCGGGCGAGCGCACGCCGCGGGTCTCGGACCACTGGCGGGGGAAAATCATGCCGACGAATTCAATGGACATGGCGATGGCCTTTTACGTTGAGGAAGGGTCAGAACTGGTAATCGACCTGGGCCAGCAAGGTGCGCCCAGGCATGGGTTGCAGGAAGGTGTTGGTCGAGCCGGCCAGGCCGCTGACGAAATTCAGTTCGTCGGTGACGTTGAGCATGCGCAGCGTCACGCCCCACTGTGGCTGGCGGTAATACGCGGCAAGGTCGAGGTTGTATTCGTCGGGCACCTTCACCGTCTTGCTCAGGTTCAGGTACCAGCTGCTGGTCCACCAGCCAGAGAGCTCCACGCCGAACCCGGAATCGAAGCGGTAATCGACATAGCCGCCGGCGTTGTACTCAGGAATCTGCACCGCATCGAACTTGCCGGACGGGCGCTGGTTGAGGCTGTTGTTATCGCCGAACACGGTGCCGTTGTCGGGGATGAACCCTGCGGAGGCGAACCCGGCCTGGCTGGTGAACTCGTTGTAGGCACTGATGCGGCTGAGGTTGAGGCCGCCGCGCAGGTGCGGGTCCTGGTAGCGCAGGGTTGCTTCCCAGCCTTTGACGATCAACCGGGCGATGTTGTTGTTGCTGTCTGGCGACTGGTCGCGCGCCTGCTTGTAGGCGGCCAAGGTGAAGAACAACTGGTCGGGCATGGCCTCGACCTTCAGCCCCACTTCGTGCAGCACGCTAAGGCTCTCGAACGCCAGTGGGTTGAGCTGGTTGGCCCCGGCGCCACTGCCCCAGCCCAAACCATTGGTGAAGAACCCGGTGTTGACGGCGAGGGAGCGGTCGAAGGTGTAGTACAGGGTGCTGTTATCGGTGGGTTTGAAATAGGGGCTGACCTGTACCGAGAACAACCGGTAATTGTCCGAGTCCTTGCGCGGGTTGCCGCCCGCGAGCACGAAGGGGTTTTCGATACGGGCATCGATCCAGCTGCGGCTGGCCCCCACGTTCAGCCCCACGCGCTCGCCCAGGCGCAGGTTGTGCTGGCTGAACAGGGTTTGGGTGGTCCAGGTGCTGTCGGCGGTGTAGGGCGCTACCGATTCAGCGTACAAACCGTGCCCTGCCGGGTACATGGCGGGCAGGTTTAGCCAGCCATAGTAATTGGACAACTGTGGCACGCCGGGCTGGCCGATCCAGGCTCCGTTGCCACCGGCGGGGTTGCGCCCACTCAGGCCAAGCAGGTCGCCAGGGTTTTTCAGCGTCGGGTCGAGGGTGAGGTCGTAGGCGTTGATGGTGGAGCCAAAATTGTTGTTGGCGGCGATCGACTCGTTGGTCTCGCGGCGGTAGATCAGCCCGGTGTTGCTGTCGTCGACCAGCGTCAGGCCGCCCAGCTGCCATTGGCCACGGGCGCGGAACTCGAAGCGGTTGTCGAAGATGTCGTCCTTGCCCTGCACCTGGAACGCGCCCACCGCGTCGGTGGTGTCGGTGGAGTGCTGGTAGAAAGTGCTGTTGGCCAGGGTGATCGACGGGGTCAGGTCGCCCTCGACGCGCAGTTGTGTGGTGAAGCGCCGCGAGCGGTTCTGGTCCTGTGCGCGCTGGCCGGTCTGTGACGACAGCGAGGTCTGGCCATTGCCTGCCAGCGACGGGTCGTACACCCAGCCGCGCAAGCTGCCTGGGCTGGCCTGGGTATTGGGTGAGGCGCCCTGGAAGCTGCCATCGACCACCTGGTACTGGCCCTGCGCGTTGCGCTGGCGCTGCACCCAGCCGAGTACCTGGGCATCGCTGGCACCCGATGACAGCACCGGCGACCACAGGCTGTTGCCGTTCTGGATGATCGGCGTGGCGCGCCCGGCGTTGTACCTGCCGTGGTCGACCAAGTCCTGGGTGGCGCGGTTCCAGCCGTGGGTGATGTTGTAGTCGTAGTAGTCGTCGTAGGCGGCGTTCCAGTCCACCCGCAGGTTATCGTTGCGCCAGGCGAGGGCGCCGTAGAACGCGTCGAAGTTGTTGTCGACGTTGTCGTAGAAGGTTTCCTGACGCTGGCGGGTGATGCTGACCCGGTAGGCCAGGCTGTCACTGAGGGGGCCGGTGTTGTCGAGGCTGAATTGGGTGGCATCGCGTGATTCGCCGTCGGGGATCCAGCTGCCGATTTCGCCACTCAGGCGGGTGCGGAAGCGGTTGAAGTCGGGCTTCTTGCTTAGGTAGTTGATGTAGCCGCCGCTGCCACTGACCGAGCCGTAGGTGACCGACGAGGGCCCGGCGACGATGTCGGCGCCTTCGTAGGCGTTGAAGTTGGCGGGGTGGCGTACGCCGTAGGCGCGTTGGCCATCCTGGAACACCTCGGAGCTTTGCCCGCGCATTTGCGGGGCGATGCCGGCGTTCTGGCCGCCGCCTCGGGTGATGCCGGGGGCGTATTTGACCAGGTCGTCCGAGCTCTGGATCGGGTCGCGGGCCAATTGCTCGGCGTTGATCTGGGTGACCGAGCGTGGCGTGTCGAGGACTTTGCTTTCCAGGCCGCCGTAGATCGAGGCCGGTGGGCGCGTGGGCAGGGCGTCGTCGTCAGCCTGTTCGGCTTGGACGGTGACGGTTTGCAGTTGGGTGTCCTCGGCGTAGGCCAGCGGTACGCTGGCGGCGAGGATGGCCAGTGCCAGGGCGCTGGGCTGGAATGTCGGGTGCAGCAAGGCAACGCGGAGCATGGGGCTGAGCCTCGTTCTGTTCGGGAATGGGAAAAGCGAGGGCGCAGCCGCGCCTGCGGTTATTGGGTGCCTATGGCGACTGCCGGGGGCGCTATGCGCCCCTTAAGTGGGGCTTGCCCTGCGAACACGGGCGAAGCCCGTGCCATCCACTCGGGGTACCTGCTTCGCGGGGCAAGCCCGCTCCCACAGAAGAGTGTGCTGGCCTAGTGTTTAGCTCCTGAGCCACAGGCTCTCGAACCGCCAGGTACTGAACAGCGACTGCTCCGCCTGCGCCCCACCGACCCGTATGCTGACGCTGTCGAGCAAGTCGGCAAAGCCCCAGATCAGCATGCCGCCGCGTTCGTACTGGATGCGTTGGGCGCTGTGCACCAGGGCTTTGCGTTTCTCAAGGTCGGGCTGGGCCATGGCAGCGAGAAAGGCCTCGCTGAACGCCGGGTCGTGGAAGTGAGTCTTGTTGGCCACGGCGAACGGCGCGTCGGTATGGATGGCGCTGGCCAGAAACGGCGCACCGATGCTGCCCCCAGTGCTCAACGTCCAGTCGTCGCGCTGCGGCCCCTGGAACGTCGCCAGGTCGACCTGGCGTACCGTGATCGTCACGCCGATGCGCCGTGCCTGTTCGGCCAGCACCAGGGCCGAGGCAAGCCCAGGCCCTGGGGTCGTGACCAGTTCCACCTGCAGGCCTTCGTGGCCCGCGTCCTTGAGCAATTGCGCCGCCCGTTGTGGGTCATGCGGCCGTGGCCCGAGGCTGTGGTCGAAGGTGGGGTCGAAAGGGGCGTACAGGTCATTGGCCACCCGGCCCTGGCCATTGAGTGCCCGGCGCACCAAGTCCTCTCGGTCAGCCAGCAGGCGAAACGCCTCACGCACCCGCGGGTCGTCGAAGGGCGCTTTGGTGGTGTTCATGTCGAACGACAACCAGTTGCCGCTCACCGACTTCAGCAGGCGCAGGCGTGGGTCGGCCTGCAGCACTTGCAGGTGCTCGGTGGACATGACGTTGGCCATGTCGATCTGCCCGGCGCGCAAGGCCGCCAGGCGGCCGGTCTGGTCCTTGAAGTCGATGATTTCCAGTTCATCGGCATACGGTTTGCCGGGCTTGTAGTAATTGTCGAAACGGGTGAACAGCGAGCGCTGGCCCGGGGTGAAGCTTTTGAGTTTGTAGGGGCCGGCACCGACCGGGTTGGTGACCGGGTGGTAGTCCACCGGCACGATGCCGCCGAAGTTGACCCACGTCTCGGGCAACGGCAGGTAGCTGCGGCCTTCGCGAAAAGCCAGGCGCACGGTGCGATCGTCGAGCTTGACCAGGTTGTCGCGGTCGACCCAGTGCAGCAGCGCCGCATAGGGCGAGGCCAGCTGCGGGTCGGTCAGGCGTCTGATGGAGAAGATCAGGTCGTCGGCGTCGATGGTCTTGCCGTGGTGAAACTCCAGCCCAGGCTTGAGCCGCAACGTCCAGCCGCTGGCGTCGGCATTGGGCTCGGCGAACTCGGCCAGGGCCAGGCGCGGCTGCATCTGCTCGTCCCACTCCCACAGCTTGCTGTACAAGGCAAAGCCGCGGACGATGCCGCTGCCGACCGGTTTATGGGCGTCGAGGTTGCCGCTTTGGTTGCCATCGATGATGCCAAGACGCAGGCGCCCGCCATGGCGTGGCTGGTCAGCAACCGCGTCGCCGGGGCTGTCGCTTGGGCCGCAGCCGGCCAGCAGCCCACCGGCCAGTACGCCGGCATGGCCAATGAAGGCGCGCCGGCTCAATGGGTAACCGTCCCAAGCCATGGCGTCAGCCTCCGTTGCTGGCGTGCAGTTGCACGGGGGTGGGCGCCGGGCGGGCGAGGGCGGCGCGCTGGCCACGGAAGTGCGGCAAGATGTGCTCGCCGAGGCGGTAGGCTTCTTCCAGGTGCGGGTAGCCGGCAAGGAAGAACAGGTCGATGCCGATGCCGTGGTACTCGCGGATGCGCGCCACCACGTTGGCGTAGCTGCCCACCAGCGCGCAGCCTGGCGGGATGCCGATATAGCCGAAGCCGGTCCACACGTTGGGGTGGATGAAGAAATCGTCGAAGGCCGGTTGCTCGTCCTTGTCGCTGTAGCCGTGCTCGTAGCTCAGCTTGCGTGCCGTGCGTAGGCCCGCGTGGGCGGCGCGGGCCTTGACCGTGCCCTTGGCCACGCCTTCGTCGAAGAAACGTTTGGCCTCGGCCCGCGCGGCCTCTTCGGTCTCGCGGGCAATCACGTCGATGGACAGGCCAAAGCGAATGTCAGTACGCCCCCACTTCAAGGCGCGGGCGCGGATGTCGGCGATCAGCGCGGCGATCTCGTCCGGGTGTTCGGCACGCATCAGGTAGAAGTCGGCATGCTTGGCGGCAAACTCGCGCGCGGCCAGCGAAGAACCGGCGGTGCAGATCAGCGGCAACTCGGCTTTTTTCAGCGGCCCGCGCAGCCCGCCGCCCTCGGCACGGTAATAGGTGCCCTCGTAGTGGAATTGCTCGTTGTGCCAGTAGCCGCGTACCACGTCCATGAACTCGGTGGCGCGGGCGTAACGTTCGTCGTGGCCCTCGAAGTCGCCCACCTGGCGCTGGATGGCATCAGAGCCGCCGTTGATGATGTTCCATACCAGCCGGTTGCCGGTGGCGCGCTGGTAGGTCGCGGCCTGTTGCACGGCCACCCAGGGCGTGTAGTGATAGGGCTGGAACGCAGTGACGAACTTGAGCGTGCGGGTTTCCCGTGCCAGCAGCGAGCACACGGTCCACGGCTCTTCGCCGGTGGGCGCATTGACCATCAGTGCGCCGCCGAAGCCGTTGATTTCCGCAGCGCGGGCGATTTGCCCGAGGTAATCGATGTAGGTGAAGTGATCACCTACCGCGAACCCGGACACCGCACCGCTGCTGTCGCCACCTGCGTGCCAGTCGCCGCGGTTGCGCGGATCGCCAGGCAGGTACTGGGTTTCGCCATGCAGTGGCAGGCGGGTAAAGAATTCGATGCTCATGGGGTGGCCTCCTTACTGGACGCTGGGGCTGCAGTTGGGCGTGACCGGTTGGCCGCTGATGACCTGGCGGGCGAAGGGGATCGAGTCCTTGAGCGAGGCGTTGACCGTTTCGCTATGGCCCAGGCCTTTGTACAGATGGCCCTGCACCACCGAGCCGGCCTTGCAGGCATCCTGCATCAGTGCAACCTGGGTCGCGGCGGCAGGGGTCTTGTCCTCGGCGCCGGTGCCGATGAAGATCGGCTGGGCCAGTTTGAGGGTGGGGTACGACACTTGGGCCAGCCACGGTTTGAGCTGGTCGCCCTGGTAGTCCTTTTTTGCGTTGGCGGGGGTCAGGCCGGTGCCGACCACATCACTGACCAGTGCCGACAGGCAACTGGTGCGCGCCTGCTCGAACAGCGGCAGAGCCTTGTCGGTGTAGAAGTCGCGCGGGTCGATGCTCGGGTCGTACTGCTGTGCGGCGAGCAAGGTGTAGAAGCCGTAGGCCAGGGCCGGGTCGACCTTGTTCTGGTCCTGCTCACCGACGTTTTTCGACCCCACGGTGTAGATCACGCCGGTGCCGATGCTGCCCTTGACCCCCAGTTTGGGTGCATAGGTTGCGGCATAGGCACCGGCTGCAAAGGCACCGGCGCCACCCTGGGACTGGCCGATGATCAGGACCTTGTCGGCCAGCCCCGGCACGCCGGCGACCACGGCCTTGGCGGCATCGAGAATGCCATAGGCGGCCATGCGGTTGTTCAGCAGCGGGTGGCCACCGGGCACACCCAGGCCTTGGTAGTCGGTGGCGACGATGGCATAGCCCTCTTCGAGCCAGCGGTTCAGGTACTGCACATCGCGGTAGGAACGCCCGGCCCAGGACGGTGCGCAAATATCCGCCACCCCGACGGTGCCGTGGCCCCAACTGGCGACCGGCCAGCCACCGGCGGGCGCCGGGCCCTTGGGAATGAACAGCGCGCCAGAGACCACGATTGGCGTCTTGCCGTCGATGCCGTCCAGCGAGGTGTAGAGGATGCGCTGGGCACTGGCGGCGTTGGGCAAGCTCAGCGCTGAGTCCAGCGGCTCGCTGCGCAGCAGTTTACCGGGGGTGGCCGGGATTGCCTTGGACCAGGTGTAGAAGCTCGAAACGCGGCCGTCGCCTTGTTGCGGGTCGGGTTTGGGGGCGTAGGTGTCGGCGGCCAGGGCGCCAATGGAAAAGGCCAGGGCACTGAGGCCGAAAACGATGGAAACAGGCAATTTCATGGAAGATGTTCTCAAGGTTGTTGGCTGATTTGAGCGTTCAGGGACGGCCAATAGTGGGTGAGCTGCAGGTCGATGAGCGCCTGGCGGGTGAAGCCTGTGGCCAGGTCGCTGCTGATGTCGTAGGGCGTGCGGATCAGGCGGTTGGCCAAGGCGTATTGGCCCAGGGCGTCGTAGTGGGCTTTGAGTTGGGCATCGCTTTTCGGCGCCCAGCGCGCTTTCCAGGCAACCGGGTCGTCCTGGTCATCGCGGCGCAGCACGCTTTCGGCCACCCCGGCGCGGGACGACAGCGCGTAATAGGCGTCGCGGTTCTGCGCTTGGGAGATCCACCAGGCCGCGCGCACCCAGGCCGTGGCCACCAGCTGCGTAAGGTCGGCGTGCTGCTGCACGAAGCGGTCGGTGCCCCACAGGTCGGACACCAGCCGCCAGTCGTTGGCGCCTTGCTTGGTCGACCAGAGAATCCGCGCCACGCCTTTGTCTTCCAGGGCGTAGGCTTCGTTGAGCAGCACGGCGGCATCGACCTTGCCGGCCGACACGGCGGCGGCACCGACCTGCGGGTTGAGGTTGGCGATCTTGAAGTCGGTCAGCTTGAGGCCCTGGCTTTCCAGGAAGTTGCTGAAGGCAAATTCCCAGGGCCGCCCGCGGTGCAGGGCCAGGCGCTTGCCTTTGAGGTCCTGGATGCTGCGCACCGCAGAGCCGCTGGGCACCACCAGGTAAATGTTGTTGCCGCTGCCACCCGGCACGATCAGCTTGCCGGGCACTTGGCTGGCGCCAGCGATGACCGAGGGCAGGTCGCCGCGTACGGCGAAGTCCAGGCTGTCGTTGCTGAAACCTTCGTTGATTTGTGGCCCGGCGCCGGCGTGGGGCAGGGCGGTCCATTGCAGCTTCACGCCGCGGGCGGCCAACTGCTGTTCGAGCCAGCCGTCTTCGATCACCCGCCCCGGGATGCCCCCGAAGACCGGCGCGCCGCCTTGGGTGAAGGCAACGATGGCGATGCGCACCGCTGCCGTTGGCTCGGCGGCCAATGTGGTCAGGCTGAGTAACAGGCCGCCCAACAGGGCCAGGCCGTGACGCCAGAGTGTGTTCATGTGCGGCTCCAAACAAGGGTTCAACAGGTCTGGGCCGCGTGCTGCAGCGAACCAGGCATTGCCAGGCCAGGAGCGAAATGCATGCCAGTCTTCGAAAAGGCGGCTGCAGGCCTTTAACGGCGGGGCCTTCAGCACATGGGAGGGGCGCGGCGTGCAGCCCAGCCTGCTGATCGGCACGCAGGGCAGTGCTGGCGCGTTGCTGCTGCAGCAGCAGTCGGTTGTTGGAATATCAAATATTCAAAAATGGAATATATAAATATTAATTAATAATTTTTTGATCTAATTTGTTTCGGGCACTATGGGGCTGCGCGTCAATTGCCAGGAATGCCCCCATGTCGCTGATCACCCACCCTAATGCCCGAGAGCTGACCAAGTCGGTACGTGCCACCGTGCTTGTGTTCAAGGACCCTCGCTCCCAGGAGCTGCTCAGCCGTATCGAGCGCCTGGCGCCCAGCGAGGCCAATACCCTGATCATCGGCGAAACCGGAACCGGCAAAGAACTTGTCGCTCGCCACATCCATCAGCTGAGCCGCCGTGGCCGCGAACCGTTCGTGGCGGTGAACTGCGGTGCCTTTGCCGAAACCCTGGTGGAAAGCGAACTGTTCGGCCATGAGAAAGGGGCGTTCACCGGTGCCACCTCGAACAAGGCCGGTTGGTTCGAGGCGGCCAATGGCGGCACGCTGTTTCTCGACGAGATAGGTGACCTGCCGTTGAACATGCAGGTGAAGTTGCTGCGGGTGCTGCAGGAGCGCGAAGTCGTGCGGCTGGGCTCGCGTACACCGATCCCGATCAACGTGCGCCTGGTGGCCGCGACCAACGTCAACCTGGCCGACGCCGTGGTGGCGGGGCATTTTCGCGAAGACCTGTTCTACCGCCTGCACGTCGCCACCATCCGCCTGCCACCGCTGCGTGAGCGGCCCGGCGACATCCTGCCCTTGGCAGAATTTTTCATCGAAGAGCATTGCCGGCGCCTGGGTTATGAACGTGCGTCGCTCAGCCCGGATGCAGAGCGCAAATTGCTGGCCCACAGCTGGCCGGGCAACATCCGCGAGTTGGAAAACGCGATCCACCATGCCTTGCTGGTATGCCGCTACCAGGTGGTAGCGCCCGCAGACCTACACTTGGTGGACATGAGGCCGCAAGGTGCGGCCCAGGTGTATGCCACGCAGGCCAACGCCCCGGCCGCGCTCGCGGCGCCGCCTAACCTTGAAAGCGCCTTGTTGGCGTTGTTCGAGCAGAACGTGCCGAACCTGTATGAGCACATCGAGGAGACGGTGTTCCGGGCGGCGTATCGGTATTGCCACGGGAACCAGCTGCAGACCGGGCGGTTGTTGAACATCAGCCGCAACATCGTGCGGGCGCGGCTGGAGAAGATTGGCGAATTGTCGAAGGCATGAGGTGCCTGTATCGGGGCTGCTGCGCAGCCCATCGCCGGCAAGCCTGGCTCCCACAGGTACTGCACATGGCTTGAGGTCTGTGCAGTCGAGGTGGGAGCCCGGCTTGCCGGCGATGGGCCGCATAGCGGCCCCGATTTGGCGCGGTTATTTGATAAAGCGAACCTGGCTGTTGATCTTCTCGATCACCGCCCCTTTGCGCGCGTTGAAGCGGGCCTTGTTCTGTTCGAACAGGTTATTGCCCTTGGTGTCGATGGAAATGATCAGCGGGCCGAACGCCCGTACCCGGTTGACCCACAGGGTTTCAGGCATCCCCAGGTCTTGCCACTCGGCACGTTCGATCTCTTCTACCTGCGTTGCAGCCAGCACCGCACAGCCCCCTGGGAACACCGCATGCACGGCTTTGTTTTCCAGGCAGCCGGTGGTGGTTTCCGGCCCCATGCCGCCTTTACCAATGATCAGCTTGACGCCGGTTGGCTCGATGAACTGCTTTTCGAACTTCTCCATGCGCATGCTGGTGGTCGGGCCAATGGACACCATCTCGAAACTGCCATCGTCTTTTTTGCGCACGATAGGCCCAGCGTGGAAGATCGCACCGCCGCGCAAGTCAACCGGCAACTCTCGCTTGAGCTCGATCAAACGACGGTGCGCGACGTCGCGGCACGTCACCAACTGGCCGGTGAGATAAACCACGTCGCCGACATTGAGGTTGGCCAGGTCTTCGTCTTTGATCGGGGTGGTCAGGATCTTTTTCACAGTACTACCCCTTTGTGCGAGAGGATGTCGTAGGACAGGTCGGCGTTGATGCGGATCTTGCCGCGGCGGTGCGCCCAGCAACCGGTCGATACCGGCGTGGGGTTGAGTGCAAATCCATTGTGCGGGCTGCCATGGAAGGAGAGTGGCGAGTTTAGCGGCGAAGACGAGTAAGCTGCGAGCAGTCATCCGACTTCGCCTTGCTCGGTATCGTTGGTCCGCACCCAGTTGGGCCGTATCAGCATCGCCCATCAAGTAAATGGCGAGTTCGATGCGGGCCATGCAGGCACTGTTTTCAGCAAACCGCAGTGCTGGCACCACGTTATACTCGGCGCTTTTTGCCCATGGCCGGAGACCCTAATGCGCCAGGTTTTGCTCATCGTCGATGTTCAATCCACTTTCAGCCCGCCCGAATGGCTGGTCGACGGTTTGCGGCGGTTGTCGGCGAATATCCCGACCATCGCCTCGGTCGAACTGCACGATGAGCAGGCCACGCCGTTCCAGCGTCAGTTGGGCTGGCACCCGGCAGCCGAGGACGAGAGCCTGGTCGAAGCGGACCAGGTGTTCGTCAAGCATGGCTACGGGCAGACCGTCGAAACCCTCGAATACATCAAGCAACTGGGCGTGGAGCGGGTGCTGGTGTGCGGCATGCAAACCGAAACCTGCGTGCTGGCCGCAGGCTTTGCGCTGTTCGATGCGGGGCTCACGCCAACCCTGGTGACCGACATGACGGTAGGGTCGTCGCTGGACAGGTCCGGGAAGATGGGCATCGACTTGTGGAAGCACCACTTCCGCCAGGTGACGACGTCTGCCGAGGTGCTGGCCGCGCTGGCAATGTGAGCACAGGAAGTGCAATCATTTTGCCATCTTGCCACGCCAATGAGTATCATTGTCGATTGATGGCAGCCTCGATACACCTCGATTGAGAAGGATCTCCATGCTGAAACAGTCTTACCTTGTCGCCGCTATGCTGCTGCCGCTTGCAATGAGCTGGTGTGGCTCGGCGCAGGCCTTCACCGATGGCACTGACCGCTCCGTGACCTTGGAAAAGGTCGAGCAGACCTTTGTCGTGCAGAAGGATGGCAGCCACCGCCTGGACGTCGACAGTGTCTTGCTGATCAATGACGAACGCGCCATCAAGGCCCGCGCCCAGCAGCCGGTGAGCTTCAACCGCTCGCTGGAAACCCTGGAAGTGATCGAGGCCTACACGCAAAAGCCCGATGGGCGCAAAGTGCGGGTGGATGCCGCGCACATCAAGGAACAGCAAGAGCAGGCGTCTGCGCAGGCGCCGATGTTTCAGGACAGCGTCAACAAGGTCATCATCTTCCCTGAAGTTGCGGTGGGGGATCGCCTGGTTCTGCATTACCAGCGCAACCGATTCACGCCGCTGTTCCCGGGGCAGTTCGAAGACATCACCGTGCCGGAATTCCACCCGGTCGAGCAGTTCACGCTGACCTACGACATGCCCGAGGACATGCCCCTGCAAGCGGACGCGCGCAGCTTCAAGGCGTCGATGCCGGTGGCTGCACCCGGGCGCACGGTCTACCGCTGGGACTACGTGCCGGCGGACCGGGCGCGGATCGAGGCCAGTGCGGTGTCCTACCTGGACTACGGGCATTATCTGGCCGTCTCGACCTTCACCGATTTCAAACAGTTCGCCGAGGCCTATCAGGCACGGGCCAAGGTCGAGGTCACGGCACCGATCACCGAGTTGGCGCACCGTCTGACGGCCCACTTACCTACCGCACGGGAAAAGGCGCTGACGCTCAGCGACTGGGTGCGTGAGAACATTCGCTATGTCGCCGTGTATATCGGTGCCGGCGGGGTGGTGCCACATGCCGCGCAGACCGTGCTGGACAACCGCTACGGTGATTGCAAGGACCATGTGGCACTGCTTGAAGCGCTGCTGACGGCGGCGGGTATCAAAAGCACGCCGGCCTTGATCAACCTGGGCAATGCTTATGTGTTCCCCAAGGTCCCTGCGCTGGGGGTGTTGAACCACGTGATCACCTACGTGCCGAGCCTGGACCTGTACCTGGACTCGACCGACCCTTCGATTGCCGCAGGCTACCTGCCGCTGGGCACCTTGAACAAGCGCGTGCTGCTGACTGCCACAGGCGAGTTCGGGCGTACCCCGGCCATCCAGCTCAACAAGGTATCCAGCGACCTGAAGTTCAAGGTCAACGGCAAGGGAGCGGCGGATTTCACCAACGTTGCCACCGTGCAAGGCTGGGCCAGCGAGGTTAGCCGTTATGGGGTTAAATCGATGAAGCCGGCCGACCGTGAACTGCTCGTCGAAAAAGTGCTCGGCGCCTATGGGCAGCGCGGCAGCGGCACGTTCGAGGTACGCCCGCCGAGCGCCACTGGCGAGTTTGTCAGCACCGTTGATGGGCGCACGGAAAACCTCGTCAACCTGCCCGGGCCGGTGGGGGTGGTGGCCTTGAGCAGTCTGGCAGGGGGCATCTCGCAGAACGTCTACAGCTTTGCCATGGAGAAGGAACGCAGCCAGCACTTCGTGTGCATTTCCAACGACACCGTGGAAACATCGCGCTTCGAATTCCCATCGGAGGTCAGCGTGCTGGCGATCCCCAAACAGGTGCGTCTGCAAGACGCCAATGTGGAATACAGCGCGCGTTACGCCCAGGAGGGGAATGCGGTGGTGATCGAGCGGCACTTCAAGTTCAGCCGCCCGAACGTGGTGTGTTCACCCGAGGATTTTGCCGCCATGAAGCCGACGCTCGAGGCGATGGTCAAGGACCTGCAGAGCCAGATCATCGTGCAAGCGAGCTAGCCCCCAGGTCGTACGCCAACAGCAACGCGCCTGGCTTACTCGGCCGCCAAGCGCCCCTTCACCCGGTCAGCCTTGTACTGCATGGCCACTGCTGGCGCAGGCTTGGCTGCACCGGTTTCCAGCCACTGACGCATGCGGCTGGCATCGGCGAAGTGGGTGTACTTGCCGAAGGCATCGAGGATCACCATGGCCACCGGGCGGTTGTCCATGCGGGTCAGCAGCACCAGGCAGTGGCCAGCCTCGTTGGTGAAGCCGGTCTTGGTCAGCTTGATGTCCCAGTTGCTCTTGTTCACCAGGTGGTCGGTGTTACGGAAGCCCAAGGTGTAGTTGGGCGCGCGGAAGGCCACGGTCTTCTCGCGGGTGGTCGACAGTTCGCTCAGCATCGGGTACTTGCGCGACGCCATCAACAGCTTCGACAGGTCGCGGGCGCTGGACACGTTCTGCGTCGACAGGCCAGTCGGCTCGACATAGCGGGTGTGCGCCATGCCCAGGCTGCGGGCTTTGGCGTTCATGGCCTTGATGAACGCCGGGTAACCGCCGGGGTAGTGGTTGGCCAGGCTGTTGGCCGCACGGTTTTCCGACGACATCAGGGTAATCAGCAAGGTCTCGCGGCGGTTCAGCTGGCTGCCCAGGCGCACCCGCGAATACACACCCTTCATCTCCGGGTTGTTGGCGATGGTCATGGTGAGCATTTCATCCATGGGCAGCTTGGCGTCCAGCACCACCATCGCCGTCATCAGTTTGGTCACCGAGGCAATGGGCACCACGCGGTCGGCGTGGCTGGCATACAGTTCCTGATTGGTGTTCAGGTCGATCAGCAAGGCGCTGCCCGAAGCCAAGTGCAATTTGGCCGGGTCACGTTGCACCTGGGCCGGGGGTTGTGCAGCAGCAGTCGACGGGAGGGTCGCGGTACCTGTGAGCAACAGCAGCAGGCTGAGGATGGACAGGGATGTTTTCACGTTGAGGCTCACTAAAAGTTGGTATGTCGTTGGCTGTGCAAGGGTTTTCCCCCAAAAAACCGCTGCATTGTGGAGTATGGCCTAAACCGTGTCGAATGCCTTATGACTAAAGGGCGTAACGTGAACGAAATTTAATCCTGTACCAATTCTGTACCAATTACCTGCTGTTCAAGCTTGGCCAATTCGGACCAATCGTTGGCTGAATTCAGCCACTTCGCGTACGTCGTCAACAGCACCTGGACCGAATGCCCAAGCTGCCCCGCGATGAACGCAGGGTTCATCCCAGACATGAGGCACATCGTGGCATATGTGTGCCTGCAGTTGTACTGAGGGCGCGCAGGAATCTTCAATGCCGCGATAGCCTCATTAAAGTGTACCCCGGGAGTATCGGTGCCCTTCATGTACGGTGATGAGCCGGAAGGCTGAAATACGTAGGATGACTCTGTAGAGACTCGGCGCTTCTGCCTGGATCGATAGTGTGCGATCTCCTTTGCCTTGGCCAGGGCGCCCAAAGCTCGACTGTTGAGCATCACGGTCCGGGTGTACTTCGTCTTTGTACGTTCGACCACTTGCTTTTCCACCACGATCCGGCAGATGTGTGCCGTCCTCTTGTTGAAATCAATCTCGTCCCAGCGCAGCGCCATGACCTCTCCAGTACGCATGCCAGTGTAGAAGGCAAACTCATAGAACGCGGCGAATACCTGGTTGCATCGGGAGAAGTTCGCATACATCCACGCGATCAGAGCATCAGCTTCTTCCACCGTGAACGGATCCACCTGCTTCTTGTTTTTCTGAGGCAGTTGGATCGCAGCAGCCGGGTTTCTGTCTACCACCTCGTCATACACCGCTGCTCGGAACATCGCCTTGACTCTGGCGATAGCGGCGCGTTTGACTGTCGAACTCTTCCACTGGGTCTTTGCGACCACCTCCCTCAGCACCATCGGTGTGACCGCCTTGATCGGCAGCGTTGCCAGATGGGGCATCCAATAGTTGTTCATCAACCCCTTGTAGTTGACGCGGGTGTCGTGCACCACTTCCAGGCTATTAAGCCAGGTCTGGGCGTACTCGCCGAACATGATTTCATTCACATGCGCGAGATAACTGGACGTGGGGAATAGCTCAGCATATCGCTTCTCGTCCAGCACCCCGTGTTTGGCAAGGCTGATTACTTGAGCGCGTAAATCGGCTGCCGCTTTGATCCCCTTGGCGGTTTGGGGATACGCGAGAGTTTCGGACCGACGCTCACCGTTCCAAGTAAAACGGATCCGGATGGATTTACCGATGAGTTCAACTCCAGTGGGTAGCCCCAGCTTCCTTCCAGCCACGCTTCGTATCTCCTGATGCTGTAAAAAATCCGGCCGTCGATCTTCTTCCAGACCCCCTCGGGGATCACGCCGCGGCTTCGCTTGCCTTCCAAGGCTCGCTTGGTCGTTCCGACCAGCTCGGCCATTTTCTCCTCAGGGACCTTGTCGGATACATAGGCCACCGGCTGACGATCTTCGTTTTGCATAATGGTCTCCACGCCGCCGGTGGCGGCAGGTTGGTGGTCAGTCGACCTGGTAGTAGACGTAGCAGTTGACGCCCTGGTCCTTGAGCGACTTGTGCATTGCCTGCACGCCCGCGCTGTGCTGGTTTCCCTGGCCTGGCCAAGGTGTGTCCAAGTGGACGCCTTGCTGGTGGTAGCGGCTTTTCTTCTGGACGTAACCGGGCAACCCCTGCAGTTGGCTGGGCCGAAGGCCTGGCACCGGAATCACTACGCGGTCCAAGTTGGCGCTGCCGCCGTCGTCGGTGCACGCAGCCGCTGCGGCTTTGCCGGCCTCGATCGCAATTCGGACCTTTGCAGGCAGGCTCGAGAGTTCATCTTTTGTCATGGCGATAGCTCTCCATGCCCGCGCGGGTCGGCGGGCTTGAGTATTAGGGGAGGGGTTAGAGAAGATGGGCGCCGGCTTCTAGCAGGCCGTCTCGGTCTTCTCGCAGCAGCTTGTTCTCGGCGCTCAGCTGGTCGCGCTCCCTGATCAGGGCCTTGATAGCGGTTGAGATGTTGCGGTGCCCCAGCTCGATGGTGATGGTTTGGGCCTCGTCGAACAGCTTGACCTTCTGGTCTCGCTCCTCGGCTGCGCGCCTGGCTAGCTGCTTTTCACGGATCTTGAGGCAGCGCTTGCAGGTGACGTGGCGCCAATCGCTGGTCAGCTGCTCGTCTTCCATTTCACCATCGGTACCGCACAGCACGTCTTCTGGCGGGTCTGGATCGGCCTCGGTACCGCCATCCCACTCGTACATGTGAACAGCGCGCCTGCTCATGGTTGTTTACCCTGTGCGCGGCTTGCAACGCCATCCATTATGGCGATCGACATACGCCGGCGCTCCTGCACCGCCGGGCTGTCGGGGTCGTAGTTGGCGCCGAGGTAGGCCTTAGGATCCATGGCCATGGCCCGCTTCACCCGCGTGAAGTTCTCGTCGCGTTGCCATAGGCCGCTCCAGGTCAAGAACGGCTTCTTGCACTTTTCCTCACCTTCGGCCAGCTTCCAGATGGCTTGGCGGTCGAAGGTCATGAGCATGTCCATGGCGCAGACGGCCAGCCGCAGATCGTCATAGTCTGGGCGCTCGCCGGATTTCGCGGCTTCGATGATTTCGCCAAGGGTCTTCATGGCATCAACTCCTTCGGCACCTGGACGGTATCGCCGAGCTTGGCGGCGACGATGGCGCGGCAAGCGGCGATTAGGTGGGTCAAGCCGTCCGCGTCGCCTGGGGTGTCATCCAGCCCGGTGACGGCAAAGAATGAATCGGAGTACAGGCCAAAGCCGACGCGGTATTTCTGAACCAGCAGGCCGCCAAGCGCCCAGTCCTCCCAGGGGTTATAGCGCTTGCTGTGCTCGATGACTTCGCCACGATAGGTCACGAACACGCGCCACCCGTTGCCGTAGATCGGAGCCGCCAGGTCGAGCTCCAGCCCCTCAGCCTTGCCCACGGCCCACCCCAGCGCCTCGCCTGCCAGCTCGGCTGTCTTCACTTCGATCAGGTCGGTCATGAATGCACCTCGGCAGGAACATCAAAGAACCCCAAGCGCCCATTCATCGGGATAAACGGCAGCGGTTTTGGATCGCGCAGCACGAACCCTTTCTCACCCATGTACCAGGGCGAGTCACTAGTATCGAGGCTATCAACCAGCTCGACCGAGCCGATGATGCCCCCGCGCTCCAAGTCTTCCATCATGGGCAGTCCTCTCAAGACGTCGAAGCTTGCTGCGCCGCTGACGACCTGGAGAGCCGTCATGTACTCAGCCTTGGTCATGCCCTTGGCTGCATGCACTAGGAAACGGCCTCGGAATTTTGTGTGCCAGGTCCGGTTCTCAATATCCTTGCCGCCATGGATGATCAGCCAGGCCCATGGCTGTCGAATTGAAAGTGCCTTCACAGCTGATACCTCTCATCAATCCAGCGCCCAGGCGCCAGAGCGGGTGTAGGTTCGGGTTGGGTTTCGTGCGGGGAGAGCTGGCGCTCGTGATGGGTAACGCACGGCGCCGCCTGCTCGTCCTTGTGCTGGCTCATCCAAGAAGCGCCGATCAGTGCGCCGATGGCGCCGTATGTGAGAACTTCAATCAGCCAGCCGATCATGGCTGCACCTCGGCGTTGTAGCGCTTGTAGCCCTCGCCGAACTCCCAGCAGTAGGTCACCGGCCATGCGCCTGGCGTGCCTTCCTCGACGAACACGTATCGGTGCGTAAACTCGCCCGAGCGATCCGGCACCGTCTTGCACCATTTGTGCTGCGGGCCGCCCAAGAACCAACCCGGGCATTCCTTCACGGCTTCAGCCATGAACACATCAAGGTCGTGATGGCCCTTGCTCATTGCGATGTAGGTGTTGCTGCCGACGCTCTGAACGTCCAGCGGATACTGTTTCAGCCTCATGGTTTAACCTCGCGGCGCGCCCACTGCACATGCGGGCCGTCTTCCGTGTCGAAGATGCCCATCAGGAACCACTCAGGGCCAGGCGATTCAGGCTCCCAGCCGTTGCAGTGGCCGGCGCCGTCAAAGTACGGGTGCTCAACCAGATCTGAATCCATATCCCAGGTCTTCAGTTCCAGACCTTGCTCAGCTGCCCAGGCCTTGTACGGGGCTGGGTCTTCAGTTGCGCCAAAGTCAGGAATGCCCGGGTGGTGCCACCATCCGTTCTCGTCGCGCAGAATGAAGGCTGGCTGAATCAGCTGCTGGCGATCAAGGCGCTCAATCTCGGCCAGGATCAGCGCACCGGCCTTCACCATGTCGCGGCGGCGATCAGCGCTTGGCTTGAAGGTACTTTGGCCCCAAGGCCAGTCGGTGCTCATGGTGCCAGCTTGGCCCGCCAGTCGGGCGTACACGCTCGCCGCCCTAGCCAGCTCTCCAGACGCATAACCATCGTCGCGATACAGCGAGAAACCTTCGCCGCCTACCTGCCGTTGGCGCTCGAGCACGACATCCAGCGCCGCGCGGTTAAGGGTGATTTCACTTTTCTCGGGCATGGCGTTTCCTTGGCCCCCGTTTGGCGGCCTGTTAATAGGTTGACTGGAATTTATTGACTTATGCTGGCCTGCCGCGGTCCACCGAGAAAGGGCATCAGTTGGCTGCCCAATCTGTTGGGTGGCGACAGTGGATAAAGTAAATAGAGAAAAGCAGTTCCGCGCTTACGAGCTGCTTCGCAAACTTGACACGCAGACTGCCACAGCGATGAATCAGGTGGCCTACGGCCATATTGTCGGTGCTGAATGGGGTTACATGTGCAGCGAGCATCGCAAAGCGTTCGAAGATTGGATGATATTTGCATCCACGATTGAAGATTCAGAGGACAGCGCCTAGAGCCGCGTATCCGATACGGCCCACGAAACACCTTGCTTTATTTGATTTGCGCTTCGCCTTCGCTATGGTGACTATTACACCCCCATGAAAAAACGAGAGTCGTAGGAGTACGGCATGCGAATTCGCGGTGATGTTTTTTGGTCCTGGGCTGACCCGACGCTTCACCACAGGACTCATGACGAAACACTCGATGACGGAACGTTCATAGATGTCCAAGTGCGACTGTCGCGAACGGGCAACACGCAGATGTTCATCGGCGTCTATGCGGCATCTGGCGCTGCGATCCACGAGGAAGCTTTCGACTCCAGGCCAGGCGAATCGATGACCAGGGCATTGGCCTGGGGTGTAGGGCGTGCCCGCCGGATTGCCACCGAAGGCCTGGCTGCAACGGACAAGATTGCGGCCTGCTCGAAATAGAGGGGAGAGGGGTTACAGCGGGGTGGAGTACAAATGTGCTCCGATCAGATCCGGGCGGCGGTGATGGCCTTGTACTCGGCCATGAGATCCTCAGGAACGCCGGACTCGGTGAGGTACTCAACGAAGCGGTCCATCCAAGACTTCTGCGTGGTGATGAGGGTGCGCAGCTGCTCTTCCTTACGCTCAAGCTGGATGATCTGGTGCGCGCTGTACCGGCACATCTCAAGTTCGCTTGCTGCCGCAGGATCAACATTGAAATGCTGGCGAAGATCGTCCTCATTCCAGTGGCTGCCGTAGTCGCCGGTGTCGGCAATGGCATGGCTGCCGATGAAGTCATCCAACCCTGTTTCGGCGTCCAGCTCGGTGATCATCTCGACCACTTCGGCGCGGCCTTGTGCTCGAGCGACCAGCAGTTCCTTCTTCAACCGCCCAACCTCGCCAGGATCAGCGTGGGTATAGAGCGGCCCGATCTTGGCGATTTCGTCGAGGCATGCGCGCCATCCATCTGTGTAGCCTTGATCCCAGTCGTGGCCCGCGCTCAGCTTGGCCTTGCAGGCCGGCAGCGCCACGGGCTCGCCCGGGTACTGTTCGACTGCGCCCGTGAGTGGCCCGACCGGCACCACCGGCAGCCCGGTCGCCGCCGCATCCCTCTCTGCCTCTTCTTTGGTCCACCAGATGGCAGTACCAACCATCCAGGCTATAGGCTCGGGGTGGGGCTGCGGGGCTGGCGCCTGTCCAGCGATCTGCGCGACTCCAATCCGAAGGTGCTGGCGAGCTTGGGCATGTGCCATTTCGTGAGATGTGGCTTCGCGAACCGAGTAGGGCAGGCCTCCATCAACTTTCCTGAACACCCAGCCGTAATGGCTGAAGTTCTTGTCCATCTGGATCAGGTGCAGGCCGTCGTCGCAGGCTATCCAGCCGTCGGCGTCGTTGGATGGGTTTTCTGTGGGCATAGCATTCCTCTGTGCCGGACGGTCCCGGCTACTCTGGATGTGATGTGGATAGAGGGAGACCGGCGATGACAACCAAGTTCACCTGCCTGAAATGCGGAAAAGAAACGGATGCTGAGATGGATCACGATCGGGAAATGGACCGTCAGTCTTTCTACTGCCAGCAGTGCGGAGCCAAACACGTATGTGTCATGGAGACACGTGCACCGGGCGGCCCCGTAGAAATGCAGTTCCGGCTTGTCGAAGACTAGGCCGCTGCAGCTTGTTGGTCAGATACACGCCAAGGGTCGTTGGCGCGAGCTAAGGCAGCCATTGGCGGCGGGCTGACGCTATTGCCGCACATGTGCACCTGCTCGGTCTTGGTGAACGGCTTGCCGTCGGCACCCTTGTCGATGATGTAGCTGGCCGGGAAGCCTTGGGCGCGGTATAGCTCGTGCGGCTGCAGCATACGCAGGCAGATGTCGACGATCACATAGGGCGTGCCCCTCACGGACACGGTGACCAGGCCCAGGCGGTCCTTGGTGGTCACCGTGGGCGCTGGCGAGTCGCAGGCGCTGATGTTCTCCGTCCCGTAGTAACTGATCAGGAACGCGGCGACGCGCAGGGCGCCTTCCTCATGCTCTGGCGATAGCTTGTACTCGACTAGGGCGTGATGCTCGGCGCCGGCGGTCATGGTCGGTACCGGCTCATCTATCGCCCGCCCTACGCAGTTGCGGCGGAGGGTGGCCAGGCTGGCCGTTACGAGGCGCTGCTGGCTGCCGGTGTTGGTGACCGTCGTCAATGGCTCGTCCGCCCCCTTGGCTGGCGTGGTGTTGAATCCGCCATTGGCCTGCTCGATGAAGGCTGTGCACACGCCCATGGCATGGGCCGCACCCGCAGGCCGCTTATAGTTGCCGCCGCTCGTGATTGTCGGCACCGGATCGGTGATGGCTGCTCCTTCGCTGTTGAACCTGAACTTGACCAGATGCGCCGATGCCAGCGCCCGGTGACTTTGGGTCATCAGGGTGCCCATGGGCTGGTCAGCTGCTACTGGCTTACCGGCATATACCGGGCCGCCGGCCCCGACCATCACCGGGCTGGCCATCATCAGTTCGCCACGATTGGCTGCAGTTACCGTTGGCAGCGGATCGCGCGGGTTGTTCACTCGGTCGGCGCCCTGGTGTGTTGCTGGAAGAATCACCGGGCTTGCCATGGCGAAGGATCCACCGCGGGGCCAGGATGTGACAGTGCGCAGCGGCTCATCTGCCGACTGGGCAAGTTCGCCCGACCAGTTCGCAATGGGCACGATGAAGGGCTGCGGGTTATCCAGCACAAACTTCTTCATACCCTTGGCTACTCGGCGCAGCGTGGCATCGGCCAGCGCCTTCTTGCGGCCGAAGATGCTCTTGCTCGGCACGCTCCAATCGATGCAGTCGGCGGCGGTGCGCCACTTCTGCTGGCCCTTGACTGGGTTCTTGGCATGGGTCGGCTCTGGCCACACGATGGGCTGGCCGTCGCAACGGGCGATCATGAACAGGCGTTCCCGACTGGTGGGCGCGCCGAAGTCGCAGGCCTTGATGATCTGCCATTCAACCTGGTAGCCCATGCCTTCGAGCAGATGCACAAACCGGCGCCAGGTGATGCCGCGCCGCTTCTGGTCGGGCACCAAGAACTGCTGTTGCACTGGCACGCGTTCGCCGACGGCGGCCACGGTGCCGTCCAGCTTCATCACCCGGCCGGTCGCCTTATCGCGCTTCGCCATCAGCGGGCCCCACTGCAAAATCTGCTTCACGTTCTCCAGGCTGATCACTCGGGGCTTCTTCTTGCCAGCCCACTTCAGGCCGATCCACGACAGGTTGCGGATCTCGCGCTTGCGCGGCTGTCCGCCGGCGGCCTGGCTGTGATGCGTGCAATCGGGGCTCATGTGGAACCAGCCCACAGCCCGGCCCTGGCACTCTTCGTTCGGGTCACCCTCGAACACGTCGGTGGTGAAGTGACGCGCTGCCGGATGGTTAGCGGCGTGCATGCTGATGGCCGCCGGGCTGTGGTTCTTGGCCACGGTCACGGGCCTGCCCAGGCCCATTTCCAGCCCGGTACCGGCGCCGCCGCCACCGCAGAAGAAGTCGACCACGATCTCATCGTCCTGAGGGTCGAAGCCAAGTCCATACTGGGTTTTGAAGTCGAGGTGGTTCTTTTTTTGGAATGCAGACATGGGCGGTCCTCGCCGGGACTGGATTAATGAGGAGTGGTAAGGTAAAAGGTAGAAAATCAGGAAGGGTTACAAATGTCCCCACTTTCGTGATTGAAAAATATCGATAACTGTTATTCGTGGCTTAGAGGTGGTTGGTGGATAAAGGGCAGGTTGCGATAGTGGATGAGCGTAAATCTACTAAGTATGAGCGGCTTCTAAAGGAAGCAGGATTTGAAGTGCTAAGTGTTTACGACGATACTATATTTTTTAAGTTGATTAGTTATGGGTACTCGCTGGATCTTGATCCTGGCTCGCCTGAATATTTGTCATTTAATCTTGGTGCGGCTATAGATGATGGTAAGAATAAAGATCGCGCTGCTAGGTATGAGCTTCTGCAATTCATTAATGCCGGTTATAAGTATGTGAAGTGTAGCTTTGGAGAGTCTCATAGTGGCGCTGAGACCATACAGTTTTCTTGTGATCTGATGTTTATTAGCGATTCAGATTTCAAAAAGTGCGCTCATACTATTGTGGGTACTTTGGATAACGCTTATATCTCGGTCAGTGCCAAGTTCCCCGATCTTGTATAGGTGAGTCATGTCTAAAGATCAGGGCGATAAAGTACTCTCTTTGACAGATGCTTCAGCTGGTTTTGTTGGGGCCGCTTTTCTGTATTTTATTCAAAAACTTCCTGATACAAGCGACGCTAAACAGTTATTATTGTATTCCATGACCGTAGTGGCTCTGGCTGCAAATAACGTGTTCTCGATCGCTTTTGGTTGGGGAAGGAAAAAGATACAACATCGCGCTTTGAAGATTCAGCATAAGGATTTGTCTACAGAGTACGCTGAATATAAGAAAAATGATGATCCGGATCCGGAGATCATGGATGGGTTCAACTCTGCAATCAAAGATACACAGTTGGCTATTTTGAAGAATTTGTCATCTAATTCTGAAGGCGCCGGTCCATCAGTTGCGCAACGGAAGCCGGTTACACGAAATCGAAATACGAACCCAAGTAAGGCAACTACAGAATCTAATAAAAAGTAAATAGCTTAGCTATGTGTCATGTTGCTTTCGGCTGATTCCAGGCACCGACGACGGCAAAGATCTTGGCGGCCTCTGCCTCGTCGAGCGTTGTATCGGTAGGGATGGCGATCCAGCCGGCCGCCACCAGGTGATTGGGGGGGCGGGGCCCGCAGGTCCGCGAAGGTTTTCTCGATCACCTCCGTCAGGTTCTCACCCCTGCATTAGGCCAGCGGTGCCGTCGCCCACAGGGATGGAGTCCTGCTGGGGCACGACTTCGTCCTGGCGTGAAGGCGCCGCCCTCGCCGGGGAGGCGTTATCGTTGAATAGGGGAAGGTGCTGGTTGTGTTAGATTTCAGTTCCAACCCAGCTAGACAGAGGCCGATATGGTTAACGTTGTGGAAGTAATTCTTGAGCTTCGGGCCGACAGCTTCATCAATAGTGGGCGTGTCACCGCCGGCCGGGTGGTTCAAGCCACCAAGACCGGGTTTTTTACGTGCCAAGTAGAGGCTACGGTCAAAGGTGTCGCCTTGCCTTCCGGCCCATATGGCCATGTAGATGAAGCTCGAGCTGCTCTTATAGATTTCTGGGAAAGATGCAACAAAGCACTAGAAAGCTACCCTTACTGGACTGATCTGGACTACATCTGATCCGTTGGAGATAGGGTCGACGGCCTGCACTGACTGCTCAGGAGGCGTAGGTCCGATCAAAGTCGTTGGCCGGATATCGAGGTCGCTCGCGGAACTCCTTCAGCGCGACCTTGTAGCTGGCCTTGGCTTCCTTCAGCGTCGGAGCCCACTCGCCGACTACTTCGAGCGTTTCGTAGGGAGACCACCGCGCGAAGTCGTAGTGGCGTCGGTACTGCCGGTATGTGCTCCCGCGAGGGTAGCGCACCATCCGGTACTCCCGTGCACCCCACTCGCCGCGCTGCTGGTACTGCGGCATGTTGATGCCGAGGAAGTGAGCGAAGCCGTCGTAGCACTCGCACTCATCAAGGTAGGCGTCGAACTTGGTACGCTTTTGAGGCGGGGGTGCCGGTGGCAGCTTGTCCAGGGCGTACTGCTTACCCTCGTCAGTGGCGCGATACACCACCTCGTCCTCGGAGCAGAAGGCCGGGGCCTTGCCGCGCGTCATCAGGCCGGCCGCCACCAGTACATCCAGGTTGTTCGAGTCGTCGTAGCCTGGGCTGGTGAGGAAGTGGTTTCGGCTGATGTCGCGGCGGTCTGAGCGCTCAGCAGACAGGCCCAGGGTGTGCCAGAGCAGGCCGAGCTGCTTCTCGGTGGCTTCTATCATGGCTTTCTCCATGCATGCGCCGCCCTCCGTGGCCGGATGCGTCATGGTGTTGGAATGGGAATTGCTCTACCCCTTAAACATTGAGAACTTTGGGGGAGCGCGGTTATGACTGATGACGATTGCCGTTACATGATCTTCGTTGTGGCTGCTGTGCTGATGCTTACTTTAGGGGCGACCTGGGTGTTTCTTGAGGCCATCAGCTGAGCCCGCCCTTGGGCTATTGCACACCCAGACCTGGGCCAGATGCGGCATGGTGGTTACTTGAGGATTGCGCGCGCGCAGGCCTGAATTTCGATCCAGAGCGCTGAAGAGGGCCGCGCTTCGTACTTGGCCAGTGCCTTGGCGATGCGCACGGCCAGTTCTTCCTTGCTACCGGTGGGGTCTGGCGGCGATTGATGTGCAACCTGGATAGGTAGGTCGAATTGGCCCGGAAGGTCGACTCTCATGCGTCGCGTCTCCTCGATCTTTTGCGAGCCCGCTGGGCGGCAGATTAATGTGCTGCTGGCGCCGGCCGTGCCGGACGCGCGCGGTGATGCGCTTCATGCTGTGTTGGCTTCTCGCTTTTCGGCGGTGGTCGGGAAGTTGATCTCGAACTCACGCAGCAGCCGCTTTAGCTGCTTGTCGGAGATCTTCATCAGACGCACCACCTGATATCTGGTCATGCAGAAGTTGCGGTAGGCGATGATCTGATCCGCTTTGTTCCTGTCGGCCACCGGGTCGCTGAGCTTCTTGCCCAGGTTGCCTTTGCCGCGCCTTGGATCTCGCTTGAATTTGAATTGGCCGTCCAAGGCGTAGCGGCTCAGGCAGCTCAATGAAAGGCCGGTGTATGCAGCGGCTTCGGCATAAGTCATGCGCTTCGCCAGCTCACGGACCTCTTCAATGCGCATCTGGCGTCTTTCAGTGCGGGTATTCAGCGGAGCGGCTTGCGCTCGTGCCGGCTCAAGATCACGGTGCGCGCGCCGCGGCACATAGCCTTTGTGCGGCAGGGTTTGCACCTGGCCGCCGTCGAGAAAGAAGCTGTCGATGCTCGCATTGAGCTGGGCTAGCACTGCACTGCGCTGCTCTTGATTTGGGCTGCCGATCATTGGAGTCCGCCTCCCTTGCTCGCCGCACCTGCCTCCATCGCGTTAACAAAGCGCATGACGGCCCGATAGGTGAAGGCGTAGCCCTGAACGGCGCCAGTGGAGATCTCCACAACATCCCATTTTCCGTCCTTGCCCGATGCCTGGTACCGCGGTGCGGGCTGGTTGACCTTGGCGTGCGCCTCGGCCCTCACTGACTTACTGCGCTCGAGCAAGGCTGCGAGCACGGCAAGCTTCTGCTCGAAAGCAGGGTGCATTGCTGTCTGCATGGGGTGATCCTCGGTAGGGTCAGGCGTGGTACTCGAAGGCCTCGGCCTTGCGAACGATTCGAACTTGGGCGGTGCGGCGCTCCGGCGCGCGGCGATCGCGGCGCATGGGGTCGCTGTCGTCGATCACCGCGTGCATGGTGATGAGCGCGGCCAGGGCGATGCAGATCGGGCTGATGATCTGTTGGCGCATGGCCTTGGTGACCGCTTCAATGCGGCGGCCGGCCTCCAGCTTGAACAGCGCGGCCTCGATGCGATTGGCTACGGTGCCCGGGCTTACCGCCATCTGGCGGGCGATTTCTTTGGTGGTGAGGCCTTGGGCCACCCACAGCAATGCTTCGAGCTCACGGGGAGCCAGCGCCTTGCCGAGCTGGCCAATCCATGACCCGCAAGTGATCGTTTCCATGAATTGTTATCTCGGTTTGGCGCCGTCCAGGGCTTCGCGCAGCTGAAGGACGAGCGCAGTGGGAATGACGAGGGAGTGGCTGCCCTCATCGATCGAGTTCAGCGATGCAATTAGATTGCGTGATGCGGAGTGCAGTGCTTCAAGCCTGGACTTCGGTATCGATGGGCCCTTCATAGATCCTGCGGTAACTCGCTTTTTACCGCTCGCCTGGGCCTTTTCCAGCTCAGCGCCCAGTACTTGCCCTGCGCCGTCGCCGTGTTCCCGAACAACCTGTGCAGCTGTCGTAGCTGAAACGTGGCCGGCGGCTACCAGGTTCTGTACATCGGTGTTCGCGTTTCCCACTGTGAGCACCTGCTCCACATGCTGACGGGTTTTGCCGACCTTCTTGGCAATCTGCTCAGGAGTCCAGCCGAATGCCCTGAGCCGCTTGTAACCTTCAGCGAGCTCAAGCGGAGACAGCTTCTCGTTCTCTTGACTAGTGATAATCCTCGCAACGCGATCTGCATCGCTGCCTTCGAACGAGTTAACTGGGATCCACGCTTCCAAGATTGCCGGGTTCGCTTTGCTCGGCGTTCGTGGCAAACGTCCAGCGTTGTCCAGCTTGAGTAGCGCCCGTCGTCGACGGTGGCCTGAATCGCCCCTGGTTTCGTAGACACCTCCAAGCCTCATAATGAGGCCCAAATAGGAGGTGCCATGAGTCGTCAGCGTTACCCCGAAGAATTCAAGATCGAAGCGGTCAAG